>JBHEPB010000357.1:0-18563 GCA_046260515.1 Binatia bacterium
TCGTCGGCAGCAGCGAGGCCGCCTCGGCCACCAGCGCCGTGAGCTCGGCGCTCTCGGGCCGGGCGCGGCGCAGTTCGAGAGTTCCGACGGACGACGGCGTGCAATCGGCCAGGCGCGGGTCGTCCACGTTCAGGCAGAGGCCGAGGGGAAAGGTGCAGGCGCCGTCGGCCGCGCCGTCGGCATCGCAGGCGGCGCCGTCCACGCAGATGGCCGAGCGCGCCGGGCGCGTCGGCGAGGGCGCCACGAGTTCTAGCCCGTAGAACTCGACGGTGCAGTCGCTGGCGGTGGAGCCGCCGCCGGGCACGAGGCGGTCGATGGGGACGAGGCGATGCACGCTCTTGTCGTCGTCGTCGCCGCTGAAGGACGACGCCAGGAAGTCGATGCGACCGGTGAAGTCCTGCACGGAGATTCCGCCGCCGAACGCGTCGAAATCAGTGCCGCCGTCGAGGCCGGAGACCAGCGGCGACACCACGCCGCCTTCGTCCACCGAAGCGAGCGTGGGCGCGCCGCTCACCAGCACGCCGCCGTCCAGGGCGATGTCGAGATCGATGGAGCCGTGGTCGTAGGTGGGGCCCGAAACGGTCGAGACGAAGACTCCTGCCGGCGTGTACTCGTTGAAGCGGCTCTCGAAGCTGGGCTGCACCGCCTCGGCCACGAGCACGCGGTCGCCGTCCACCACCACCCCGCCGGTGTAGTCGAAGCCGCTCGCGAAGGTGGAGGCCGACGGCGTCATGCCCGCCAGGTCGATCTCGAGCACGCTGCCGAGGCCGTCGCCGGCGGCGTCGCTCACCAGCAGGCCGTCGCCAAAGAGGCTGACCGAAAAGGCATACGCGATCGATCCGGCGGGAAGCACTTCGAGGCCGGCGACGGGGAGGTTCGTCGCGTCGCCCGGGATGGCGAAGACGGTGTCGCCGGTGACCGCCCCGCTGAACTCCTGGCCGCTGTCGGTCACGTAAAGAACGTCGGCGGCCGCGTCGTAGGCGCAATCGCCAACCGAATTGAGGCCGGTGGCCACCGTGCGCACGGCGCCGCCGTCGGAGACGAACAGGATGCTACGGGTGCCGCCCATCGGGGTCGGGAAGGCCAGCGGCGCTCCGACGGCGACGAAGACGCCGCCGGGAGCGTGCGCGATGCAGGCCTCCGTGAGCTCGGGAAGGACCTCGCGCTGGTACAGGTAGCCGGCGGCCGGAACGGTGGCCGCCGCGGCAGTCGAAGGAACGAGGATCGCGATTGCGGTCGCGACGATGGAATGACGCATGGCAGTTCTCCTTCCGGCCCTCGCCGGGGTTGGGAGGAAGAACCCGCCGTCTCGAGAAAAAGAGAGGATCGGAGCGCCCGCGCGCGGGCGCCGAGCGATCGGCCTGCCTGCGACGTGCGTCCCGGCCGCCCCTTCCCCGTCGGAAGGTTCAACCCATGCAAGCCGCGTCGATATCCTGACTCGGGGATCATCCGAACCGTCGCGCCTTCCCAGGCCTCATGGCCCAGTGGCTTCCTGCGACGTTCGTCCCCCCTCACAGTTGCGGGGCAGTCGAGGATTCTCACCTCGTTCCCGACGGAGGACGACAATCGTCCTGGGTCGGCTCGCGTGGCGACGGTAGGAGCCGAAGCGCCGGATGTCAATCGTGAAGGCGCGCGCTTCGTCAGGCCGAAGCCGCTCCGCGGCCGCGAACGGCCCCGTTTTGCCTTCCCGGGCACGGCAGGTATACCCACCCGTCTCGCGGCGGCCGGGCTTTCCCGGCGGGCAAACCCGCGAACTTCGTTGCCCAAACACAAAAAGTAGAGGACGACACGATGGACGGTGGAAAGCTCGTTGCACGGGCGCTCAAGAAAGCTGGCGTCGACTGCATCTTCACACTCTCGGGTGGTCACGTCATGGCCATCTACGACGGCTGCCTGAACGAAGGCATCCGCGTGATCGACGTCCGCCACGAGCAGGCCGCCGTGCACGCGGCCGACGCCTACGCCCGCCTCCATCCCGGCCGCGTCGGCGTCGCGGTGCTGACGGCCGGCCCCGGCGCCACCGACGGCGTCACCGGCATCGCCAACGCGTGGCGCGCCAACTCGCCCATCCTCGTGATCGGCGGCCAGGGCCCGCTGGCCAACCTTCGTCGCGGCTCTCTCCAGGAGATGGACCACATCTCGGTGATGCGGCCCATCACCAAGTGGGCCAACGCGTGCTACGCCTCCGACCGCCTCGGCGAGTTCGTGGAAGAAGCCATCCGCTTCGCGCTCGCCGGCAATCCCGGACCTTCCTATCTCGAAATTCCCATCGACGTCCTCGGCGGTCCGGCCAACCTGGAGACGGCCTATTGCCCGGCTCCCATGGCGCCGCCGCGCGTCCGTCCCGAGGAAAGCGCTGTGCGCGCCGCCATCGCGCTGCTGAAGGACGCGAAGATGCCGATGGTGATGGCCGGCACCGGCGTCAAGTGGTCGAACGGCGCCGCTTCGCTCAACCGCTTCCTGGCCGCCACCAAGATGCCCTGCTACTGCAACGGCATGGGGCGCGGCACCGTGCCCCACGACTCGCCCTACTTCTTCAACCGCACGCGCCGCGACTACATGGAAGCGGCCGACTGCGTGATCCTGGCCGGCTCCCTCCTCGACTTCCGCATGCGCTTCGGCAAGTCGATCCCGGCCACCGCGAAGATCATCCAGATGGACCTGGACGCCACGCTGATCGGCCAGAACCGCCGCGCCGATGTCGGCATGGTGGGCGACATCGGCCTCATCTTCGACAACATGCTCGAGGTGATGGCCAAGGACGGCGTGAAGCTCGACTACAGCGCCATCGTCACCGAGTGGCGGGCCAAGGAAGACGCGGAAGAAGCAGCGCTGGCTGCCAACCTCAGCTCCGAGGAAGTTCCGATCGACCCGATGCGCCTTTGCAAGGAGATCGCGGACTTCGTCACGGACGACATGATCCTCATCGGCGACGGCGGCGACATCGTGGCCAAGGCGGCCAAGGTGGTGCCGGTGCCGAAGAACGGCCTGTGGATGGATCCGGGGCCCCTCGGAACGCTCGGCGTCGGTATGCCGTTTGCCATCGCGGCCCAGCTGGCCAACCCCGACAAGCGCGTGCTCATCATCTACGGCGACGGCAGCTTCGGACTGAACGGCTTCGAGTACGACACGGCGATCCGCCACAACCTTCCCATCGTGGGCATCATCGGCAACGACGCGGCCTGGGGCCAGATGATGCGCCCCCAGGTGATGATGTACGGGCGCGAGCGCCTGGTGGCCACGGAGCTGGCCCCGACGCGCTACGACAAGGTGGTGGAGGCTCTCGGCGGCTACGGCGAGCTGGTCACCGAGCCGGACCAGATCCGCCCGGCCCTCGAGCGGGCCTACGCCAGCGGCAAGGCGGCCTGCGTCAACGTGATGATCCGCAAAGACTTCGACTTCATGGGCGGGATTTACATGTAGTTCGTGGCGCCGGGGCTTGCGCGACATCGCGAGTCGTCGCTATCGGGAGGGCGCCGGGGCCTGCGTTCGGGCTAGTCCTCGCTCGCTGCGCTCGCTGCGGAGACGCCCGAACGCAGGCCCCGGCGCCCTCCCTCCAAGACTCGGGTCGGCTTCGCACCGCGCCCTCCCTCCAAGACTCGGGTCGCCCCTTCCTCGGCGCGTGCGGAGACGCACGCACGCAGGCCCCGGCGCCCTCCCTCCAAGACGCGGGTCGGCTTCGCACCGCGTCCTCCCTCCAAGACTCGGGTCGTCCTTTCTGTGCTGGACGGGGAACACGTCCTTCTGGCAATCTTCGGGGGGCCGGTGGCGGGACGCCGCCGGCGAGGATTGCCCATGACACCCGGTTCCTTCGCTTCGCGTTCTGCGACTTTTGGATTGCTCGCCTTCATCCTGACGCTGGGCGGGGCCACGCCTTCGCGGGCAGCCCTTCGCGACTGCGGGCAGCCGCTGAGTGACGGCGACGGGCCGGTGGCCAGCGACTGTCTCCATGTGCTGAGGGCTGCCGTGGGCACGGTCGGCTGTGAGGACTGCATCTGCGACCTGAACGCCTCCGCGTCCCAGACGGCCAGTGATGCGCTCCTGTGCCTGAGGTCGGCGGTGGGACAGGAGGTCGAACTGGCCTGCCTCACCTGCTGCTACGAGCCCCTGGATCCCCAACCGGAGCAGATCATCGCGGCCTTCGGCCTGGACGCGAACGGCGATTTCGAACCACCGCCCTACTGCGAAACCGACACCAAACTCTGCTGTCCCGGCGGCGTGCCCTCGCCGACCTGCGGACCCGTCCATGTGGACATGGTCGAAGCGACGCCCGTGATCGTGGTCGGACAGAACAGCGTTGACCTCACGATGCGCATGCGACTGGCCACGGTTACCCCGCTTTCGGTCACGGTGCCTCTCGTTGGGGAGTGCATGCTCGAGATCGACACGAATCCCGGCGGGAGTCCGACCATTCGCATCGACGCCCGGCTGGGCCTGGACGCGGACGGATTGCGGATCCAGAGCATCCAGAACTCGTCCGTGACGGAGCTGACAACCGACGATGTGGCCCTCACCGGGAGCTTCGGTTGCCAGATCGCCAATTCCGGCCTCGGGTTCTTCCTCGACCAGATCGAGACCATTCTCCAGGAGGCCGTGTCGCCCTTCCTCGGTATCTGCCTCGGCCAGAAGACTGCGCCGGCCGCGCTCCGTTCCGAAGAGCCTGACTAGGGCGCCAGACTGCTAGGCCCCGGGCGCGGTCGTCTTGCGGTGGTCCCAGCTCGAGGTCTTCTCGGGGTGGAAGACGAGCGCCACGCGCTTGCGGATGTAGTAGCGCAGCGCGGCGCCGGCGGTGTCTTCGTCGAGGCCCTGGTACTTCTTCGCCGAGGCGACGGCGATGCGGTAGCACAGGTCCTGGTCGTCGATGATCTGGAAACGGCCCCGAACGAAGACTCCCCGCAGCTTGTCGTAGTCGGTGCCGTCTTCCACCAGGATGGAGCCGCGCGGTTCGCGCTCGATGTTCTTCACCTTCTGCGACGACTTGTAGGTGTGCATGTGCACCAGGCCGTCGAGCATCGAGTACCACATGGGCACGAGGTGCGGGTAGCCGTCGTGGTTGGCGGTAGCCACCACCACGGTCTTGGCGGAAGCGAAGAAATCGCGGATCTCCTCGTCGCTCAGGCGGATCTTTTCGCGCACGTTGGCCATCGTCACCAGTCTCCCGGGTCGCCCATCTCGTCGTTGAACTCGCTGTCGTCGTGCTCGAGGGGAGAGGGACGGCTCTCTTCCTCCTCCATTTCGTTGCGTTCGGCTTCGTCGAGCTCGAGAAAATCGAGATCGCCGGGTTCGGCTTCCGGAACGGGGCTGCCGGAGTCGATTTTTCCGTCGGGGCCGATGAGGGGGCGCAGCGGACGGGTCGGCACCTTCTCTTGCTCGCCTTCCGCGTCGGGCGCGGCGGGCGCGGGCAGCGGCGGGGGCGCTTCCTCCACACGGAAGGGGTCCAGTTCGCCCTCGTCGGGCGCGATGTAGCCGGGGTCCGCATCACCCAGTCCCGGCCGGGGCCCCGGCCAGTTGCGGTCGAGGACGGGGTCCGGGAGCAGGAGGTCCTTGTCGGTGGCGTCTTCGGGAACGACACCGAACTCGTCGCGGCGCGGGGGATCCTGGGCCGATTTCGATTCCGCACCGGCGACACCGGCGCTCCAGGCGAGGAGCACGACGGCCGCCGTTGCGGCGCAGGCGATGCGACTGAAGGCTCTCGTCTTCATTTTCTGTCCTCCGGAGTCTGCTCGCTCTGGCGCTTGGCCACGATGTCGAGGAACCACTTGCGCGGCAGGAAGCGAGCGGCCAGCAGGGAGAGGCGGTTCTCGAGGCCCGGCACCACGACGCTGCGGCGGCCGAGTCCGGACAGGGCCTCGGAGACCACGTCCTCCACGCTCGACCAGCGCGTGGACATCTCGCCGGCCGCCTCCTGGAACCCGGTCTTGGTGTCGCCGGGTGCGAGCACCAGCACGTCCACGCCCGTCCCGCGCATCTCGACGGCAAGCGCTTCGCCCCAGTTCTGGAGCAGGGCCTTCGTGCCGCTGTAGACGGCGTAGTAGGGCAAGGGCACCAAGCCGCCCATCGAGGACACGATGATGATACCGCCGCGCCCGCGCCGGCTCATCGCCGGCAACAGTCTCGCCGTGAGTTCCACGTGCATCTCACAGTGAAGTCGGATCAGCGCACCATGCGACTCGGGGGCCTGGCGGTCGAAGCGGCCGATCCAGCCCGTCCCCGCGTTGGCGATCAGCAGTCCGATCTCGAGGTCGGACACCTCGGCGGCCAGCCGCGCGGCCGCGCCGGGCTCGGAAAGGTCCATCTCCACCACGCGGCACTCGGCGCCGTGTTTCGAGCGGATCTCGGCGGCCAGTTCCTCCAGCGCCGTGCGGCGACGCGCCACCATCGCCACGTGGATTCCTGCGGCTGCCAGGCGCAGCGCAAACTCACGGCCGATGCCCGAGGAGGCGCCCGTCACCAGGGCCCAGGGGCCGTAGCGGGCACGAAGTTCGTCCGGCGCGGCCTTCATGCGACGAAGATGGAGTCGGTGCTCCAGTCGGGTTTCATCATGCCGTTCTCCATGTTCACCGCCGGAAGGTAGTTGCGCAGGATGCGCACCCTGCCGAGGAGCCGTATCGTCGAGATGTCCTCGATCGAATCCTTGCCGTGGTTTTTCTGCAAGGACGGCACGATCTTCTGCTGGAAACTCTCGACGATGTCGGCATCCGAGGTGCCCTCGACCACCATCACCAGCGCCACCCTGCCGTCGATCTCGGCGATGTGCGACTCGCGAATCAGTTCGGTGAACACCGTGACCACGTTCGGCTCGTGGCGGATCTCGTCCTGGATCTGGCTCACGGTAACGCCCACGCGGAAGCGGATGATGTACATGTGGCTGCACGGAAAGTAGCCCGTGCCGTCGGCCGACATGTCCACTTCGGCGAAGTAACGCAGCAGGCCCTCCTTCTCGAGGCGGGCCCGCTTGCGACTGACGGTGCGCACCGGGATGTCGTAGACCTCGCCCAGGCGGTTGTCCGAGAGGCGCGGATTGCGCGTCAGGGCCTTCGCGATCTTCAGTTCCTGTTCGTCGAGCTTTCTCATTGTTCACCTTTTGGCCACTTCGTAGCCGTGAAGGGAGAATTTAGGCCAGATTGTATGGCAGTACAACATTTCTTAGGCCGCGCCGGTCGAAACGTTGACTTCTTTAGGCTGCCTGAGTAGAGGAACCGACCGCCCGGCCTTCGGCGGGCTTCCATGGACCGCCCGTCCTGCGTCGGGCTCCAACGGAGCAGAGAGCACCCGGCGAGAGCGCCGGACCCCGGGGACCGCCCCGGAGCGGTCCGCCGGGGGCACAAATCGGCAGGCGCGGTGGGCAGACCCCCTCCGCGACGGCAAGCCGCGGCAGGCGGGGTGGCGACACCCGGCGGGCCGACGGCCAGAGGAACGACAACATGAGCACATCGAACAGCCGAGAGAAGGGACTCACTTCCTCCCTCATCGAACACGACGCCTGCGGCGTCGGGTTCGTCGCGAACATCCGTGGCGAAGCCAGCCACGCGATCGTCGAAACCGGCATCGAGGTCCTCAAGCGTCTCGAGCACCGCGGCGCCTGCGGCTGCGACGCCGAGACCGGCGACGGCGCCGGCGTCCTCCTCCAGATTCCCGACCGCCTCCTGCGCACGCGCGCGTCCGAACTCGGCTTCGAGCTTCCCCTGGCGGGGCACTATGGCGTGGCCATGGCCTTCCTGCCCCCGGAAGGCGCTGATCTCGCGCGCGCCAAGTCGATGATCGAAGCGGCCTCGGCCGAAGCCGGCCTGCGCCCTCTCGGCTGGCGCGACGTGCCGGTGGTGGTCGTCGATCCACAGACCGGCCAGCGCTACGTGGGCCGGGTGGCCGACAGCAAGAGGCCCCACATCGCCCAGCTCTTCGTGGCGCCCGAGCGCGAGCTGGCCGACGAGGAACTCGAGAGGCGCCTGTACGTGGCCCGGCGCAGCGTCGAGAACGCCGTCACCGCTGTCGGCGGCGACATCGCGTACCACACCTACATCTGCAGCTACTCGTCGCGCACCATCGTGTACAAGGGCATGCTCATCTCGTCCCAGCTCGACGGGTTCTTCCCGGACCTGCGCGACCCGCTGTGCGAGAGCGCCCTGGCCCTGGTCCACTCGCGCTTCAGCACCAACACGCTGCCCACCTGGCGCCTGGCGCACCCTTTCCGCTTCATGGCGCACAACGGGGAGATCAACACCCTGCGCGGCAACATCAACTGGATGACGGCCCGCGAGAGCCTGTTCTCTTCGCCGGTCTACGGCGAGGACATGGGCAAGCTGCTGCCGGTGATCGCGCCCGGGCAGAGCGACTCGGCGTCCTTCGACAACGCCCTGGAGCTGCTCACCCGCACCGGCCGGTCCCTGCCCCATGCCATCGCGATGATGATCCCGGAGGCCTGGGAGAAGCACGAGGGCATGCCGCCCGAGCGCAAGGACTTCTATCGCTACAACTCCAACATGATGGAGCCCTGGGACGGCCCGGCCTCGATCGCGTTCTCCGACGGGCGCCGCATCGGCGCCGTGCTCGACCGTAACGGCCTGAGGCCCTCGCGCTACCTGGTGACCAGGAGCGGCATGGTCGTGATGGCGTCGGAAACCGGCGTGATCGACGTCGCCCCCGAAGACATCGTCCAGAAGGAGCGCCTGCATCCCGGCCGCATCTTCTGCGTGGACCTCGACGAGAAGCGCATCATCACCGGCGACGAGCTGAAGCTGAAGATGTCGGCCCGCCACCCCTACGGCATCTGGCTGAAGGAGCAGACCGTCGATCTCGACGACCTGCCGCCTGCCGAGAACGTGGACTGGCACGCCGAGGGCGCCGAACTCGAGCGCCTGCAGAACCTGTTCGGGTACTCGAAGGAGGACCTGTCGGTGCTGCTGTTCCCGGTGGCCCTCAACGGCCAGGAGCCGGTGGGGTCGATGGGCACCGACACGCCGCTGGCCTGCCTGTCGGACCAGCCCCAGCTCGTGTTCAACTACTTCAAGCAGCTGTTCGCGCAGGTGACGAACCCGCCGATCGACCCGATCCGCGAGGAACTGGTGATGTCGCTGGAGACCAGCATCGGTCGCCAGGGCAACATCTTCGAGGAAACGCCCGAGCACTGTCGCCAGCTGCGCATCGCCCACCCTCTGCTCACCAACGAGGAGCTTGCCCAGATCCGCGAAGTGGACGCCAACGGCATCCGCAGCTGCACCATCGGCATCCTGTTCCCGGCCGGCAGCGGGCGGGAGGGACTGGTGGCCGCCCTCGACCGCATCTGCGAGGAGGCCTCGCAGGCCGTCGCCCGCGGATGCGAGGTGCTGATCCTTTCGGACCGCGGCGTCAGCGAGCACCTCGACCCGGTGCCGTCGTTGCTCGCCGTGGGCGCCGTGCACCACCACCTGATCCGTGCGGGCCAGCGCATGCTCACCGGCATCGTGCTGGAATCGGCCGAGCCCCGCGAGGTGATGCACTTCGCGCTGCTCGTCGGCTTCGGCTGCGGGGCCATCAACCCCTACCTGGCCATCGACACCCTCGTGGACATGTCCGAGGCGGGCGAGCTGCACGGCCTGAAGGAAGACGACGTCGTCGAGCACTTCCGCAAGGCCATCGGCAAGGGCCTGCTCAAGACCATGTCCAAGATGGGCATCTCCACGCTGGCCAGCTACCGCGGGGCCCAGATCTTCGAGGCCATCGGGCTGTCGGACGAGGTGATCGACCGCTGCTTCGCGTGGACGTCCTCGCGAATCCAGGGCGTCGGCTTCGAGGTCCTCGCCCGCGAGGTGGCGATGCGCCACGAGCGCGCCTGGCGGCAGGAAGTCGCCGACGACACCGGCCTCGTGCCCGGCGGCCAGTACCAGTGGCGCCGCCGCGGCGAGTTCCACCTGTTCAACCCGGAGACGGTGGCCCGCCTCCAGCACGCGGTGCGCTCGGGGCGCTACGAGAACTTCAAGAGCTACAGCAAGCTCGTCAACGAACAGGACAAGCACCTGTGCACCCTGCGCAGCCTGCTCGACTTCGTGCCGGCGGCCGAGTCGCTTGCCCTGGACGAGGTGGAGCCGGTCGCCGAGATCGTGAAGCGCTTCAAGACCGGCGCGATGAGCTTCGGCTCCATCTCGCGCGAGGCCCACACCACGCTGGCGGTCGCGATGAACCGCATCGGCGGCAAGTCGAACACCGGCGAGGGCGGCGAGGAGTCGTGGCGCTACGAGCCGATGGCGAACGGCGATTCGGCCAAGAGCGCGATCAAGCAGGTGGCGTCGGGACGCTTCGGCGTGACGGCGGCCTACCTGACCAGCGCCAACGAACTGCAGATCAAGATGGCGCAGGGGGCCAAGCCCGGCGAGGGCGGCCAGCTGCCCGGCCACAAGGTGGACGAGGTGATCGCCCGGACCCGCCACTCGACGCCGGGCGTGGGGCTGATCTCGCCGCCGCCCCACCACGACATCTATTCGATCGAGGATCTGGCCCAGCTGATCCACGACCTGAAGAACTCCAACCCGGCGGCGCGCATCAGCGTGAAGCTGGTGGCGGAGGTTGGCGTGGGCACGATCGCGGCCGGCGTGGCCAAGGCCAAGGCCGACGTGGTGCTGATCAGCGGACATGACGGCGGCACCGGCGCCTCGCCCCTCAGCTCCATCAAGCACGCGGGCATCCCCTGGGAGCTCGGACTGGCCGAGACCCAGCAGGTGCTGGTGGAAAACGGCCTGCGCAGCCGCATCCGCGTGGAGACCGACGGCCAGCTCAAGACCGGCCGCGATGTCGCCATTGCGGCGCTGCTCGGCGCCGACGAGTTCGGCTTCGCGACGGCGGCGCTGGTGGCCGAGGGCTGCATCATGATGCGCAAGTGCCACCTGAACACCTGTCCGGTCGGCATCGCCACCCAGGACCCGGAGCTGCGCAAGCGCTTCACCGGCGAACCCGAGCACGTGATCAACTTCATGTACTTCGTCGCCGAAGAGCTGCGCGAGATCATGGCCAGGCTCGGCTTCCGCACGGTGCAGGAGATGACCGGGCACGTGGAGAGGCTGAAGGTGCGCGACAACATCACGCACTGGAAGGCGCGTGGCATCGACTTCTCGCCCATCCTCCACAAGCCCGAAGTCGGACCGGAGATCGGCATCAGCGGCACGGAGCCCCAGGACCACGGCCTGGACAAGGCCCTGGACAACGAGCTGATCAAGCTGGCGGCTTCAGCACTGGAATCGAAGAAGCCGGTGCGCCTGGCGATGCCGATCCGCAACGTGAACCGCACGGTGGGCACCACGCTGTCGCACGAGATCACCAAGCGCTACGGCGAGGAAGGCCTGCCGCCCTACACGGTGCAGGTCGATTTCACCGGCTCGGCGGGCCAGAGCTTCGCGGCTTTCCTGGCGCGCGGCGTGTCGCTCACCATCAAGGGCGATGCCAACGACTATTTCTGCAAGGGAATGTCGGGCGGCCAGGTCGTGATCCAGCCGCCGGACGGCGTCAAGTTCGCGGCCGAGAACAACATCGTGATCGGCAACGTGGGCCTGTACGGGGCCACCGCGGGCGAGGTCTTCGTGAACGGCCGCGCGGGCGAGTGCTTCGGCGTGCGCAACAGCGGCGCGATCGCGGTGGTCGAGGGCATCGGCGACCACGGCTGCGAGTACATGACGGGCGGCATCATCCTGGTGCTGGGCACGACGGGGCGCAACTTCGCGGCGGGCATGAGCGGCGGCATCGCGTACGTGCTCGACGAGGAAGGCGACTTCCGCAAGCGCTGCAACCTCGGGATGGTCGAATTGCTGGGACTCGAGACCGAAGAAGACCGGCGCCGCGTGCACCAGCTGCTGGTGCGGCACGTGCAGTACACCAAGAGTGCGCTGGCGCAGAGGCTGCTGGACCACTGGGACGATTCCCGCGGGAGCTTCGTCAAGGTGATGCCGACCGAGTACCGCAAGGTCCTCGAGTCGATGCACCTGGACGCCGAAGCCCAGAAACTCGCGGCCGTGTAATCGGATGTCGCGGTAGCGTCGCGGGGGGCGGGGCTGTGCGCGCAGGCTAGTCCTCGCTGCGCTGCGGAGACGCCTGCACGCACAGCCCCGCCCCCCGCGACGCCGGAAACCCGGGACAGGTACAGGTTTCTGGAAATGGGGACAGGTACATTTTTCGTGGCGGTGGGTCGGCGGAGTTGGGATAGAGAATTTCGAGCGACCCTCGCGGGTTGACACGCGGGGACGCGGACGGGGCGAGGGCTCCGGGACAGGACGGACGTTATGGGAAAGATCACTGGATTTCTGGAGTATCCGCGGGAGATTCCGCCGCGGCGGCCTGTGGAAGAGAGGCTTCGCGACTGGAAGGAGTTCGAGGGCAAGCCCTCGGAGGACGTCCTGAAGACCCAGGGCGCGCGCTGCATGGATTGCGGCATTCCGTTCTGCCACAACGGCTGCCCCCTCGGCAACGTGATCCCCGACTGGAACGACCTCGTGTACCGGGGCCGCTGGAAGGAGGCCATCGAGGCCCTCCACGCCACCAACAACTTCCCGGAGTTCACCGGCCGCATCTGCCCCGCGCCCTGCGAGGAAGCCTGCGTGCTCGGCATCAACGACGATCCCGTCGCCATCAAGCTGATCGAGAAGAACGTGATCGACCACGCTTGGAAGGCCGGCTACGTGAGGCCACAGCCTCCCCTCGTCGAGACCGGAAAGAAGGTTGCCGTTGTCGGCTCCGGCCCGGCCGGCATGGCCTGCGCCCAGCAGCTCGCCCGCGCGGGCCACGACGTGACGCTGTTCGAGCGCGCCGACCGCATCGGCGGCCTGATGCGCTACGGCATCCCCGACTTCAAGATGGAGAAGCACCTGATCGACCGCCGCATGGAGCAGATGGAAGCCGAAGGCGTCACCTTCCGGCCGAGCTGCGCCGTCGGCACCGACATCTCCGTGGAGCAGATCCGCAAGGACTTCCACGCCGTGGTGCTCTCGACCGGCGCCACCCACCCCCGCGACCTCACCGTGCCGGGCCGCGACCTCGACGGCATCCACTTCGCCATGGACTTCCTGCCTCAGCAGAACAAGCGCGGGGCGGGCGACCCGGAGTCGAAGGCCGGCACGCTGAAGGCCACCGGCAAGCACGTGGTCGTGATCGGCGGCGGCGACACCGGCTCGGACTGCATCGGCACCTCCAACCGCCACGGCGCCAGGAGCGTCACGCAGCTGGAAATCCTGCCCAAGCCTCCCGAGACGAGGACGGCCGACATGCCCTGGCCCTACTGGCCGATGATCTTCCGCACCTCGAGCTCCCAGGAAGAAGGCGCCGAACGCGACTTCGCGGTCAACACCCGCCAGTTCCTCGGCGAGAACGGCAAGGTGACCGCCATGGAGTGCGTGCGCGTCGAGTGGGTGACCGACGCCGACGGCCGCCGCCAGTTGCGCGAGATCCCCGGCAGCGAGTTCAAGATCGAGGCCGACCTGGTGCTGCTCGCCATGGGCTTCCTCGGCCCCGAGAGGAGTCCCCTCCTCGACGGCCTCGGGGTGGCCCTGGACGAACGCGGCAACGTGAAGTCCACCGACTGGAAGACCTCGGTGGACGGCGTCTTCTCCTGCGGCGATGCCAGGCGGGGCCAGTCCCTCGTCGTATGGGCCATCTGGGAAGGCCGCGAATGCGCGCGCGCGGTGGACGCGTTCCTGACGGGATCGAGCAAGCTGCCGTCCACGCCGCAGCTTCTCTGAACGAGGACGTGACCACGCCCTCGCCCAGCGATCCGGATCCGGCCGCAGCCGCCGCCGAATCCGGCTCGGCCGGATCGGACTCAGCTGGATCCAACTCAGCTGAAACCGGCTCGACCGGCCCCGGCTCGCGAAGCCCGAGCCTCGACGCCGAAGGCTTCGCCCGCTTCTACGAACGCTCCGGCGTGCGCATCGCTCGCAGCCAGAGCGCCTGGTGGTACGAAGCCGCGCCGCGCTTCCTGCTCGCCCTGCCAAGCCATCGCCCGGTGACGCTGGCTCCCGGCGAAGCCTCCGAGCTCATCCGCCGCGAGCGCCTGGCCGGCCTGCGCTACATCGCCGGCGAAGCCGACGGCGGCCGCCCGAGCTTCCAGCTGGTCTGCGACACCGCCGACTACGGACTGGATAAACTCTCGGCCAACACGCGCAGCAAGATCCGCCGCGGCCTCGGCCGCAACGAGATCCGCCGCATCAGCGGCAGCGAACTCGCCAAGGTGGCCGAGACCGCTTTCGTGGAAACCATGCAGAGGCAGAACCGGGCCTCGCCGGCCGCTGTGGAAGCCTGGCACCGCATGCTGCGCGCCGCCGACCAGGAAGAAGCCGTCGAGATCTGGAGCGCCTGGCACGACGGCGAATTCGCCTGTTACCTGATCGCCGTCCTCGTGGACGACGTCTGCGAGTTTTTCCAGGCGCGCTCGGCCGGCCACCTCCTCAAACACTACCCGAACAACGCGCTGATCTACACGCTGACCGAAGAAATGCTGGTGCGCCGCGGCCTGCGCGAAGTGACGTTCGGCATCGAGTCGCCCGAGCCGGTGGAGGAACTGGACGCCTTCAAGCTGCAGATGGGCTTTCGCAAGAAGCCCGTGCGCCAGCGCGTGGTCTTCCACGGCCTCCTGCGCGCAGCATTCGCCATCGCTCCCGTGCGCCGTTTGCTGATTCGCGCCGGCAGCCGCCCGGACGCCGACGTGAGGCTGAGAAAGGCGGCCGGCATCCTCAAGTTCGCCGACAGCGGCGAGGCCGACTCGTGAGCCGTCCGCCCATCGCCCTCGTCTTCCCCGACAACCTCGGGGCCCTGGCCGCGACGCGCGAACTCGGGGCGGCGGGAATTCCCGTGGTCGTCGCCGGCCCCAAGCGCGGCCCGGCCGCACGCTCGCGCTTCGCCACTTACCTGGAAGTGCCGGACCTCTACCAGGACACCCGCAAGTGGGCCGAGGCCCTCTGCGAGTGGGGATCGCGCCAAAGCGAAAGGCCCGTGCTCTTCGCCAGCGAGGACGCTGCGCTCCTGGCCGCGGAGAAGCACCACAACGCCCTGGCCAAGCACTTCGTGAAGCCCTACCCCGCGCCCGGTGTGGTGCTCGATGTGATCGACAAGCGCCGCCTCTACGAAGCGGCCGAACGCCTCGGCGTGGGCGTGCCGCGCTCGCGCGAGGTGACCGACGCCGACGACATCTCGGAACTGGCCGCCAGCGGCTGGCTGGTGAAACCGTCGGTGCGCTACCGCCTGAACGAGGAAGGCGGCATCACCACCTTCCTCCAGGCCACCGGCGCCACCAAGGCCATCGGCGGCGACCCGGCCAGGGCCGCTCGCGAGGTTCTCGGCGCCGGCTTCCCGGCCATCCTCCAGGAGGCGGTTCCCGGCCCTTTCGAAAACCTGGTGACCATCGCCGTATGCCTGGCCCGCGACGGCCGCGTTCTCGATTTCTTCGCCGCCTGCAAGCAGTACGAATACCCCGAGCCCTTCGGCGACGGCCTCATCGTGCGCACCATCGGCGACCCTGGCCTGCTCGAACCCTGCGTCCGCCTGCTGCGCGAGATCGGCTACTGGGGCATCTGCGACGTCGAGTTCAAGCGCGACATCCGCAGCGGCCAGTACAGGCTGCTGGATGCCAACCCCCGTACCTGGCTGTGGCTCAATCTGGGCACCCGCAGCGGCCACCACCTGCTGCTGAGGGCCTACACCCAGGCCACCGGCCTCGACATACGCCCGCCGGCCGTCCCCGTAAGGGGCCGCCGTTGGGTGTCCCCCCGCGGATCGATGGCCTTTTTGACGCGCTGTTACAGCCCCCGCCGCCACGGCCTGGCCCTGCCGGCCCGCTTGATGATAGGCGCCGTCTCTACCATGATGGGCAACTGGTGGACCTTCCGGGACCCCCTCTATTTGCGGCCTTCTGCGTGGCCGGGGCTCGTGCGGGCGAGCATCCGGCTTCTGCGCGGTCGCTAAGGTACAAGGCCCCTGCGCAGCTGTTCCGCCGCTGTTGAGGCGGTCGCTGCGACGCGAACGACGACGATCCAAGATCGAGGAGAGACAAGGCATGACGGTTCAGAAACAAGTGGAGCACTTCGTCTGGGAGCCTTCGGGCAAGGCGTCCATCGACGGCTACGACCTGGCGGAACTCGCGAAGAAGTACCCCACCCCCTTCTACCTGATCTCCCAGGGGCAGCTTCGCGACAACTACCGCCGGCTGCGCCAGGCCTTCGCCAGCGTCGAAGGCCTCGAGACCTACTACTCGGTCAAGTCCAACTTCGAGAGCATCGTGCTGCGCACGCTGGTCGAGGAAGGATGCGGCGCTGAAATTTCCGGCGCCCTCGACATGGAACTGGCCAAGCGCGCCGGAGCCAACCCGAACAAGGTCGTCTTCGACGGCCCCGTCAAGCCCGAGGCCGACCTTCGCGCCGCCATCGAGTGGGGCGTGCGCTTCATCAACATCGAGTCGATGACCGAAGCGCGCATGATCAGCCGCATCGCCACCGAGATGGGCAAGAAGGTGAAGGTCGGGCTGCGCATCGACCCTGTCCTGTCCAAGCCCTACTACGACAAGGTCATCTCCACCTACAAGGAGAAGTTCGGCCTTCCCGTGCACCAGGCCGAAGAGGCGATCGCCGAGATCGCCAAGCTCCCCGGCCTCGATTTCCGCTGCATCATGACCCACATCGGCTCGCAGATCTTCACGCCGAGCCGCTATCTGGTCACCCTCGAGAAGATCTTCGCGCTGGTCGGCGCTCTCAAGAAGCGCGGCATCGAGATCGAAGAGATCAACATGGGCGGCGGCTACCCGGCCCAGAGCATGCGCAACCTGCGCATGTCGCGCCGTTTCGTCTTCGCCCAGGTGATGGAACGCTTCGGCCGCATCGAGAAGAAGACCTCCTCGATCGACGACTTCGGCAAGGCCATCTCCGAGAAGTACCACGAGCTGGTCAAGACGACCGGCCTGCACCCGCGCCTGACCCTCGAGCCCGGCCGCTGCCTGTGCGCCAACGCCCAGACCGTGGTCGGCAGCATCAAGATCGTGAAGAACGACTGGGTGTTCACCGACATCTCCATCAACGACGTTCCCGAGAACCTCTTCTTCTCGGAGTGGCGCCTGGTGGTGCCGGGCGAAAAGCCCGAGGCCAAGGGCAAGGCCTACAACGTGGCCGGTCCCACGCTGGCCACCCAGGACGTGCTCTACTTCAAGCGCGAGGTTCCCGGCGCGGCCGAGGGCCGTGCGGTGGCGATCCTGGACGCCGGCGCCTACAGCATCGCGCGCGCCAACCAGTTCACGCGCGCCCGCAGCGCGGTCTACGCCATCAACTACGACGGCGAGATCGAAGTGGTGCGCCGCCCGGAAACGGTCGAGGAAGTGCTCGTCACCCAGGTCTGGCCCGATGCCAAGCCCGCGACGGCAGGAAAGACGGCGTCGGCGGCCTGACCAACCGCCCCGTCGTACGGAGAAGGCCGGCGTCCCCTCGGGGGCGCCGGCCTTTTTCTTTTTGGCGCTGGTTGTTTCCGGCAGCAGCCGGTCTGCGGCTGGGGTTGCACCGCGCGCCGCGCCGGGGGTACGGTGCTTCCCATGGCAAGCACGATCATCTCCTGTGACCCGGAGGTCATGGGAGGAGCCGCGGTCTTCGCCGGCACCCGCGTCCCGGTCGAAACCCTCCTCGACTATCTCGAAGGTGGCGAGACCATCGACGACTTCCTCGAGGGATTCCCCTCGGTGAGCCGCCAGCAGGTCATTGCCTTTCTCGAGCAAAGCCGGGAACGCCTCGCCGTCGCCGGCTCGTGAGAGTACTTCTCGCGGACCTGCGAACCCTGGTTCCCCAACTCCTCGATCTGATCCGGAGCGCCGAGCCCGGCTCCTGCACCGTGATCCGGCCCTGACGCGCCGGCGCGGAGGTACCCAAAGAGGGTCTTCGCGGATTCGTGTGGGTGACCACACCGGCCTTTTCGAAGATCTCCGGCGATTCGATCGGCGGTCGCATCATCATCAGGATCGTCAGCCCTTGCTGCACGAACGTTCCCCGGGGAATGCTGGGGGATGGTAGCGGGCGCGAGGGCGGATGAGGCCCGCTATTCCATTTCTGTCATCGATCACCGATTCGATGACGATTTCATTTGACGCGATTTCTGATCGCCCCAGATTGCCTGTAGCGAACGGAAACACGGACGGCCGGGTTTCTCGCGGGATTCGCACGCAGCGCTTCTCCGATCCAGCGCTCGGCTTCGAGAGACGATGTCCTGCGAACGCCCTGTCCTGACCGCGAACGACGCCTGAAAAACCCGTGGTACAAGTGTCTCATGAAGACACCGTTCGACTGCGTTGCCACGCTTTGCGAGCAGGCGCTGCTCGATCACTTCGCGGGCCTCGTCGTTCGCGACCGTCGCACTACAGCGGATCTGCTCGTCGCGATGGCCGAGATCGACGAGCGCAAGCTATGGGCGAAGCACGCCTGCTCGTCCATGTTCATCTTCTGCATGGAGCGCTTCCATATGTCGGAGCAGGTGACCGCCAAGCGGCTCTGGGCAGCGCGCACGGCGCGCCGTTTTCCGGTCGTCCTCGAATTGGTGGCGCAAGGCAAGCTGCACCTCGGCGCCATCCATCTGCTGGCCAGGCA
>JBHEPB010000359.1:0-3315 GCA_046260515.1 Binatia bacterium
GAGCCTGTACGAACTGGAGATCGCGTTCCAGCAGATCGACGCGGCCGGCGAGTCGCCGCCGCCGTGGCTGGTGGACCGCGCGCTGCGCCATCTGCTGGTGGATCTGACCGGCAACACCCACCGCGCCGAGTTCTGCATCGACAAGCTCTATTCGCCGGATACAGCGGTGGGCCGCCGCGGCCTGCTGGAGCTGCGCGCCTTCGAGATGCCGCCCCACGCGCGCATGAGCCTGGCCCAGCAGCTTCTGCTGCGCGCCCTGGTCGCCCGCTTCTGGAAGGAGCCGAGCCGCGCCGGGTTGGCCCGCTGGGGCACCCAGCTCCACGACCGCTTCCTGCTTCCCTACTTCGTCCGCCTCGACTTCGAGGACGTGCTGCGCGACCTCACCGAGGCCGGCTACCCGATGGAGAGGTCGTGGTTCGATCCTCACTTCGAGTTCCGCTTTCCCCGCCACGGCTCGGTGGTCGTGCGCGGCATCGAGCTCGAACTGAGGCATGCGCTGGAGCCCTGGCACGTGCTCGGCGAGGAAGGCGGCGTTGGCGGCACCTCGCGCTTCGTGGACTCGTCGGTGGAACGCCTCGAGGCGCGCGTCACCGGACTGGAGGGGCCGCGCTTCGCCGTCACCTGCAACGGCAGGCGACTGCCCCTGCAGGCGACGGGGACGGCCGGCGAGTTCGTCGCCGGCGTGCGCTACCGGGCCTGGCAGCCGCCCAACTGCCTGCACCCGACCATCGGTGTCCACACGCCCCTGGTCTTCGACATCGTGGACACCTGGTCCTCGCGCTCCCTTGGAGGCTGCCAGTACCACGTGAAGAACCCCGGCGGCCTCAGCCACGACAAGCTGCCGATCAACAGCTACGAGGCGGAAAGTCGGCGTCTGGCGCGATTCGTGGCGATGGGGCACACTCCGGAGAAGGTCGTCGTCGGCGAGGTCGAGAGGAGCAGCGAGTTCCCCTTCACCCTCGACCTTCGCACCTGAACCCGGGGCCTATTGAACCAGCCGTCCACACTTCCCGAGAGGCAGCCTTTCGCCTGGCCCCCGCCGTCCTATTGCGTCCCCGCCGGGCACTTCGACGAAGTGCGGGGCACGGGCGGCGCGCTGAGGCCGGCCTGGAGCCGCTTCGTTGCCCACGCCGGCGACCTCGGCCCCGAGCGCCTGGCTCGGGCCCAGTCGCAGGCGGCGCTGCGCCTGCGCGAGAACGGCATCACCTACAACGTGCACGCCGACCAGGGCGCGGGCGCTTCTCGCGCCTGGACCGTCGATGCGCTGCCCGTGGTGCTCGACTCCGGCGAATGGGAACCGCTGGCCAGCGGACTGCGCCAGAGGGCACGTCTGCTGGAGGCCATGGCCCGCGATTTCTACGGCCCGAGGCGGCTGGTCTCCGAGGGCTTCGTCCCCTCGGCGCTGGTGCTCGGGCATCCCGACTTCGCGCGTTCGGCGGCGGTGGGAGAAGTTCCCGGCGGACTGCGCCTGCGCCAGATCGCCTTCGACCTCGGTCGCGGCGCCGACGGCGCCTGGCGCGTGATCGGCACACGCGCACAGAACCCGTCGGGAGCCGGCTACGCGCTGGAGAACCGCCTCACGGTCTCGCGCATCTTCCCCGACGCCTTCCGCGAACTGCACGTCCATATGCTCGCGCGCTACTTCCGCACGGTGCAGCACCGCTTGCGCGACGGCCTCGGACTGGCCGACCGCCGCTCCCTCATCGTGCTGCTCACGCCCGGACCCTGGAGCGAGACCTACTTCGAGCACGCCTACCTGGCCCGCTACCTCGGGTTCACTCTCGTCGAAGGCGCCGACCTCACCGTGCGCGACAACCGCGTGTGGCTGCGCACGCTGTCCGGCCTGGAGCCGGTGGCCGGCATTCTGAGGCGCCTCGACGAGGATTTCTGCGACCCCCTGGAACTGCGCGCCGACTCGGCCCTCGGCGTGCCGGGGCTGGTGGGCGCGTGGCGCGCCGGCAACGTGGTCATCGCCAACGCCTTCGGCACCGGCGTGCTGGAATCGCCGGGGCTCTATGGCTTCCTTCCGCCCCTGTGCGAGCACGTGCTCGGCGAAACCCTGCAGACCGCTTCGGTGGCCACCTGGTGGTGCGGCGAAGCGGCGGCCTATGCCGACGCCACCTCGGACGTCGAGCACATGATCCTCAAGCCCGCCTTCAGCGGTACGCGCATGGAGCCGGTCTTCCTCGCCGAGCTCGACGCCCAGGCGCGCGCGGACAAGCTGGCGATGGTGGGCGAAAGGCCGGAAGGCTACGTCCTCCAGGAGCGCGTTCCGCTGTCCCACGTTCCGGTGTGGAACGACGGCCGGCTCCAGAGCCGCGCGATGATGCTGCGCGTGCAGCTGGTGGCCGACGGCCAGGGCGACTTCCGCGTGATGCCGGGCGGCCTGGCCCGCATCGCCGGCCCCAACGGCGACGTCGTCTCCGGATCGCGGGGCGGCAGCAGCAAGGACACGTGGGTGCTCTCGGACAGCCCCGTCGAGCGCTTTTCCATGCTGGCCCAGAATCGGCCCGTCTCCGAGTCGGCGCGCCGCAGCCGCGGCCTGGCCAGCCGCACCGGGGAGAACCTCTTCTGGTTCGGGCGCTACGCCGAGAGGGCCGAGAACCGCGTGCGCCTGCTGCGCTCCACGGTGTCGCGCCTCCTCGATCCCGACGCCTTTCCGGTCAGCCTCTACGAAGTGGTCGTCCGCTGCTGCCGCGGCGACGGACTTCTCGGCGAGCTGCCGGAGGGCTACCTGCCCAGCCTCGACGATTCGGGTCGGGACCTGTTCTCGCGCATCTTCAACCCGGGCACCGGCCTCGGCGTTTCCCACGACCTGCTGCTGGCCTGGCAGGCCGCCGCCGCCGCGCGCGACTGGCTTTCCCTGGATTCCTGGCGCTTGCTGAGCGCACTGCCCCGCGACTTCGCGCTGCCGGCCTCCGGCAGCTTTGCCGACGTGCTTTCGGTGCTGGACCGCGTGGTGGTCGGCGTGGCCGCGGTGATGGGCCTCGAGTCGGAACGGATGCTTCGCGACGACGGCTGGCGCGTCATCGCCATCGGCCGCAACATCGAACGTATCGTCGCCCTGGTTTCCGCCGCCGAGCAGGTGGCTCTGTCCCCGCATCGCGACGAACCGGCCCTGCTCGAATGGCTCCTCGACCTGAGCGACGCGACCGTCACCTACCGTGCCCGCTACCGCAGCCTGCCCGACTGGGCGGGGGTGGTGGATCTGCTGGTGTACGACGAGACCAACCCGCGCTCGGCCTCCTACCTGCTGTCCAAGCTGGTGGACCACACGCGGCGCCTGCCCGAGGCGGGGCTGGACACGCTTACCGG
>JBHEPB010000360.1:0-3455 GCA_046260515.1 Binatia bacterium
CCGCCAAGATGGCCGAGGCCGGCTCCCGCCACGAGAAGCACGGCGGTTCGGTGTTCATCCTGGAGCCCAACGTGAAGGAAGGGCAGGGCGGCCTGCGCGACCTCAACCATGCGTTGTGGGTCGCTCGCGTGAAGAGCGACGCCGCCGACATCGAGGCCCTGCGCGAGTCCGGCGTCGTGACGGCCAGGGAGTACGAGGAACTGGCGGCCGCGAGGGAGTTCCTCTTCCGCACGCGCACGGCCCTGCACTTCCAGACCCGCGCCAAGAACGAGCAACTCACCTTCGACCGCCAGGACGCCATCGGCGCCCGCTTCGGCTACCTGGCCGAGGGCAACAACTCGGTGGGCGACATGTTCATGCGCGACTACTACCACCACGCGGCGGTGGTCTCGCGCACGACCGACGACATCGTGGACCGCCTCCTCGATCCGCCCGAACGCACGGGGCTGCTCGGCCGCCTCGTGGGGCACCGCTCGCTGCGGCCCGGGGTGAGCGTGGCGGGCGGCCGCCTCTCCATCGAGGAGAAGGCCGTTGACGGCGATCCGGTCAACCTCATCTCGGTGTTCCGGGACTGCCAGCGCCTCGATCTGAGGTTGTCCACGCGCACCCGCGAGCTGGTGCGTCAGAAGGTGGACCTGCTGACGCCGGAGGTGGCCGCTTCACGGGCGGCGGTGGACGTGTTCTTCGAGATCCTGCGCGCCAAGGACGGGGTCTACGAGACCCTCGCGCAGATGAACCGCCTCGGCGTGCTCGGCCGCCTCATCCCGGAGTTCGGCCGCCTGTTCTGCATGGTGCAGCACGACTACTACCACGTGTACACGGTGGACGAGCACTCGCTGGTGGGCATTCGCGAACTGGAGGCCCTGCGCCAGGGCGAGCACCAGCAGAAGAGCCCCTTCCTCACGCAGACCATGCGCGACTGCGACCGGCCCGAACTGCTCTTCCTCGCCATGATGTTCCACGACCTCGGCAAGGGCTACGGCGGCGACCACGACGAGCGCGGGGCCGTCATGGTCCGCGACATCGCCGACCGCCTCTACCTGCACGAGGACGACCGAGCCGCCCTCGAATTCCTGGTGCGCAACCACCTGTTGATGTCGATGCTGGCCCAGACGCGCGACATCGAGGATCCGAGCCTGGTCATCGACTTCGTGAAGGAGGTCGGGACGGCGGAGAACCTCACGCTGCTCTACCTGCTCACGTTCGCCGACATGCGGGCGGTGGGACCGCAGATCTGGAACAGCTGGAAGGACCACCTGCTGGCCGAACTCTACCGCCGCGCCGTCGAAGCCTTCGAGACGGGGCTCGTCTCCGAAACCGACATGGAGAGCCGCGCCGAGCGCACGCGGCGGCGCCTGGGGACCCGTGCCGCCGGCGAGGCCGAGAGAACGCGCCTCGAGGCCTACCTCGCCTCGATGCCCACCTCCTATTTCCTCGGCAATCCCGACGAGAGGATCATCGACCACTGGCGCCTCTTCGAGTCGGTGGGTTCCTCGGTGTTCCGCCACGGCGTGGAACACTTTCCCGAGCGCGGGTTCTCCGAGTTCACGATCTGCGCGCCGGACCGCCTCGGCCTGTTCCGCGACGTGGTCGGTGCCCTGTCGTCCCACGGCCTCAACATCCTCAGCGTGCGCCTGGTGACCTCGACCACCGGCTGGGCCCTCGACGTCTTCCGCATCGAGCATCGCGAGGGCGACGTGGACGCCGCTTCGGCCGACGTGTGGGCCGCCGTGGCGGCCACCCTCGAGGGCGTCTTCGCCGGCGACGTCGATTCGCGAGCCTTGGTGTACAAGGCCCTCCTCGGCCGCAGTCGCCGCGTCGGCGACCGCCTGGCCGCCCGGCGCGGCAGCACGCGCGTGCAGATCGACAACCGGCTGTCCCGGGAGTTCACGGTCGTCGATGTGTACGCGGGCGACCGTCCGGGCCTGCTCTTCCTGGTGGCCGACGCGATGTTCGCCCTCGGGCTCGACATCCACCTGGCGAAGATCTCTACCCACCTGACTTCGGTCCTGGACGTCTTCTACGTGACGGACGCCGGCAGGAAGAAGATCGAGGACCCGGCCCGACTGGAACAGATCCGCGGCAGCATCGTCTCGGCCCTCGATCCCGAGGAGGCCCAGGCGGTGCCGGCCTGAGGCGCCATGGCGGTTGCCACCCTGGCCCAGGAGGTGGACTCCTACCTCGACCACCTGGCGGCGGAGAGGGGCCTTTCGCGCAACTCGGTGGACGCCTACGCGATCGACCTGCGGCGCTTCCTGGCGGCCATGGACAAGCTCGGGCGCCGCAAGGCCGCCCTCGTTGAACGCGGCGACCTCGTCACTTTCCTGGAAGGACTCGAAGCCGAGGGGCTGGCGCCTTCGTCGCGGTCGCGCTGCGTGTCGGCAGTGCGCGGCCTCTTCAAGCACCTGGTCCGCGAGGGGAGGCTGGAGGCCACGCCGGTCCGCGACCTGCGCATCGGTCGCCGTGGCCGGCCCATGCCGAAGTTCCTCGCTGCCGGCGAGATCCTGGCCCTGCTCGGCGCCGCCTCCGGCGACGAGGCCCTGGCCCTCCGGGACCGGGCCATGCTGGAACTCATCTACGGCTGCGGCCTGCGCGTGTCGGAGGCCGTGGAACTGACCGCTTCCGGGCTTCACCTGGAGCAGGGCTACCTGGCCGTGATCGGCAAGGGCTCCAAGGAAAGGGCGGTTCCCCTCGGCAGCAAGGCCGCGGGGGCCATCCGCGAGTACCTGGCCCGGGGGCGGGGCCAGCTCGATCCCTCGGGGCGGGCGCGGGCCCTCTTCCTCGGGCGAGGAGGCCGCAAGCTGACGAGGCAGGGCTTCTGGAAGCGCCTGAAGACGCTGGCGCTGAAGGCCGGCCTGCCGCCCCTGTCCCCCCACGTCCTCAGGCACAGCTTCGCCACGCACCTGGTCGAAGGCGGCGCCGACCTGCGTTCGGTGCAACTCATGCTCGGCCACGCCGACATCACCACCACGCAGATCTACACCCACGTCGCGGCCGGCCGCCTTTCGGAGGTCCACCGCAAGCACCACCCGCGTTCGCGGATGAAAGTTTCGCGTGAAGGTGTCGGCGGCAAGGTGCCGCCAGAATACGACAAGGGATGACGGACGATACGCAGGCTCGTCGGTTGCCCGCCCCCGGAACCGCTGCTATGCGTGCAGGCTTGTCCCCCTCTCTTTTTACTGGCAGGAGCAGTGTCCACGGTGTCGGGAAACGTCGATGTCGTTGAACCCGGCCGTCATCGCGCTGTGGATCGTTCCCTTCCTGCTGGCCGTGGTGTTCCACGAGTGGGCCCACGGCTACGTGGCCAAGCGCCTCGGGGATGACACCGCTTCCGTGCTCGGGCGCCTGACCCTCAACCCTCTCGCTCACGTCGATCCGGTCGGCACCCTGGCCCTGCCGGCGATCCTGCTGGTTACCGGATCGCCCTTCATGTTCGGCTGGGCCAAGCCGGTGCC
>JBHEPB010000001.1:0-5992 GCA_046260515.1 Binatia bacterium
CGGCTTGGCCGGTCTCGCCTTCGGCGCGCTGATGGCCCGGTCCGGGCGGCGCGTTCTGGTACTCGAAGCCCACCACCATCCGGGCGGCTACGGCCATACCTTCGAATTCGGCAACGACGGGCGCCACTACCGCTTCAACGCCCAGTTCCACTACGTGTGGAACTGCGGCCCGGGACGCACCGTTCACAACTTCCTGAGCAAGCTCGGCCTCCAGCAGGAGGTGACCTTCCAGGAGTTCGACCGCGGCGGCTTCGACCGCATGCGCATGCCGGACTGGTCCCTCGACATCCCAGGCGACTTCGCCGAGCTGGCTCGCCGACTCGGCGCGCTGTTTCCGGCGGCCGCCGGACGCCTGGCCGACTTCGTCGAGGAGGTCCGCCTCACCGAGAAGGAGCTCGACGCGATCCCGGACCAGGGGGGCTACCTCGCCCTGCTCGCGCGGCTGCCGCGCCTGCGCCGCGTGGTGCGCTACCGGAGCGCCACCCTCCAGCAGGTCTTCGACCGCTTCGAGCTGCCGAAGGAGGCCCAGACCCTGATCGCGCTGCAATGGCCGGACTTCATGCTTCCGCCGGACCAGCTCTCGTTCTTCGCCTGGGTGATGCTCTTCGCCGGCTACGTGCGCGGGGCCTATTACCCGACCCATCACTTCGAGCACGTGATCGATTCGCTGGTGCGAGTGATCCGCGAGGCTGGCGGCGAGGTTCGCCTCGGAACCCGCGTCGTCGCCTTCCTGGAGGAGAACCGACGCATCCTCGGCGTGCGCAGCGAGGGGGTCCTGGAATCCGGCGAGGCCACCGGGCGCTTCGAGGAGCACCGCGCCGGGCAGGTCGTCTGCAACATGGATCCGAAGAAGGCGGCCGAGATGATCGGCCCGGACCGCTTCTCGGCCGATGTGAAGCGGCGCCTCGACTACGAGTACTCGGCCTCCAACTTCATGGCCTATTGCGCGGTCGAGGGAATCGACCTTGCCGACCACGGCTTCGGACGCTCGAACCTCTTCCACACCGAGCATCCCGACCTGAACGAGGTGTTTCGTGACATGCACGACCGCGGCGACTACTCGCGGCCGAGCTTCGCGGCGACGGTCCCCACCCTGCTGACGGACGATCGCTCCGACTGCCCGGAGGGCATCCAGGTCCTCGAACTGCTGACGGTGGCCTCCTGGGACCGCTTCCACCACCTGAAGATCGCCAACACGCGGGCCTACCAGTCGAAGAAGAAGGAGATCTTCGAGGCGATGCTCGACGTGCTGGAAAAGCGCTACGTGCCCGGCCTGCGCAAGCACCTCTGCTTCAAGATGACGGGCAGCCCCACGACCAACGAGCGCTACTGCCTGAGCCCCTCCGGCAACTCCTATGGTTCGGCCATGACGCCGCGCAATCTCGGCCCGGCGCGGCTCGACCACCGCACTTCGCTCGGCAACTTCCACTTCTGCAACGCGTCCTCGGGATTCGCCGGCTTCACGGGAACCATCTGGACGGGTTGCCGCCTTTACGAGCACCTCACCGGGGACCCGGTGCATCGAGGCGACCACCTTCGCTGATGTCTTCGCTGATGTCTTCGCTGACCTCTGCGCTGACCCGGCCGCGGATGCCGCGCCCGCCGAGGCCCCCTGCCACCCTTTCCGCCGACACGACGGCGCCCTCGTGCAGGCCGTCGCCGAGCCAGGCCCCCGCGAACCAGGTCTCCCGCTGGCCGTTGCAGGTGATCACTTCCTCGCGCCAGCGCAGGGCTTCGACCGTGTAGCCCGGCGTCACGTAGTGCTGCGTGTGCAGGACGCAGCGCGGATCGATCTCCTCGTCGATCCCATAGGCGAGGTTGTAGTGGGGCGGTCCTTCCTCCACGCCGCACAGGCGGTTCAGGTGGGCGTTGTAGCCGTGGGCTCCGCCGGCCGTCTCGAAGAGATCGAACTCGGAGTGGTAGCGGATGTCGCGACGCTCGTAGAGGGCCGTATCGGTGTGGGTGAGGGTGTGGACCCGGTTGGGTTGCCAGGCCGAGAAGCGCCTTCGTTCGTCCTCATCCGCATCCTCGAGAACGGCGAGGACCTGATCGGGAGTGGTCGCGAAGACGACCGCGTCGAAGTGCCGGGGCGCCTGCCCTTCCACCGTCACTTCCGCGCCGCCGCGGCCGCGCCGCACCCGCACCACCGTCGCGCCCGTCACAACCTCGCCGCGCAGCTCGTTGCAGATCGTCTCCAGGTAGGTCCACACGCCGCCGACCACGCGGGTCCAGTCACTCGTGTTCACGAAACGGCGCAGCATCGGGATCGCCAGCGTGGCGCCGATGGCGCCCGTACTCCGGTAAGGAATCGAGTACGCGTACATCAGCAACATCCTCAGCCAGGTGCCGAAGACGTCGTCCTCGAGAAAATCATCGACCGACATCTCTCGAAGTGCGGAGCTCGGGACGCCGTCCACGCGCGCCAGGAAGCGGGTGCGGGCCGCCAGCAGGGGCAGGTGGCGAGGGATCTCGAGGCTGCGGTGGAGAAGGCCCGGATACTCGCGTTTCAAACGCTCGGGCGCGTGCCAGCTGGAGCCGTCGGCGAGAAACATCCCCGAGGTTGCCGGGACGGAGGCCATCTCGACCCCGAGTTCCTCCATCAGGGCGTGGAAGCGCGGGAAATGAACGCGGTCGAATTCGATGACGCCGGCGTCCAGCCGAAGGCCCTCGGGAAGTCCCGGGCAGGCGACGTTGCCTCCCAGGGTCCGCACGTGGCCGCCGACCACCGCATCCCGCTCGAAAACGGTGACATCGTGGGCATCGTCCAGCAGCCGGGCGCTGACCATTCCGGCGGCGCCGCCGCCCACGATCGCAATCTGCATCCGGCCGTGGCTCACCGGAGGCATCCTACGGAGGGGCCTGACGGAACGAAAGGAACACGGCGAGAATCGCCGCCCGGTCAGTCCTTGCGCCGGGGCGCTGCCTGCAGGTCCGCGGCCGTCGCCGCGCGGTAGTCGGCAGCAGCGCGGAAGTAGTCGTGGATCGCGTCGACCTCGAGCACCTCCGCGTCAAAGGCCGCCTGCTCGCGGATCTGCAACGCCAGCAGGTCGGCGGCGCCGCGCCGGAATCGTTCGTCCTCTCCGGCCTGGAGCTCACGGGCCAGTTCCACGTTCAGTGCTGTCTGGGCGATCTGGCGGTGGGCAGCCAGAAGCGCCGATTGCGCGTCCCGCACCTCGGCCCGGATGCGGTCACGCGCGAAGCGCTGGTCGTTCGAGGCTTGGGCGATCTGTCCTTCGATCTCCGTAACGCGGCCCTTCGCCTCCCGCCGCTGAAGCGGGACACGAAACTCGATACCGCCCTGCACCTCGAATTCGTCCTTGTCGAGGTAGCGGTCGTCGCCGAGGTCGCGGCTCGCCGTGACGCCGAGGTCCAGGCTCGGCAGCATCTGGTTGCGTGCGAGCCTGCGATCGACCTCGAGCTTCTCGATCGCGACCCGGAAGCGCGCGACCTCGGGCCGGCGCTCCAGCGCCGCGGCAAGGTCCGCGTCGTTACGGTCCGGCGCCGGCGCTGCGATCGGCGGAAAAGCTCCGGGATGACGTTCGCGGCCGGCGACGACCGGCTCGTCCTCGCGGTCGCGAAGGAACAGCGACAGGGCGAGCGCGGCGGCCTCGAAGCGGCGCCGGGCCTGCACCACGGCGATCTCCCGCGACACGACGAGCCGGCGGTTGTCGGTGAGCACGATCGGCGCCAGCAGTCCGGAGCGGGTCTGCTCCTCGAGGGCCGTGGTGCGCTGCTCGGCAACCTTCCGGAGTTCTTCGGCGATGCGCAGCCGCTCGCCGGCCGCGATCCATCCGTAGTAGGCCACCGTCGCCGCGCGCGCGAAGTCGAGTTGCTGGCGCTGGATGAAGGGGTCGGCCGCCTCCTGGTCCAGCTTCGCCTTGAGCAGCTGGGCGCGGCGGCGGTCGATCGAGCCGTCGCGCAGCAGCGGCACGCGCAGGCCGAGGCGCGGCTCTCCTCCCTCCTGGGTCCGCGTGGAGTCGTAGTCGGGGAGCGTATCGCCGCGAGTCAGCCGGTACCCGCCGAAGATCGTCGCGCCCCACAGCCCCGTGAACTGCTCGAAACCGGTGTCGAGGGTCCCGCTCTCGTAGTAGCCGGCCGGCGTGCCGAAGACGCGCGCGAAGAAGTTGAAGTCGAAGACTCCCTCGGCGCTGCGCAGGCGCCCGCCCGCAATGTCGCGCTCGATCAGCGCGGCCAGCAGCGGCGGATACTGACCGGTCACCGACGACATCACTTCGGGAAGGAGCAGCGGCCTGCCGGCGGCCGGGGCCGCCACGGAGTCGCCGGCCGTGGAAAGCAGCAGGACGGCCGAGAGGGCGAATCGCCGGAGTCGCCGAGTGCCGATCATCCCCACAGCGTCACTTCGCCGGTCCCTTCCGGGTGAGCGCATCGTCCTCGAGAGCCGGAGGGAAGCCGTTGAGCTGGCGCCAGAACTCGAACCACAGCGGCACCTGCTGCAGCAGCACCCAACCGTGCGCTCGCACGCCCTGGCGCAGCCAGCGCGGCCCCGGCCATTCGACGACCCGCTCGTCGGCGGTTCCGCGTCGAAGCACGTCCGGCTTCTCGGCGACGAGGATGCGGAACTTCCCCTTGCCGTCGTCGGTCGGATCGACCAGCACGACCTCGCCGCCGAAGGTGCCGATCGCGACGCTCGGCCACCCGACGAACTGGATCGCCGGCCATCCCTCGAACTGCAGTCGAACCTGGCTCCCCGGCCGCGTGACGTTGCCCGCCGAATCCACTTCGCGCGACTGGATCAGCGGCATGTCGTTCCCGTTCACCCACACCTCCGCCATCCGGGTCCCGGTATCCGGGACCACGCTGCACAGCGGCGTTCCCGCGCGCAGGAAGGTGCCTTCGGTCGCGAGCACACGCATCACGACGCCGTCGCGGGGTGACGTCACGCGCTGCATGCCCGTCTGGTTCACCTGGACCTCCAGGGCCACGAGCGCCTGATCGGCCGCAGCGAGATCGGCGCCGGCGGAGTCGCGCTGGGCCTCGGCGACCCCGAGCGAGGAGCGCACGTCCACTGAGGCGCGCTCGAGTTCGGCCTGGGCACGCCCGAGGTCGGCTGCCGTGCGGTCGCGCTCCAGCGTGGCCAGTTCGAAGTCGCGCTGCGAGGCCAGGCCGCGACGGCTGCCGTAGAGCCCCTTCACGCGCTCGTACTGGAGGGTCGCCGTGCGGGCCGCGTAGTTCGCCGCGTCCAGGCGCGCCTGCGCGGCTTCGACCGCCAGCGGCAGGGCCTTGCGGAGCTCGGCCACCGTCGCCTCCAGCGACTCGACGCGACGAGACGCGGCGTCGCGCCGGGCCCGCGCGGCCTCGCGCTGCAGGCCCAGGTTGGCAAGCAGTTCGGGGTCGTTGTCGACGAGCTCGAAGAGCAGCTCTCCCTGTCGGACGACCTGGCCCTCGACGATGTGGGACCTGTGGACGCGACCGGCCAGCGGCGCCTCCACCGTGAGATTTCGCTCGAGGGGATTGTACGCGACCACGCGGCCGGCTCCCCGCACGAACTGCTGCCAGGGTAGAAAGATGACGCCAACAAGGAACGCGAGAAACGCGAGGAGAAGCAGGCGGCTGTAACGCCGGACGCGCGGCGAGGAGCGCGTCAGTTCGAGCACCGGCAGCCGCGCGCGTTGGTCGAGCAGGGGCATGGGATTCGCCGCTTCGCGAACCGGATCGGAGCCGTGGGAACCCCGGGTCATGCGGTCGCTCCCGCCTCCGGGCCGCGCGCATCGCCCGGGTGACAGTGGCCGAGGCGCACGACCTCGTCGCAGCGCCGCACCAGGTCCGGGTCGCGCGTCACGAGGACGAGGGTCCATGGGTTCTCGCCGTCGAAGAGATAGCGCTCGAGCTCGACCACGGCCTCGAGGTCGAGTCCGTCGAGCATTTCGTCGAGCATCAGCAGGCGGGGCCGGGCCACGATGGCCCGCGCGAGCATCAACCGCACGCGCTGCGTGCTCGACAGAGGCCGCCCTCCCGCCCGCAGGCGGGTGTC
>JBHEPB010000018.1:0-3068 GCA_046260515.1 Binatia bacterium
CTGCGGCGGCTCGCGCGCGAAAGGGGAGCGGCGCTGCTGCTCGGGGCTTCACGCTCGCTGCCGGGCAAGGACGGCAGGACCATGGTGTTCAGTTCGGCTTTTCTATTCCCGGCCGACGGCGCCGAGCCCCTGGTGTACGACAAGCGCATCCTGCTTCCCTACATCGAGCGCATCCCGGCCTGGGTGACGCCCTTTCTCGCCTCGCCCTGGCAGGGGTCGTTCACGCCGGGCGTATCTCCGTCCCAGGTGCGATCGTCGTCGCCGTTGCCGACCGGCAGCGACGGGTTCGACTACTCGACCCCGCCGGTCTTCGAGGTGAAGGGCTGGCGCATCGCGCCCCTGCTCTGCCTGGAAGCGATCTATCCCTCTGTCGCCGCTTCGCGCGCCGCCGCCGGCGCCGACCTGCTGGTGAACCTTTCGAACGATTCCTGGTTCGACCGCGGCGCCGGTCCCGAGCAGCACTTCGCGCTGGCCGCGCTGGCTTCGGCCGAAACGCGCCGCCCCATGGTGCGCGTGGCGACGACGGGCGTGTCGGCCCTGGTGACCGAGGACGGCCTGCTCTCGTGGCGCTTGCCGGTACGCACCAGCGCCGTGGCCCTTCTCGACGTGGTGCCGCCGCGCCGCGATTCACTCTTCGTGCGGGGAGGTCGCATCGGGTTCGCGCTGTTCGTGCTGCTGCTGGCGGCGGCGGCGGCCCTGCTGCCGGCTTTGCTCGGCCGTGAAGGGTGGGGATCCTCGGCTCCGGCCCCTCAACGAGACGACCGATGAGGGATCATTGCGGTCCCGTCCTGCCGGGGGCGCCGTAGCCGGTACACGATCCGGCCGTCCATCCGTACCTGGCGTCGCCGTCTTGCCGGAGACGGCCGCGCGCCTCCAGGGTTCCGTGCTTGTGCCCCGGTGGGACGCCGCGTACTCTCCGCTCGTGTCCTCAGAGGATTCGACCAGCGCTTCGGCTGACCTCGATGCTTGCCTGCTCGACCTGATGCGTCGGTACGGCGACCGGTGCCTCTGGTTCCAGCGCCGGGACTACGTGCCCTCGACGCTCGCCGAACGCCTTCGCGTTCTGGACTCGATCCAGCGACACGGTGACGCAGAGGCCTTCCGGACGGCCGGAGAACTGAAGCGATGGCTCTTGCAAAGCTCCAACGCCGCGTCTGTCGGCTGATCTCCGCCAATCGCATCGACATCGGTGAGAGCTACGTGGCCGTTGGCGCCGCGCTTGGGGAAGCCTTGGCGACGACCCGTCTTTCCCCGGACATCGACCTCTTCCACGATGCGGCTGCTTCGGTCGACACGGCCTTCGAGAGGGACAGCGGTCTGCTGAACGCGAGCGGCCTCGGGGTCGAGACGCTGCGGCGCAGGCCGGGGTTCGCGGAGGCCCTCGTACGGCACGAAGGCGAGGTGGTGCTCCTGGAGTGGGCGGCCGACAGCGCTTTCCGGTTCTTCCCGCTGATGGAACACCCCGAGTTCGGCCTGGTGCTGCACCCGTTCGATCTGGCCACGAACAAGGTCCTGGCCCTGGTCGGCCGCGTCGAAGTGCGTGACTGGGTGGACGTGCTCGCTTGTGCGGAGGCCACCCTGGAAGCCGTCGATGCCCTCACGAAAGATGCGGGCCATCGCCTTCTGCTGACGCTCGTTGAGTTCTCCGCGCAGTCGGTCGGAAAGCCGGGTCCTGGCGATGTGAAAACCAGCGCGCCGTCAGCGGCGTTTTCTCCTCACCGAGAGAGTAGCCGTGCCTGAGAGCCCGGAGCTGGTCGCCTTCACCGTGAAGGTGCCCACGGTGCTGCCGGCGGTGACGAGGCCCGTGGCCGAGACGGTGTTCGTTCCGGTGATCGTCCAGGAGACGGCCGGCTGCGGCGACATCGCGACGGCGAACTGGTCCTTCACGGAGGCGGTGAACTGGTATTGGCCGCCGCGGCCCACCGAGGCCGAGGTTGGGCTCACCACGACGCTGGTCGCCTTCGCGATCACGGTGACGGCAACGTCGCGGGCTGCCGTTGCACCGTCGGCGTCGCGCACGGTCACGCGCAACAGGTAGGAGCCGACCCTGGAGAAGGTCGCGATGACGGCTTTGGCCGCGTTGGTGCCGTTGGCGGAGAAGCCGGCGCTGCCGCCGGCGGGCGCGGTCACGAGGGTCCAGGTGTAAACCAGCGCAGCCTCCCCCTTGTCGTCCGTTGCGACGGCGGCGAGGGTCGCGGTCTTGCCGCTGACCGGGTTCGGCGACGCGAAGGCCGCACTCACCACGGGCGCCTGGTTCGGCGGCGGTGTGCCTGCGACCGTGATCCTTGCGGTGCCGAGGTTCGAGTCGATCGAGCCGTCGTAGGCAGCGAACGTGAACGTGTCGGCACCGGCGAAGGTTCCGTCCGGATAGTACTTCGCCTGGTTCCCGTTGAGGGCCACCGTGGCGTGGACCGGCTGGGAGACGATGCGGAGCTTGAGCGTGTTGCCGTCGGCATCACTGGCCACGAGCGGGACCGTGACCGGGGCTGTCGTCGAGGTGGACGCGGCCGCGTCCTGGACGACGGGGGCGCGGTTGCTCGTCGCCGACGAGGAGGACGCACCCGCATGGCAGCCGTAGCAGCTGACGTTGGCGCCGCGGAAGTACGTCTTGGTGCCGAACTTGGTCGAGAAGGATCGGTCGCCGAGGGCCCGCGACAGCACGGTGCCGCGGTAGTCGGTCCCGTGGCAGTCCTTGCACGCCGTCTCGTTGTGCTCGGCGTAGTCGTGGTGCTCCTTGATCCACCAGCTGCCGATCGGGTGCATGCCGTGGGGGCCGCCGTTGGCGGTGGCCGGCACGGTCGCATGGCAAACGGCGCAATCCGCAAGGACGCCCTTGTGCCCCTGGAGCGCCACGGTCTGCACGTTGTCGCTGTCGTGCGAGCTCGGATACTCGGCGTGCGTGGAGCCGTGGCAGCCCTGGCACTGCAGGCCGCCATGTCCGGTGGAGAAGCGGTACAGCGACAGGCCGGCGGCAGGGGCGTCGGGATCGGTCGCGAAGGTGTTGTCGACGGCCGCGCGCATCACGCCCGGGGACTCGAACACCGACGTGTAGCGGATCTGGCCGTTGT
>JBHEPB010000081.1:0-10934 GCA_046260515.1 Binatia bacterium
CCGCATTCCTGCCCGAGCGAAGGGCCCGTCACCGCGAGGTGGCGGGCCCTTCGCTATTGAAGGCCCGCCACAGAGAGGGGCGGGCCTGTTACGGTTGAAGGCGCGCCACCAGCGCGGTGATGCTGTCCACCGAGTCGAAGAAGACCGGGTCGAAGTCGTCGGCGCCGAGCTCGAACCCGAACGCTTCCTCCAGGGCCGAGACGACCGCGACCACGTCCAGGGAAGTGAGGCGACCGGAGGTCACCATCGAGTCGCCGTCGGCGAAGGGCTCGTCGTCGCCGGCTTCGGCCAGCACGGCGGCGAGGATGCTGCGGACGCGTTCGGTCGTGTTGCTCGGGGTTGGGTTCACGGGATCACCAGGCTGCGGTAGAGGGCTGCGTATTCGAGGATCGAGTGGGGAGAGCGCGCGTCGAGCACGCCCACGAGGCAGTAGAAGGCGACTACGCCGGCGTTGGCCAGCACGCGCCGCGGGCCGCGCAGGGGGCGGCGACCGCGCGCTTGCAGGCGGAGCTGCGAAAGGCCGATGGCCACCCCGAGGATGAGCGCGTAGCAGGCGTACACGTGGTAAGCCGCCAAGGCCTGGACAAATCCGAGGCGAAAGATCTCGCCGCTGTCGCGGTAGAAGTGGAAGAGGAAGTTGCCGAGCCCCGCCGCCGCCGCCGTGGCTGCGAACACGCGCAGGCGCGGCGAGCCGCGGAAGAAGCGGAAGTAGGTGGGGTAGAAGAAGAACGTCGCCAGCAGTTCCTTGAAGTAGAAATAGAAGCGGTTGTAGAACTCGACGATCGAAGTGGACAGCAGGGGGCGGTCGGTGTTGGGCGCGGCCGCGAAGCCCACCATGCGGCAGGTCGCGACGATGGGGTGGCCCCAGGTCATCATGTGCAGCACGCTCATCACGAACTCGCCGATCACCGAAGCCCAGCGCAGCGCGAGGGGGAAAGGCTCGCCGCGGGCCTGGGCGTCCAGCAGGTCGGCGACGCGGGGCAGGCCTTCGGCGGGAAGCCAGGCCAGCAGCGCGACGGGAAAGGGCCCGCCGGCCGCGCCTTCCGGGTGCGGCGTGTAGACGAACCAGCGCAGCGCATCCATCGCAGCCAGCAGCACCGCCGCCCAGGCCAGCAGGCGCAGGCCCGACAGCTGCGTACGCGCGAGTCCGGCGGCGTCGCGCGCTTCCACGCGAGCGAGGTAGGCCGCGCCCTTGCCGACGGGCACGTTGCTGAAACCCCAGAAGGGCCGCCAAAAGCCGAGCTGGCGCCAGGCCGGCGTCGCGCCCGGAAGTTTCGCCTCGGCCGCCGCGTAGGCGAAGAACCACACGTAGCTCGACAGCACCATGGCCGACGTCGTCGCGAGGAACCACGGCCCGCCTTGCAGCGGCGCGTGCGCCGCCACGACGAAGAGGGCTGTCAGCAGCGCGACGAGAACGAGGACGGGATGACGGCCGGGCAGCGACTTGGGCCGCCGCCCTATCGCGGTCACGAAAACGCAGGCCAGGGCGAGCACGGCGGCCACCACGAGGGGCCACGCCCCCAGCCAGGCGCCGGCGCCGCGCCCCGCGCCGAGCTCGGCGAGCAGGTCGAGGTCCACCGGCGGTGCCACGAAGAGGACGGCCACCGTCGCCACGGCCAGCAGTTCGCGGCGCCGCCCGGGAAGGAAGGTGGTGAGCAGCAGCGCCAGTCCCACCGCCGGCCAGGCCGGTGCACCCAGGACGGCCAGAAGAGCGGTGAACAGCGACACGATGGCGACGCGGCCGGCCACGGTCTGGAGAAAGGCGAGGAGGGAATCCATCACTCTTCGCTCGCCGTCCTCGCCGCCAGCGCCGCCGCCAGGGCCTTGCGATCGACCTTGCCGTTGGGCGTCAGCGGAAGCGCGTCGAGCACGACGACCCGCCGCGGCAGCATGTAGGAAGGAAGCAGGCCGCGCAGGCGCTCACGGATCTGCTCCGGCGGCGCCGCCGCGCCGCACACGAAGGCCACCGTTCCCGCCGCGTGGCCGTCCACGAAGGGCCAGGCGATCGCAGCCGCTTCCTCGCAGCCCGCCGCCAGGCGGAGGTGGGCCTCGAGGTCTTCCAGTTCCACGCGGTGGCCGTTGATTTTCACCTGGTGGTCCACACGGCCGAGGCAGTGCAGGAGGCCCGCCGCGTCGCGGTAGCCGAGGTCGCCCGTCAGGTACCAGCGCGAGAGCCCGAGGCGGGGATGGTCGAGGTGGACGAAGCGCCGCGCCGTGACGGCCTCGTCGCCGAGGTAGCCCGCCGCCACCTGGGGACCGTGCAGGGCGAGTTCGCCCGTTTCGCCGTCGGCGAGGAAGCGGCCGTCCGCGTCCACCGCCTCGACCTCCATGCCCGCGTAGGGGCGGCCGATCGACATCACCGCGCGGCCCGGCGTTTCGGCCACGGGTTCGGCGAGCCTTTGCACCGTGCAGGCCACCGTCGCCTCGGTGGGACCGTAGTGGTTGTCCACCACGCTGTTGGGCGCCGCTTCCTGCCAAGCCCTCGCCGCCGCCACCGACAGCGCTTCGCCGATGAAGACCGAGACGCGCAGGGAAGGGAAGAGGCCGGGACGCAGCAGCTTCATGCGCTGGAGGATGGAGATCACCGAGGGCACCGACGACCACACCGTCAGCGCGTGGTCGCGCACGAAGCCCGCCGGCGCGAGCAGCTTGTCCGCGGGAACCACGTGCAGGGCGGCGCCCGCGTCGAAGGCCGAGTAGATCTCGAAGACCGACAGGTCGAAGGAGGGCTCGCAGAAGCCGCCGACGCGGTCTTCGGGCGTCAGTGCGTAGAGGTCGCGCATGCGCCGCACGAAGTGGGCGACGTTGGCCGCCGTGACGACGACGCCTTTGGGTCGGCCCGTGGTGCCCGAGGTGTGGATCACGTAGGCCGGGCGAGCTGGCGCGAATGGCGCCGGGGCGTCGGGGTCGTGCGCCGCGGCGGGCTCGTGTGGCGCGTGCGGCGCGCCGCCGGCCGACTCCGGCACGGAAGTGATCACGAGGCCCGGCAGCAGTGCGGCCACCCTCGCGTCGCCGAGCAGGGCCGCGCCGGTTTCGTCGGCCACCAGCGCGCGAAGGCCCGCGCCCTCGAGGATGGAGGCGAGGCGGGCCGCCGGCTGGCGAGGGTGAAGGGGAACCGCCGTCGCGCCCGCCCAGGCCGCGCCGACGAGGCCCGCAAAGGTCTCGAAGCTGCGCGTGGCGAGGATGCCGACCCTGATCCCGTCGGCTCGGGCGTCTCCGGCCTGTTGCGGATGGTGCGCCTGTTGCGCACTTGGGGTCGGGCCGCTGCTCCCGAGACGCCGCGCCACCGCCGCGGCCGCCGCCGCGAGTTGCGCGTAAGTGTATTCGCGCCCGTCCACCACCAGGGCCGTCGCCGCCGGTGTCGCGAGCGCCGCGCGGTGGACCGCAGCCGCCAGGCCCAAGGCTTCAGAAGGAGATCGAGAGGACATGCAGGTTGGCCCGACGGCAACCGGCGGGATAGCAGGCGCGCCGACGTGAGGCCACAGCGCGCGTGTCCCAACTCTCGCGGGGCCAGCGCGGTCGCCGGCCTGCGCCGTCGCGGGCTCCAGCGTTGACACGCCCCGCGCGCATCCATAGAGCAGCGCGCATGTCGGCGAGGCCACGGCGCAGCAGCCGCCACGCCGCCATCCTCCGGGTTCTGTTCGCCGGGCTCGTCGCCTGCGAGATCTCCGGGCAGGCCGGCGCGTCGCCGAGCCTCCTCGAAGGCGGGCTCGGCGGACTGCTCACCCTTCCTTTCTTTGCGCCCGCCCTGCTCGGAAGCTTCGCTGCCCAGGTGCTGCTGAGGCCCCGGCGCCTCGAAGTGGCCGCGTCGCTGGCCCTCGGCGCCGCGCTCGCCTGGCCCGTCGTCGCCGCCGCCCCCGAAGCGGGCCTGGCTTCGTGCCTCGCCGCCGCCCTGGGGATGGCGAGCCTTCTCTTGCTCGTCCTTCTGTTGGGCCGCGCCGTCCTCACGGGCGCCGAAGACCGCGGCGCCGTCCTCGACGTGCTCGAGCCCGCCCTGCTGCTGCCGGGCTTCGTCGCGCTGGCCTTTCCCCTCGGCTACCTCACCGCCGCGCTTTGGCCGGCTACCCTCGACCATCGCCTCTACCTCGCCGACGCCGCCTTCGGCGCGCCCCTCAGCTTCACCGTCGGACGCTGGACCGCCGCCGTGCCGTTGCTGAACGACGTGTGCCTGGCCGTGTACGTGATGATCCCGCTGGCCCTCGTCGTCGTGCACGCGCTTCGCGAACGACAGGGCGAGCGTTCGAGCGATGCCCTGGTGAACTTCATCGCGCTCACCGTGGTCGGTTACGTCGGCTATCACCTGGTCCCCGTCGTGGGGCCCCTCTACGTTTTCCCCGACCAGTTTCCCCTGCAGCCGCCGGATCCCGCGACGATGTCCGCGGCCAGAGCCGTGGCCCTGCCGATGCCGCGCAACTGCATGCCCTCGCTGCACAGCGGCTGGGCGCTGCTGGTGTGGTGGAGCGCGAGGCCGCTGCCGCGCGGGCCGCGTCTCGTCGCCGCCGTCTTCCTCGCCGTGACGCTGCTGTCCACCGTGGCCCTCGGTTTCCATTACGTCGTGGACCTCGTCGCTGCGTTTCCGCTGACCATGGCCCTGCAGGCCTGGGGCACGCGCACGAAGGACACCGCCCTGCGCCGCGTCGCGATGGCCGCGGGCCTGGCGACCACCGTGCTTTGGATGGCCGCCGCCGCCTGGAGCGAGACCTTCCTCTCGACGCCCCCGCCGCTGCTGTGGATCGCCGCCGGCGCCATCGTGGGCGGGGCGTGGTGGATGGAGGGGCGCGTGCATGCCGGGCGATGCGACGTGGCCGCCGTCGCCGGGCGCAGCGACGAGGTGGAGGCAGCCGCCACCGCCACCGCCGGGCGCGTGGGGTGGCCGGACTTCGTCGCTGCGCTGATGCTCGCCGTGCTCGGCGCGGGGGTCTTCCTGCACTCGCTCATCGTCGCCAATGCGCTGGCCCTCGTGTTCGGCAGCAGCAGCGCCGTGAGGATCTCGCTGCTGTGCTCCGCGCTCGCAGGGCTGGGGCTCGGCCTGGTGGGCGGCAGCCGCCTCGCACTCGGGCCCGTCCAGCGATGGAGGGCCGCGGCGGTGCTCGTCGGCGTCCTCGCCGTGTGCTCGTGGGCGTGGCCGTTGTTGTTCCCGTGGACCTGGGACCGCTACGTCGATGTCGCCGCCGCGCTCGGGCGCGATTCGGCGTGGCTGGCATGGGCGAGGGTGGTGCTCGCGTCTCCCGGGATTTTCCTCGAGGTGCTGCTCGCCGGGGCGGTGGTTGCGCTGGCAGGGCAGGGCGGCCCCGGCGGCGGCGAGGGCAGCCGCGAAGGCGAGGGCGACGACCGCGGCGTTGGGAACGGGCGCGGATTCGGGCGGCTTGCCTCGGCGCTCGGGTGTTTCCTCCTCGGCGTCGCGGCGGCTTCGCTGGCGACCGGGTCGCTGGTGATTCCCAGCCTCTACTCGCATCACCTGCCGCTCATGCTGCTCGGCGCCGCCGCGCTGGTGGCGGGGGGGCTGACGACGCGCGGGGGAGACGAGAGCGGGGGAGACGAGCGCGCCGCCACATCCCCCGAGCCGTCGCTCCCTTGCACTCGCGTGCTGCTGTCCGCTCTCGGCGCGGCTCTTCTTGCCGTCGTCGCCGTGCCGCTGTCGCTGCTGCTGGGCGCCGCGCTCGGGGATACCGTGCACTTGAGGGCCCAGTTTCCTTTTCTCCTCGCCGCCGGGGTGGCCGCCGGCCTCCTCGCCGCGCGATGGCTGCCGCGCGACGACGCGGGCCAGCGCGTGGCGATGGCCTCGGCGCTCGCGGCTTTCGCCGTCTCCCTGATCGTCGGTCTCGCGTTATGGAACGAGCTGCCGGACTACTTCGCGAACTTCCAGGGCTACTTCGAGCGCTACAACATGATGAAGAAGCTCGCCGAGCGGGAGCTGGTAAAACTCGTCGTCGCCGCGTTCTTCGTGGTGCCCGCCGCAGCGAGCGCCGGCCTGCTCGTTTCCCTCGCCGTGCGCCGGCCGCAGGGCGATGTGCGCCGGCCGAACGACGCTGCGCGCGCCCAGGCGCTCGGCCTCGGCGCCGCCCTCCTTGCCGCCGCCGCCGCCGCGCCGCTGGCAGCCTTCGTGCTGCTGCCCGGCGCCGGTTCCCACGCCATGCTCGTGGCCGCCGGCCTCGTCGCCCTCGCCGCCGCCGCCGTCGTCGTCATACCCGTGCAGGACACGAGGCGCCTGCGTGTTGGTGCAGTGCTGGCCACGGCCGCCGTGCTCGCACTCGTGCTGCCCGAACGCGCCGATCTCACGCACCTCGCCTCCGGCAGTGGCCGCTGGTTTTCCCCACAGGAAGCCGGCGGCACGGAAGAGGGCGAGGCGCCCCGGCCTCCCGTGCAAGTCCGCAGCGTCGCCGGCCTCGCGCGCGCTCTCGTCGTCGGCCCCGGAGGCGCCGCCGCGGCCCTCGCCCCGGCCGGTTTCACCGAGGTCGTCGTTCCCGGGCCGGACGTTGACGCCCGCAGCCTTCTTCTCGTCGAGGAGACCGCCTACGACTTCATCCTGATGGAGGCGGCCGATGCCTCGAATCCCGATGCGTCCTCGCGACTGACGCGCGAGTTCTACGAGCTGCTCGCCCGTCGCCTCGTGCCCGGCGGCGTGCTCCAGCAGGAGCTCGACCTCGAGAGTCTCTCCGCTCTCGGCCTCACGTCGGTGCTGGCCTCCGCCCGCCAGGCCTTCGGGCAGATCTGGATCGACGTGGAGGGCAACCGGGCCACGCTGCTGACTTGCGCCGGCAGCTGCGCCGCCGAGCCCGCCGGGCCCTGGTCCCTGGATCCCGCCGCCACCGATCGTCTCCTTCAGTCCGGGGCCGACCGACTCAAGGTGGATGTCGCCGCCCTAGGCTCGACGGATCTCGACATGTTCCTGCGCTACCACGCGCCCTCCAGCTTCCTGAGGTCGCGCGCGACGCCCTCCGAGGGCTTCGCTCTCCTCCAGCGCTTTGCGGCCGGGTGAGGCCGGCGGCAATCCCACCACCAGCCGCGCGTAGGGGATGTCGTAGCCCAGCCCCAGCGGCTCGTCCGCCGTCAGCGACGCCGGGTCCACCCAGGTGCCGAAGATCCGGTCCCAGAACGTGAACAGGAACCCGAAGTTGCTGTTGCCGTAACGCAGGTCGCGGGAGTGGTGCACGAGATGGGACTCGCCGGTCACGAAGATCCAGTTCAGCAGCCGCGTCGGTATCCGCAGGTTGGAGTGGATGAGGCTGTTGTGAACGACGCCGTATGCCATCACGAGCGCGAGCACCGGCCCCTCGGGCGAGAAGACAACCTGCACCAGCAGCGCAGGCAGGCCGAGCAGCAGGAAGTGCACGGGACTGCCGCGCATTCCCGAGGCCCAGTACAAGTTGCGCGCGCTGTGATGGAACGCGTGCGTATCCCAGAGCCAGCGCACATGGTTCAGCCGGTGCATCCAGTAAGCGAGGAGGTCCGTGGTGAGGAAGTAGAAGAGCCCGGCCGATAGAGGCGGCAGCGTCAGCAGGTAGCGGTAACTCGCCGAGACCGCTTCGTAGTGCTGGACCCCCGAGATCGCCGGGAAGGCAACCGCCGCGATAGCCAGCTGGATGACGAGCCCGAGGACCAGGGCAAGCAGGTCGATCCAGACTTCCTTCGGCGCGTCGAAGCGGCGCACCGGCCACCGGGACGAAGCCAGCTGCAGCACGAAGCCAGCCGCCAGGAAGCTCAGGATGAAGCCCATTCATCCTACATGTACCGATCCCCGAGCAAGGTGGCGAGCGGAGGACGGCCCCGCGCGCACCCGAGCTCCCAGACCACGGCGTCCGGCGCCTGCCCCCTGGCCCGGACGATGCCCTCGTGAATCCCGTGCAGATGGTGGTCCGCGCACACCGACACCCTGTTGCCCTGCGCGTTGCCGCCCCCGCGGGCGCGAAATAGCACGTGGTGGTCGTGCAGGTTGCGCCGCGACGAGCAGGCCGGCACCGAGCAGCGCCACCCGTCGCGTTCGAAGATGGGGTCGCGATGACGCGGCGCGCCCTTCCATTCGAGCAGGGCCAGCGCAGCCATGCGCTCGAAGGTCTGCCAGCGTGCCTCGCCGGGCTTGTAGAGCCTGTCCAGCGTGGATTCGAGGAGCACCGCGACCGATAGCGGCAGGCTGCACTGGATGCGCACCGTCCCGGGCGGACCGAGGCAGGCGTCGGCCGCCGCGCCGTGCGCACGATTTTGCACTTCGGCGTCAAAGACGTCGCCGGCGGTGTCGGCCCTTACGTCGGTGCCCTCGGCGGGAGGCAGAGGAGAGGTGCTCGTCGAACGATCGCGGCCCTCGTGGTCGAGAGCCCAGGCCACTTCGTCGCCGAGGCGCCGCAGCGTGACTTCGCCGGCGCGGCGGATCCAGGCCTCGGCGTTGTTCTCGCGCAGGACGGGAAGGAGGGCGGCGGCCTGGAGAGAGGTGAGGCGTCCGTCGTGCCAGGCGTGATGGAGGAGGCGCGAGCGCCGCCACGATTCGCGCTCGATGGCGACGAGGTTCCAGACCTTCCGCGCCGAGCAGCCGAGGCGGGACTCGACGTAGAGCTTGACGGTGGCGAAGCCGAGCTCGCGGAGGAGGCGACGGTCGATGCTCGTGCGCAGCAGGGCCGCCATCTGGGCATCGATGCGCTGCGTGATGCGGCGAAGATGCTGGAGGCGGCGTTCCAGTTCGAAGGAATCGGCCGCGTCGAGACCCTCGACGAGAGCGTCCAGGGCCGCGGCGGGGCCCGGGGACAGGGAAGCAGGCTCGAGCCAGGGGAAGCCCTCGGCCACGCCGGTCTCGGCGAGGAAACCCATGAGGAAGCGCCGCCCGCGCTGCTCGCGGGCGGCGAGGAGCGATCGGAACCGCCGCTCGTGGGCTTCGGGAGGAGGCCTCCACCGCGGCGGACTATCCGGCGCGCGGCCGGGAGATGCCGCGGACGCATCGTCGGACGCCGCGGTCACATCGTCGGATGCCGCGGACGCACCGTCGGACGCCGCGGCCCCGTCGCCGGACGCCGCGGCCCCGTCGCCGGGCACGGGCGCGCCGCTGGCCGCTTCGGCTGCCATCCGTTCGAGCACGGCCGCCGTGGACAGCACCGAGCCTTCGCTGCGACTCGCGTATTCGCAGGCCGAGTACCAAATGCGACGTCCGCTGCGGGAAATCGTGATCGACCAGGGAACCAGCGGATCGTCGTCGTCGGGGGCGGCGGTGGGCGCTGCGCGGGGTCCCGGCGCCGCGGCTGCATCCAACTCCGCGCTGTCTGTTGCGTGGGCACCATCCGCCGGAGCGGGGCCGGCGCGCCCGCGCGCGGCGAACGTCGCCACGAAATCGTCCAGCTCCCGCAACGAAACCGCGAGGGAAGCCTGAAGAAGTGCGACTTCGTTGGCCGGCGTGGCGACTCGCACGAGGGCGCGCACTCGCGTCCAGGTGAGGGCGCCGCTTTCGAGGGCAGCGCTCAGGCGGGGAAGGCCGTCGAGAGCATCGAGGACGCGGGCGTCGTCTTCCAGGCTTCGCGGCGAGAGGCCGAGCCTTTCGCGGGCGAAGTCGGCGAGACGAACGAAGCCGAGGAAGCGCCAGGCCCGGATCCTCATCATTCGACGCGCGATGCGAGCCCGCAGCAGGCGGCAGCGGGCCTCCACTCCGGCCAGCGCGACCAGTTCGCGGTCCAGCACGACGGCGGCGTCGGTGCGCCAGCTCCCGCGGATGGCTGTGTCCGGAGGGCGCAGGATGTCCGGATCGACGAGGTCGAATTCCTCGAAAGCGGGAAGGCGCGAAGCGCTGCTGGCCATGGGCGAAGAAATAGCGAAATGAAATCGATTCCGCAAGGGAAAAACGCTGGTTTCTGGACGTCCGTCGCTCGCCGGATATCTTCATTACATCGAAGTCATAACGGCGAGCTGAGGGAGGCCGCGCGCCAGCGTGGGCCTTCGTGCGCTGGCACGTCGGATCGTGTCCCGGGACGACCGTCGCGTGTGCGCCGGGGGGGCCGGAAGGGCCCACGCGTTGACCAGGCAGAACGTGTCTACGAATGACCTTCGCGACGGTGCGCCGGGGAGGGGCCGCAACGGCCCGCGCGTTGGCCGGGTGGCGGATGAGGACCGCCCCCCGCGCCTACTCCGTCAAACAAACCTCGCTGCAGCCGTCGCCCGGCGTGGTGTTGCCGTCGTCGCAGGTTTCGTCCTGGTCGATTTCGTTGTTGCCGCAGACGGGACAGCCGGAGAGGCTGGAATTGAGAACCAGTTGCGGCACGGGCGACACCGCTCCCTGGAGCAGGGGCGGCTTGGCCTCGGCGCGGTAGGCGAGGATGTTCGTTCCCTTGCTCTCGACGGTGCTTCCGGCGAGGAGGGTCATGCTTTCGCGCGCGACCAGGCGGGTCCGGCCGGTGTCGCCGCGGTTTTCGAGAAGGCTGCCGGGGGCCAGCGCGATGCGGCAGGCATCCACGTCGATTCCGTGCAAGGTCGAACCGTCGCCGTTGCCGCCGAGGACCAGGACCTGGCCGCTGATGGTGAGATCGCCGCGGGACAGGACCAGGGCATCGCCGGTTTCGGTGCGGGGGCCTCCGTCCAGGAGCACCGTGCCCTCCATGAGCTGGTCGCCTTCGGCCCAGAGTGCCACCTCGCCGTCGTCGCCGGCGGTGGAGAGCAGGGACTCGGGGCCGATGTGCATGCTGCCTCGCGCGAAGAGGTCGATGACGCCGCCGCCCGAATCGCGGACGCCTTTTCCCTTGGCCTGCACGTCGCCGTGCATCACGATGTCGCCGTCGGCTTCGACGAAGGCGAAGCCTCCGTATCCTCCGAGCGGGGCGCCGTCCACGCTCACCCGCACCTCCTCGGCCATGGTGAAGTTGCCGCCGACCAACATGTCGAAGTCGCCGCCGTCGCCGACGAAGCCGTCGCTGCTGCGGTGGCCGTTCAACTCGATGCGGACCCGGTCGCGGTCGGGGCCGCCG
>JBHEPB010000094.1:0-5858 GCA_046260515.1 Binatia bacterium
GAGGGAGGCCAGCGCCGCCGCTGCCGCCACGCCGCGAGCGTCGCGGGCCGCGGGCTCGCCGGCATCGCCGTGGACGATGTCCACCGTGGCCAGCGGCGAACTGCCAAAGGGCGGCTTCGCGGCAGGGGCCGCCGCCAGCGCCGTCCTCAGGTGATGGGGGTGCAGGCCTGCGCGTTCAGCTTGCGCCGGCGCGCAAAGAAAGAAGTCCGTCCACACGCGGCCGCCGCCGCGACGGGTGTGTTCGGCGCCGGAGACGCGCACGAGGCCCCAGGCCACGCGGCCGGTCGACTGGAGGCGAAGCTGCATCAGCGCGCGGGAGCCGGCCGTTTCGCTGCAGAGGGAGCCGTGGGAAGGCGCGCGGCGCGTCAGCTCGACGCGCTCCTCGGGACGCACGCCGCCGCTCCAGGCCACGAGGCGGTAGCCCTCTCCGGTCGGAGAAGGCAGGGAGGTGAAGATCGCACGGTCGCACGGGAGCGCGGCTGCCGCGCAGCTGGTGTTCAAATCTTCGAGATCAACCACTCGAACGGTTCCATGATTCCCTGCAGGGAAGTGTGCAGGGGAATCGGCCGGGCAAAGTCGATGCCGTCCTCGTCGGCGCCGGTGGCGTAGGCCAGCGAGCCGACCGAACTGCAGGCGAAGTACTCGACGGTCTGGAAGCGGCTCTCGCAAAGGTTCCAGAGGCGCTGGAGGCTGCCCTGCACGAAGCGACGCGTGTCGTCGAAGCTCTCCGGGCAGTGATCGGCCTTGCACAGCACGATGGCGATGGGCGTCTGCACCTTGGCGTCGCGCTTGGTCTGGAAGAGCGAGTCGATGTAGCTCATCATCTTGAGCGCGAAGAAGTCGGGGCGCGTGGCGCCGTTGGCCGCCAGCGCCGCGTCCACCAGCAGCATGGCGCCGGCCGACTTGGTGAGCAGGCTGCGGATCACTTTGTACGTGGCGGGGTTCGCGATCTCGGCGGCGAGCGATTCACCGGCCAGGTCGGGCATCACCAGGTCGTACCACTTCGAGCGGCGGCCGCCGCTCTTGCGCGCCTGGTAGTAGGCCCAGCTCCAGCGGTCCGGCTCCATCGCCGTCTTGGCGGGAAACTGGCGCTGGGTCATGCTGGCCACCACGTTCTGCTGGAGGTCGACGCTGTAGGCGCCCTTGGGAATGGCCTCGAACTCGTTGGCCCTCTGCGAGAGCATGTCGAGCAGGAAGCCGAGGTAGACGGTCTTGCCCACGTTGCTGTCGCCGAGCACGCTGATGATCTGGGGCGCGCGGCCCTGGGTGACCGAGTCGTGCACCAGCGCCATCGGCGCCGAGCAGTCGGTGCAGACCACCACGTCCATCGCGTTCAGGCAGTCGCAGATCATGCATCGCAGCTGCGGCTGGTTTTCCCCGGAATCGGCCTGCATCCATCCCATGGTCGTTGTTCCTCTGCCCTGGATCCGTCAGGCTTCGCGGCGGCCGGCGTCGAGAACGCAGCGGAAGCCGACATTGTGGGGCCTGGCAAGGCAGGCCAGCCCGGTGCGGAAGTGGCTCGTGGCCTGGCACGAGAAGTACGTGTCGAATGCGCCGCCGCGGATGGCCTTGAGCAGCATGTCGCCGACGACGGGGCGTCCCTTCTCGTCGGTCATCTCGAGGTCGGAGGCCGTCCATTCCCAGACGTTGCCGATCAGCTGGAGCACACCGTTGGGCGCGGCCCCTTCGGCGTAGGCGCCCACCGGGACGGTGCCGCTCTTGCCCGCAGCCCAGGTGTTGCAGCGCCGCGGATCGTGGGAATCGCCCCAGGGGTAGCGGCGGAAGACGTGGGCGGAGGTGCGGATGCGCCAGCTCGCGGCCATCTGCCACTCGGCCTCAGTGGGAAGGCGAAAGCCCGCCCAGTGGGCGTAAGTGGCGGCCTCGTAGGCGCAGATGCCGACGACGGGATGGTCGGCCTTGGCCGGGTCGTGGCGGCCGCTGCGCCAGAAGCGCGGTCCGGCCTTGGCGGTCTGGTCCTGGAAGCCGATCAGGTGGGGCCAGATGGCCTCGGGCCAGATCTCCAGGTCTTCGTAGGAGCCGGCGTCGACGAACTTCTGGAACTGGGCGTTGGTGACGCAGGTGCGCGAAAGCAGGAAGGGCTCGGTCTCGAAGTCCATCTCCGGGCAGCCCGGCTCGTCGGTGACGGTGGTGGGCATGGAGACGAAGCCCTCGGGCACCAGCGAGAAGCGCTGGTCGATGGCATCGAGGGCCTGCTGGAAGACGCGTTCGTAGTCCTGGTGGGCCCGCCAGCGTTCACCGCGGGTGACGACCACGCCGAAGCGCTCGAGCTGCATGCAGGCGCGCAGGGGATCTTCGTCCACCCCGCCGCGTCCGCCGCCCAACGGCGCGTCCTGACGCCAAAAACCCTTCAACATCGACGATCCCCTTCCCGCTTCGAGTTGTGTACGGATCAGATCGCGCCGATGGCGCGGCGCCGGGCGTCACGGCAGAGCTTCTGGTAGCGCTCGACCGAAGCCGGAACCGGAGCCTCGGTGGTCGTCGGCACGCCGCCGTCGGCCGTCGCGCCCTTGTTCCAGGATTTCTCGGTGAGCCCGAAGCGGTTGAGCAGGTCGGTCCTTTCGTTGGAGATGTGGCCGACTTCCTCGAAGAGCTGGTCGCGCAGCGTCGAAAGGTTGGTGCTCGCGGCGTTGAGCTCGTTGATCTTCTCTTCCCAGCGCTGGCGCAGCGCGATCATCTCGTCCTTCTGCTTGGCCAGCTGCTGGATGCGCAGCTCGAGGGTGCCCTGCTGCTCGACCACCTGGGCCTCGCGGCCCTCGAGAGCGGCCACCTGCTCGTCGAACTCGCGCTGGCGGGCCTCCAGGGCCTGCAGCGACTCCTCGAAGGCGCGGCGGTCGGTGGCGAGATGCTGGGTGGCCTCGTCGTGCTTCTGCCGGTCGGACTGGAGGCGGTCGTTCTCCTGCTGGAACTTCTCGCGGGCCTGCCCCAGTTCGATGCCGGCCAGGCGCAGCTTCTCGCGGTCGGCGTCGAGCTCGGCGATGCGGGCCTCGAACTGCTGCTTCTGGTCGGCAAACTCGCGCTCGAGCCCGGTCAGTTCGTCGGCGCGGCCGTCCAGCGAGATCTTCTTCTGGTTCTGCTCGGCCTCGCGGCGGCGGATCTCCTCGGCGCGGCGCTTCAGTTCGTCGGCCTCCACCTGGAAGGTCGCGCTCAGCTGATGGATGCGTTCCTCGAGCCCCTCGAAGCGCTTGTCGCGCTCGCCGAGGTCGGCTTCCCTCTTCTCGTACTCGTCGCACAGCGCCGTCTGCTCGCGCTCGAGGCGCTCGCGCTGGTCGATGATGGTCGCGTGCTGGGTGACGAGGGTCTCGCGGCAGGTCTCGAGGACCTCGGCGCGGGCTTCGAGCATCTCGCGAATCGACTTGACGGAGTCGAGCACGTCCTTGCCCATGTGGGCGAGTCGGGCGAGGTCGGGGGACTCGAGGTCCTCCGTGTCGAATGCCGGATCCAGTTCCGCCGAGGTCATTGCGCTCATGCTCACTTCCTTCGCCACCAGGAGGAGGACTTGTCTTCCTTGGCCGGCGCCGCCGAGGATGTCTCGGCCTGTCCCTGTTTCGCCTTGTCGACCAGTTTCTCGATCGGGGTGTCGGGGTCGAGGCGGCGCAGCAGCCGCACGCGGCGCGCGATGGTGTCCTCGAGCTCGGAGAGGAGGGCTTCCTCGGCCGCAGCCTTCTGGGCCCTTTCCTCGGGGCTGGGGCCGGCCGGCGCGGGGCGCTGGGGCTTGGCGGCGCGAGCGGCGCGGGGGTTGCTCGGCTCCGCCTTCTTGGCGGGCGCGTCGGAGAAGTCGGTGGGCGTCCACGTCGGCCATTCCTGGGCGCCGGTGGACGACGTCCCGCCCTGCTCGGGCCAGGCGTTGGCGCCCGGCGGCGTCGGCCACGACATCACGCCGGCAGCGGGTGCGGCGCCTTCCGCAGCCGCGGCAGAGCGGGCACTGGAAGAGCCAAGCTCGCCCCAGTCCGGAGTCTCGGCCTTGGCCGCGGGAGACTGGGAGGACGCGCCGTGGCCGCCGTGGCTCGGCGCCCACGCGGGCATTTGGGGAGCAGGCGCCTTGGCGGCACCGGTCCATTCGGCCGGCATGTCGGCGGCGGGAGTTTTCGGAGGAGCCGTCCATTCGGCCGGCATCGGCGGCGGAGAAGCGATGTGCGCGGCGGCGGCGGCGGCGGCAAGGCCGCCTGCCACGTTCTCGTCGAACAGGGGTGTGGCAGGTTTCACGGCCGCTCGCACCGCGAAGGCGCTGCGAAGCTGCGTGTGGGCGCTCTTGAGCGCTTCCGCCCATTCCCAGATCTTCGTGTCGAGATCCGAAATCGCCTTCTCGATCATGCGATCGTCGGCGGGCGGCGGGGAGTTCTGGAGAATTTCCGATGCTGTCATGCGCGGGTCACCTGGCAACGCTGTTCCGGCGGGGGAAGCGCCAACACCGACGACGCGATTTGCGCAAAAATTGCCTGCATCGCGGGCGGGACCGCCCCCTGATCCAGGCTGGAGTATGGGACTTCGCCCCCGGGTTAGAAACCGTATTCGACAGTTTTTTTCGTGCTGAGTTGCACGCTGCCGACCGTGCGCAGGTGCCATGAGCGCGAGCGCGGCCCGGCGATCCCCGGGGCTCCATTCGCAACCGCCTCCCCGTCTCCGTTAAGATGGCCCATGCCCGGCAACAGTTTTGGTCATCTACTGCGAATCACCACCGCCGGCGAGAGCCACGGACCCGCCAACGTCGCCATCCTCGACGGTGTCCCGCCGGGCCTGCCGCTGTCCGTCGAAGACCTTCTGCCCGACCTCGACCGGCGCCGCCCCGGCCAGAGCCGCATCGTCACCCAGCGCAAGGAATCCGACCTCCCCCAGATCCTGTCCGGGGTTTTCGAAGGGGTGACCACCGGAACCTCCCTGGCCATCCTCATCCCCAACGAGGACCAGAGAAGCCGCGACTACGAGGACATCAAGGAAGTCTACCGCCCCGGCCACGCAGACTTCACGTTCGACGCGAAGTATGGGGTGCGAGACTACCGCGGCGGCGGCCGTTCGAGCGCCCGCGAGACCAACGTGCGGGTAGCAGCCGGGGCGGTGGCCAAGAAGATCCTCCACCAGGCCTGCGGCGCCCGCGTTCTCTCCTACGTAGTTCAGGTCGGCGAGGTCCGGGCCTCCATTCCCAGCCCGGAAGCCGTCACCCTGGACCAGGTGGAGAAGCTGGCCGACGGCAGCCCCAACATCGTGCGCTGCCCCGACCACGAGGCGGCGGCCCGCATGGTCGAACTCATCGACAAGGTGCGCAAGGAACAGGACTCCATCGGCGGCGTGGCCGAGGTGGTGGCCACGGGCCTGCCGGCCGGCCTTGGCGAGCCGGTCTTCGACAAGCTCAAGGCTGACCTCGCAAAAGCCATTCTAAGCCTGCCTGCAGTAATGGCTTTCGAATACGGCGACGGGTTCGCCGTCGCGACTGCCAGGGGCAGCGCCAACAACGACGTCTTCGAGGCGGCCGACCCGGCCACGGGCCGCGTCACCACCCGCACCAACCGCCACGGCGGCATGCTCGGCGGCATCAGCAGCGGGATGCCGATCGTGATGAGGGCGGCGGTCAAGCCCACCAGCAGCCTGCCCCAGGAGCAGGAAACCGTGAGGCGCGGCGGCGAGGCCGCCACCATCCGCACCAAGGGACGCCACGACCCCTGCCTCCTTCCCCGCTTCGTCCCCATGGCCGAGGCCATGGTCGCGTTGGTCCTGGCCGACCACCTCCTAAGGTGGAAGGCCCAACGGTCTCTCTAGTCGGCTGGCCAAGCGGAGGATCGCCCTGCCCCTCCTATTGGACCGGCTTGGTGCGGGACGCTTCGGAGATCGCGGCGGGGTCGCAG
>JBHEPB010000101.1:0-5948 GCA_046260515.1 Binatia bacterium
AACCGCTACTCCACGGCCGGCGAAACCCTGCTGCGCAACACCCAGCCACTGGTGGCCGAGTTCTCGCTCGGGAGCCTGGCGGTGTGCCACAACGGCAACTTCGTCAACGCCCAGGAAACGCGGCGGCGCCTGGAGGACAACGGTTCCATCTTCCAGTCCACCTCCGATACCGAGGTTCTCGTGCACCTGGTGGCGGCTTCCCGCCGTCCCGCCCTCGTGGAGAGGGTGATCGATGCCCTGGCCCAGGTGGAAGGCGCCTACTGCGTGCTCTTCCTCACCGAGGACGAGCTGATCGCCGCCCGCGACCCCCACGGCTTCCGACCCCTGGTGCTCGGCAAATTTCCGGCCGGCGGCTGGGTGGTGGCCTCCGAAACCTGCGCCCTCGACCTCGTCGAAGCCGAATACGTGCGCGAGATCGAGCCGGGCGAAGTCCTGCACATCCGCGGCGAAGAGCTCAAGTCGATCCGGCCCTTCGCCCACCTGCCCACCCACGCCTGCGTCTTCGAATACGTGTATTTCGCGCGTCCGGATTCCCGCGTCTTCGGCCGCAACGTTTACGGGGTGCGCAAGGAAATGGGTCGCCAGCTCGCCCGCGAGACGATGGTGGACGCCGACATCGTGATTCCCGTGCCCGACTCCGGGGTGCCGGCGGCGCTCGGGTTTGCCGAAGAGTGCGGGCTGCCCTTCGAGATGGGGCTGATCCGCAACCACTACGTGGGCCGCACCTTCATCGAGCCCAAGGACTCGATCCGCAACTTCGGCGTGAAAGTGAAGCTCAATGCCCAGCGCGACGTGCTCGAGGGCAAGCGGGTGATCGTCATCGACGACTCCATCGTTCGCGGGACCACCAGCCGCAAGATCGTGCGCATGATCCGCGGGGCCGGGGCGAAGGAAGTGCACATGCGCATCAGTGCACCGCCGACCATCAGCCCCTGCTATTTCGGCGTGGATACCCCGACCCACGGCGAGTTGATCGCCAACAACCTGCAGATCGAGGGCATCCGCGAGTACATCCTCGCCGACAGCCTGGCCTATCTATCGCACGAAGGGCTCTACGCCTTTCTCTCGCCCGAGACCGGCACGTCCCAGGGGTTCTGCGACGCCTGCTTCACCCGCAAGTACCCGGTGGCCGTCAACCACGACCAGGAGGCGCGCCAGATGCGCCTCTTCCACGCGATGGAAATGGCCCCCGGCTCCGGCCGCCCCTAGCAGACGACGGACAAGGGCCCATCTGCGGCGTTGGGCGGGCAGATCGCGAGCTACGACGACGAGCCGCGAGCCGGCGAGCGGCGAGACTCGACCGTCGAGCGGAAGCCGCGCCCGCCGCCTCGCATCTGGACCACTCTCCGCAGCCTGCCGTGGCGATCTTGTTCAGAAGCTTGCTGGCAGGCTGCAGAGAGGCGACTTTCTCCGGTGCACCGTGGTCAGTTTGCGACGGCGGGGCAGCCGCCGGTGCCGGGGACGTAGAGGGTGGTCGGGTCGTTCTTGCAGTAGAGGGAGACTGCCGTCTGCAGGGTGAGGCGTCCGGGGCCCGGCAGGCCGGCCACGATGTTGACCGAGGGGTTCGAGGTGGCGGCCGAGCAGAAGGGGCCCGATGCCAGCGGGATGGCCGGGTGCGGCGCTCCCTGGGAGACGATGGTCTCGAGAAAGCAGGGTCGTCGCTCCACCAGGGTGCAGTCGCCGCCGTCGAAACCGATCGAACCGGGTTCGCAGTCCGCGTTCGCACCGCAGGAAATCAGTCCGGTTCCGTCGGGCCTCAGCACCTGGTCACAGTAGCTGTCGTCGGGGCCCTCGACGCAGATGCCCTCCACGCCGTCGCTGCTCTCGCATTCCCCCGTCGCGCACGCATTGGGAAAGGGCTGGTCGCCGCCGCCGATGCTCGAGCAGGTGCCTGCTCCGGCGTCCGCGCACTCCTGGTCGCTGTGGCAGCCCCGCGTGGCATCGTCGCTGCAGACGAGGCAGGGGCAGTCGAACATGGCGCCCGCCCCGGAGTCGGCGCAGGGCATGTCCGCGGTCATTTCCGAATACCCTGTGGAGAGCGGCACGTTGATGGCCAGGCCCGGCCCGGTGATGTTGGCCTCCGGGATGGGGAAACAGTCGAGGCTGTGAAGGGCGCCGGTCGGCGGGGGGAAGGTCGCGTTGTAGGCCTGGGCGTCGCAGGTCTGCCCGTCGTTGAGTCCGCCCACGCACACGCCGTTGCGCATGCCGTCGGCCGGCGTGGTGTCGTTCACGCAGAGCGGACAGGGCTGGGTGATGCTGAGCCCGAGGAAAACCTTCTCGGCAAGGTGAAGCTCGATGACCCCGGAGCCCTTGTCCACGTTGACGTCGCCGCCGGGCTGACCCGCGAGCGTGTTGAGGACGCAGATCGGAATGTTGCCCGAGGAGAGGGGCAGGGGCGGACCGAAGTTGCAGGTGCAGGTGTTGCCGCCGCAGAACTCTTCGTCGGGGCCGGCCACCGTGAAACAGGGCTGGCGGTTGTCGTTCTCGCAGCGGCAGTTCCTGAGCGAGGGGTCGTGGCCCGAGATGGTGCACTCGCCGCAGGGCGCCGGCCCGCTGCAATCCAGGAACACCCGCGCCGGAACCGGGTCGTTCACGTCGGAGTTATGGGCGAGGCCGGTCCAGCCGACGTCGGCGTCGGTGCCGGTACGGCAGCGTCCGATCGAGGTGTCGCACACGGAGAAGCCCGCGCATTCGGCGTTGGTCGCGCAGGCGCCGCGAATGCGGGCGAAGAGGGCGAACTGGGCCACGACGGGGCAATCGAGGCCTTCGGGATCGCAGGCGGGGCAGTCCACCACGACTTCGAGTCCGACGGCGTCGCGCAGGATGGCCTGGGCGTCGCTCGCCGTCACGGTGCCCGAGTCGTCCAGGTCGCAGACGCATCGGTTGCAGTACACGAGATCGACGGAAGCCCGGAGAGCGTAGAGCGCATCGAGGGTCGTCGTTTCCCCGCCGTCGCTGGCCGGCTGGCCGCAATCGCCGAGGGCCGCGCCGGAGGGCGTTGCGGTGGAAAGCAGAAAGGCAGCGGCCAGAAGCCAGCCGGCCGTTCGTGATGTAGTCCTCATGGTGTCACCTCCGTCGAAGTTCTCGTTAGCGACTATTGTACGAACGGCCGCCCTTTGGAGGCAATGAACTTTCGGGTGAAAGAAAACGCGCCGCAGGTTGCGAAAACTGCGAGGAAAACGGCCCGAGGGGGGGCTATCGCGATCGATTGTGATGCGGTAGACGCGCCTCCTGCCTGGAGCCGGCGGGAGGCGCGGAGCTTCCGCTAGAGGACGGTGTGGCGCAGCCAGTGAACGTCGTCACGCTCCGGGCAGTCGACGTTGTAGTGCAGTCCGCGGCTTTCGCGGCGCGTGCGGGCCGCGCTGATCACGAGCTGGGCCACCAGGGCGAGGTTGCGCAGCTCGAGCAGGTCGTGCGTCACGTGGAAGTCGCGGTAGTACTGCTGGATCTCCTCGCGCAGCATCGCGATGCGGGCGGCGGCCCTGGCCAGGCGGCGGTCGCTGCGAACGATGCCCACATAGTTCCACATCAAGCGGCGGATCTCGTCCCAGTTGTGCGAGATCACCACCGACTCGTCGATGTCCACGGCGTCCCCGGACGTCCACGCCGGCAGGCGGGGAGGGCGGGCGGGGTCGTCGGCCAAACGGCGTGTGGCGTGCTCGGCCGCGCGGTGTCCGAACACCAGTCCCTCGAGCAGGGAGTTGGAGGCCAGGCGATTGGCGCCGTGCAGCCCCGTCATCGCCACCTCGCCCGCGGCGTAGAGGCGATCCACGGAGGTCTCCCCGTCGATGCCCGTGAGCAAGCCGCCGCACATGTAGTGCGCGGCCGGCACCACGGGGATGGGCGTCGTGGTGATGTCGATGCCGTAGCTGAGGCAGCGTTCGTAGATCACCGGGAAGCGCTTCTTCAGGAAGTCGGCGCCGAGGGAGGTCACGTCGAGGAGCACGTTGTCGAAGCCCTTGCGCTTCATCTCCCGGTCGATCGCGCGCGCGACGATGTCGCGTGGCGCGAGTTCGGCACGGGGATCGTAGGAAGCCATGAAAGCGTGTCCATCGGGCGTGCGCAGGACGGCTCCCTCGCCGCGCATCGCCTCGGTGACCAGGAACGATTTGGCGGCGGGGTGGTAGAGGCAGGTCGGATGGAACTGGATGAACTCCATGTCCGCCACGCGGCAGCCGGCTCGCCAGCCCATCGCGATGCCGTCGCCGGAGGCGACGTCGGGATTGGACGTGTAGAGGTAGACTTTGCCGGTTCCGCCGGTGGCCAGCAGGGTGGCCCGCGCCGTGAAGGACTCGACGCTGCCGTCGCTGGTGTCGAGCACGTAGGCGCCCCAGCACTGGGGCCGTCCGCCGGCATAGCCGAACTTCTCGTCGATCAGCAGGTCGATGGCGAAGCGGTTCTCGAACACCTCGATGTTCGGATGGCTGCGAACCCTCTCGGAAAGCCCGCGCACGATCTCCTGGCCGGTGCGGTCGGCCGCGTGCAGGATGCGGCGGTGCGAGTGGCCCCCTTCCAGGCCGAGGTCGTACTCGCCCGGGGCGCCGCCCTGGCGGGGGGAGAAGCGCACGCCGAGTTCGATCAACTCGCGAATGCGGGCCGGCCCTTCTTCCACTACCAACTCGACGACCTGGCGGTTGCAGAGCCCGGCCCCCGCTTCGAGAGTGTCGGCCACGTGGGATTCGCCCGAGTCCTCCGGGTCCCAGACTGCCGCGACGCCGCCCTGTGCCCAGTCGGTATTGGAGTCCTCGATCTCCCGCTTGGTCAGTAGGGCCACGCGGCCCTGGCCAGCGGCCCGGAGCGCGAATGTCATTCCGGCGATGCCGCCGCCGATCACCAGATAGTCGTAGTCTCGCATGAAGGGGGCGAGTGTATCCGTGGGGCATTGGCGCTCAACAGGAGGCCCGCCCCCGGGCTTCCGAGGCCGCGGACCGTGGCTGCACCGGCGGGCTCGTCCGGGTGGCGGCCCTTGGGGGAACAGGCTAGCCTCCCGGCACCGCGGGCCCGATGCCGGGGATTGGCCGAGGGACATGACGAAGACGCAGGAGCAGGCCGACTCGGCTGGGGCATGGTTTCGGGCCCTGCCCAACCTGCTCACCCTGCTGCGGATCCTGGCCATCCCCCTGGTCGGCTGGCTGCTGTCCAATCCCGGTCCCGAGGCCGCCTGGATCGCGATGTTCGTCTACCTGGCCGCCTCCCTGACCGACTTTCTCGACGGATGGATCGCTCGCCGCTTCGGCCTGGTGACCCCCCTCGGAAAGCTCCTGGATCCCCTGGCCGACAAGCTGCTGGTGATTTCGGCGCTGATCATGCTGGCCGTCCTCGACCGCAAGCCGGACATCCCCGGGTGGATCCTGGTGGTGATCGTCGGCCGCGAGTTCGCCGTGACCGGGCTGCGCAGCATCGCGGCGGCCGAAGGCATCGTGCTGGGGGCCGATGCCACCGGGAAGGCCAAGATGCTGCTGCAGACCATCGGTGTGCACTTCCTCATCGTGCACTACAGCTACCTTGGCGTCAGCTTCCACGAGATCGGCATCATCCTGCTCACCCTCGCCGCGGTGGTCGGAGTCTGGTCGGCGGTGGGTTACCACGTGGAGGTGTTCCGGCGCATGCGCCAGGATCCCGGCAGCGGGGCCACGGCCGCCTGAGGAGGCTGAAGTGGACGCCGCGTCCGGCGCTGCACTTGCATCGGCACTTGTTTCGGCTAGAAGCTCTCCTCGCCCCACGGCGGGCGGGTGTAGCTCAGCTGGCTAGAGCGTCTGCTTGCCCCTCTTCTGGAAGATGGGACGGCCGGTCTTGCCGTTGATCAAGAGGACGCGCCCGGCGCGGGGCCAGGTGCGGACGTGAAAGCAGGGAGCCCCGATGGCGATGTCGTTGACGCCGTCTCCATTGAAGTCGCCGTTGGTGGCGATGGAGTGGCCGAGTTGGTCGCCGCCCTTGTTGCAGGTGAC
>JBHEPB010000147.1:0-7256 GCA_046260515.1 Binatia bacterium
GATCCGAACAAGAAGTGGGACATCAAGATCGGCAACTCCTTCGCGAAGGGCCCCGAGAACGCCGCGGTGACCATCGTCGAGTGGTCCGACTTCCAGTGCCCCTTCTGCTCCCAGGCCAAGGATCTCGTTCACCAGATCCTCGAGGCCTACCCGAACGACGTCCGTTTCGTCTTCAAGAACTACCCGCTGCCCTTCCACCAGCAGGCGATGCCGGCGGCCAAGGCCGCCGTCGCGGCCGGCAAGCAGGGCAAGTTCTTCGAGATGCACGACAAGCTCTTCGAGAACATCCGCTCGCTGGCCGCCGACAAGTACGAGGTCTGGGCCAAGGAGATCGGGCTCGACGTGGACAAGTTCAAGAAGGACATGGAGTCGCCCGAGACGGCCGCCCAGGTGACGGCCGAGATGAAGGAAGCCGGCGACGTGGGCGTGCGCGGCACCCCGAGCTTCTTCATCAATGGCAAGCAGCCCGCCGGCCGTTCCTTCGAGCTCTACAAGTCCATCATCGACGAAGAGATCAAGGCCAAGAAGGGCTGATCCCAGCCCCTCGAGCGACCGGGACATGCGGGGCCGCCCACCAGGGCGGCCCCGTTTTTTTGCGAGGGGACGGCGCCGCGGCGGCCCGGTCCCCGTGATTTCTGTCTCCCGTACGACTGTGGAAGGATCCCGCGCCGATGAAGAAAGCCCTCATCCAACTGCTCAAGTTCGGAGTCACCCTCGGCGTGTTCGTCGCCATCTTCCTCGAGTTCGGGGGAGGCTACGCCGCCGTCCGGACGTCCTCGCTACGCGAGCCGGGCGCCATCGAGATCTCCAATCCCGACTACCCCGGCATCGTCGGCCGCCTCAAAGCCAAGCTGACCGGAGGGGAACTGCCTCCGCCGACCATCCCGGCCACCATCGAGGATGCCTGCCGCCACGCGGGTGAAGCCGCGGTCTTCGTCCGCGGCGCCGATGGTGAGAGGAAGAAGATCAAGACCCTGCGCCACTGCGGCGACAAGGCCCTGGCCACCCTCTACGTGCCCGCGGCCGACGGCGACTACAGCACCGTCGCGCTGGCCGACGCCCCCGAGGAAGCCTTCGTGCGCCTCCAGGGCTTCCAGCTGGTGCCCGCCGAACTCTCCGACCTTTGGGCCGAGATCCGCAGCGTGGAGCTGTCGGTCTTCCTGCCCTGGTTCCTGGCCGCCATCGCCATCAAGCTGGTCGGCATTTTCGCGAACATCTGGCGCTGGCAGATCCTGCTGCTGGGCCAGGGCATCGACATGAAGTTCGGCTTCCTCACGAGCACCTACTTCATCGGCCGCTACTTCGGCATTCTCACGCCGAGCACCATGGGCCTGGACGCCTGGCGCATCTACGAGACGGCCCGGCTGACGAAGAAGCCCATCGAGTGCACCACGGCCCTGGCCGTCGAGCGCATCATCGGCCTGGTTGGCCTGCTCGCCACCATCCTCCTCTTCATGCCCTTCGCCGGGCGCCTCACCGAGGGCCAGTCCTTCGGCGAGATGGTGGGCGCCATGAAGGTTCCCCTGGCCGGCGCCATGATCCTCGGGGTGCTGGTCCTCATGCAGCCCGCCTGGTTCAACGGCCTGCTGAGGCTGGTTCCCCACGAAAAGGTGAGGCGCTTCGCCGGCAACGTGATCCAGTCGGCCACGGCCTACTCGAACCGTCGCGGGCACATGCTCTTCGCGCTCGGGCTGGCGGTGGTGGGGCAGGTGACCACCACGCTCATGTACTTCTGCAACGCCATGTCGATCGCGACGGTGGGCGTCCACACCTCCGAGGTACTCTTCGCCTCGGCGGTGATGACGCTCGGCACCTTCGTAGCGCCGTCGGCTTCCGGTGAGGGTGTTCGCGAGTTGGTCTTCGTGTGGCTCCTCGGCAGCAAGGCCGGCGCCGTCAAGGCCTTCCTCATCGGCAACCTCGGCTTCTGGATCGAGAAGTTCCCCCTTTCCATCCCCGGCGGCATCATCCTGCTGCTGCGCAAAGACCCGACCCTGCGTGCGGTTACCCGCGAAGACCTCGAGCGCGTGACCGGGCAGAAGTCCTGAGGCGAGGATCACGATGAGCGCTGCATCCTTCTGTACCGGTTGTGGCGCGGCGCGCGCCACCGACGCCGGCTTCTGCACCTCCTGCGGCAAGAGCTTCGACGGCGCGACTCCAGTCTCGCCGGCCGCTTCGGCTCCGGTTGCCGCGGCGCACGTTGTTGCAACACCGACGACGGCGGCGGCCCTCGCCGCCGTACTCCTCGTGCTCGGCGGCGTGGCCGCCTGGTTCACGATGACTCCGCCTCCGGCCGCCGAACGCGCGGTGGCCGGCAGCCCCGGCGCGGCGGCTCCCACGGCCGAAGGCGGGCTGCCGAGCGGTCACCCGAGCATCGAGCTTCCCAAGGAGGTCCTCGACTTCCTCGAAGGCCTCGGCGCCGAGGCCACGAACAATCCGGAGAGCATCGAAGCCGCCCAGAAACTCGCACGCGCCCTGTACCGCGCCAGCGTCATCAACGCGTCCTATCGCGTCTCGGCCGAGCAGGCCCTGGCCAAGCTTCTCGCCCTCGACGCCTCCAACGAAGAAGGCCTGCGCATCCTGGCCAACCTCGCCTACGACGCCGGCGACTTCCCCGAAGCCGAGAAGCGCTTTCTCGCTTTCCTCGAGAAGTACCCGGGCGACGCCAGCGCGATGACGGACCTCGGCTCCTCCCAGCTCTTCCAGGAGCGAGTGGACGACGCCGTGGCCACCTACAAGACGGCGATCGAGAAGGATCCCAAGTTCATGCAGGCCCATTTCAACATGGGCATCGCGCTGCAGAAGCAGGGCAAGAAGGAAGAGTCCATCGCTGCGCTGAAGCGCGCCCTCGAACTGACCGAGTCGCCCGAGCAGAGGCAGCACATCGAGAACGCGCTGGCGGAAGTGGAAGGGCGCGCGCCGATGCCGATCGCCGGGGCCCAGCAGGCTCCGAATGCCGGAGGCGGAGCGCCGGTCGCCGCCGCGCCCGGGCAAGCGGGGCAGGCGCCTCCTTCGATGGGAACCCAGGGCGGGATGCCGATGCCGCCGCCGGCCCCCGATCGCGAGGTGGCCACCAACGCCGCCAACGGCTTCCAGCGCGCGGCCGAGAAGCCCCTGGTCACGCATCCCATCATCGGTCCGCGCATGGCGGGCTTCGAATGGACCGGCGCGACGACGCTTCGCGCGAAGATCGCCGACTTTCCGATGGAGCAGATGCCGCCCTTCGCGCTCGTCAAGTTCCGCGCGGGCATGGGCGAGAGGATCGCCGCCGCGGCCAGGGACAACGGCGTGGCGGGCGTCGTCACCGTCGAACTGGTGGACGCGGCGAGCGGGCGCGTGATGGAAACGCTGAGCGCCGACACGGCGGCGGCGCCGGGCGCCCCCGCGCCGCCTGCAGCGCCGGGCGCGGGCGCCCCGAGGCCCGCCGCCAACGGAACCGCACCGTGAGCACACCCGAGCCCTACTACCTTCCGCTGGCGGACGAAGTCGAAGTCTTCGAGGCGGCCTTCCGCCAGAAGCTGCCGGTGCTGCTCAAAGGGCCCACGGGATGCGGCAAGACCCGCTTCGTCGAGTACATGTCGTGGAAGCTGCTGCCCGAGAGCGACGCGCGGCCCCAGTCGCTGATCACCGTGGCCTGCAACGAGGACCTCACCGGCAGCGACCTCGTCGGCCGCTACCTGGTGCGCGGCGACGAGACGATGTGGACCGACGGCCCTCTCACCCAGGCCGTTCGCGTGGGCGCCATGTGCTACCTCGACGAGATCGTCGAGGCGCGCAAGGACACGATGGTGCTGATCCATCCGCTCACCGACCACCGCCGTATCCTGCCCATCGACAAGCTCGGCATCACGCTCACGGCTCACGCCGATTTCATGCTCGTCGTCTCCTACAACCCCGGCTACCAGTCGGTGCTGAAAGACCTCAAGCCTTCGACACGCCAACGCTTCGTCACCCTGGAATTCGACTACCCGCCCCGCGACAAGGAAGCCGAGATCATCGCCCACGAAAGCGGCATCCCCGCCGAGACCGCGATGGACCTGGCCCACCTCGGCGAGCGCGTGCGCCAGCTCAAGTCCGGCGGGCTGGAAGAGGGCGTCTCGGCCCGCCTCCTCGTGTACGCCGGCCAACTGGTGCGCCAGGGCATGACGCCGCGACGCGCCTGCGAAGCCACCGTGGTGCGCGCCCTCAGCGACGACCGCCAGACCCAGGCCGCCATCTCCGAACTCGTGAGCGCGATCTTCGCGTAGCCCGGCTGCGGCCAGGAGCGATCGCATGCCGGCAGCCAGGGCCTGGATCGAGAGCCGCCACCTGCGCGAGAGCGCGGAAGGGGCCGACGCGCTCGCCGCACTTCCTTCCCTGCCGGCTGCGCTGGCCGAGCGCATTCTGCAGCGCGGCGATGCGATTGCGCTGGCTTCGACGAGCCTTGCGCATGCGTTCCTGCCGCGGGGGGTGCGGGCGGCGACCGGCGCCGCGCCGACCTTGCGCTCAGCGTCCGCCGTCGATGCGCCGACGCTCGATGGCGAGCGCGCCTATGAAGTCTGGGAGAGCACGCTGCTGGAGGTGGCCGGCGAGGCGAACCTCTCGCGGGACCTGGCGCTTTCCTTCCTCCGCCTCGATCCCGCGGACCTCCTGCTCTGGTCGCCTTCGCTGCGGCGATCGTGGATCGAGGGCGTCCGGATCCTGGCCTCTTCCTCGCGCCGCCTGGCCACGACGTTCATCGACTCGACGGCCGCGCTCTCCACCGCCGGCCGCCGCCTGGATCAGGAGTCCCTGGAAGCCTGGCAGGCGGCTGCCTCGCAACTGCTCGCCAAGGGCGGCTGGCGCAGTGAGTTCCTGGCCGAAGCCTTCCTCGCGGGCGCCGCCACCCTGCTCGGGCGCATCGCTGCCGCAGCCGTTGCCGACTGGGCCGAGATCGTCGCCATCCTCGGCACCACGGGGCGCAATCCCAAGCCTCCCGTGCCACCTCCCGCGCTGCTGGCCCTCGCGCCGGCGGCGATCGACGCGACGTTGCGCCTGGTCGCCGTCGCGACGCACTCCAATGCCAAGGCCGCGCAGCGCCTGCTCGAACTCGCCCCGGCTGCCGTCGCGCATCTCGGCCCCGGCGAGGCCACGTCGCTGCTGCTCTCCTGCTCGCGCTGTACGACCTTCGACGCCCTGGCCGACTCCATGGTCGTGCTCGGCGGCGTGCTGCACGGCGTTCACGGCGAGGCGTTGGAATTTCTCCTCGGCGAGGCGGGTCGTATCGCGGATGCGGCGCCGGCCGTGCTGCCGGCTTTCCTGCGCACCATGGACCGCGCCATCGAGGAAGGCGGAGCCGACGGCGTGCGCCTTTGGGTGACGCGGGGATTGGAAATCGCCGCCGGCGCCGACAGCGACCACGCGGCTGCAGCCCACTTTCGCCTGGAGACGCGCACTGCCCACAAGCTGCTGGTGCAGCGCAGCGCCGCCGTGGCCTTCGAGGAAGTGGACGGCATGCTGCGCCGCTACCTCACGATGATGTCGCGACGCTCCTTCCAGCTGATGCCGTCGCCCGGCATCTGGATGCGGCCGCCGCTGCTGGCGCCGGAAGACGTGGCCATCCGTCTTCCCGAGCGCGTCGATCTCTTCGATTCGTCGGACGACAACCAGGCCCTCTACAAGGTGATCGCCACCCACATCGCGGGGCGCTTCGAGTACGGGACCTACGATTTCAGCATGCCCGAGTTGCTGGCGCGGGGATGGGCGCCGCCGTCCGTCCTGGAGGAGGACGCCGAGAGGCACGACGTCATCGCCTTCCTCGGCTGTTTTCCGAATCCGCTGCTGGCTTCGTCGCTCTTCGTACTTCTGGAGGGCGTGCGCGTGGATGCCTGCCTGGAGCGCGAGTTCCCGGGACTGCGCGGCGAGCTGGGCCGCCTCGGCCGTCTCTACGCGGGCACCGTCGTGCCGGCGGCCCGGGACCGCCACGACGAGAGGCTGCTCGAAACCCTCTTCCAGATGGGCATGGCGCGGCTTCGCGCCGACGAACTGGAACCGCGGCTGAGGGCCCAGGGCGAGTTCGTCTCGGCCAGCATCGAGCTGCTGCGCTCGCGGGAGGCGACGGTCTACGACAGTGCGGCGCTGACCATCGCCTACTACGGCGGCCTCGCTTTCGCCGAGGCCCGCGCCCGTGAGGACAGCGACGAAGTGGCCTTCGTGGAAATGGGCGGGGCTACCGTCATCGATCCCTTCGAGCACCTCGACGGCGGTGAACGGCAGGAAAACACTGCCCCTTGGCGGCCCGATCCCGCCCGCGCGGAGCCGAACGAAACAGCCGCCGACGTGCGCCTGCAGCTCAGCGACGACGACGACGCGACGCCGGGCGGCGGCCGTCCGGTGTCGCTCGAAGAGCTCAAGTCGCTGCTGGAACGCGGCGGCGACCTCAAGATCAGCGAGGCCCACGGGCGAATCGAGGAAGGGCTCGGCCTCTACATCACGGACCTGCTCGGCAAGGTGCCTGCCGAGCAGATGCGCGAGCTGCGCGAGAAGATTGCCACCGGCGACGCCGCCGGCATTCGCGCGTGGCTGGCCCGCCAGGCCGCCGGCACCAGCTTCTGGTACGACGAGTGGGACCACCGCATCGATGACTACCGGCGCCGCTGGTGCCGGGTGACCGAAGTGGCGGCGGAAGAAGACACGGGTGAGTTTTTCACCGACGCGCTGGCGCGCTCGGGAGAGCTGGTGGGGCGCATCAAGCGCGACTTCCAGATGCTGCGGCCCGACCAGCTGCGCCGCGTTCCGCGCGAGGAGCAGGGCGAGGAGTTCGCCCTCAACGCCCTGGTCGAAGCCCACTCGGACCGCCGCGGGCGGCGCACGCCGAGCGACCGTCTCTACGTGGCGCGCAAGCCGGAGGAGCGCGACGTGGCGACGCTCTTCCTCATCGACATGAGCGCTTCCACCGACGAGCCCTTGCCGGGCGGCGGCCGGCGCGTCATCGATCTCACCAAGGACACGCTGGCGGTGCTGGCCCAGGTGCTGGGCGAGATCGGCGACAACTACGCGGTGTACGGCTTTTCCGGGCACGGGCGCGACAACGTCGAGATCTACGCGGTGAAGACCTTCGGCGAGAGGCTGAGCGACCACGTGAAGGCCCGGCTCGGCGGCATCGCGCCCAAACGCTCGACGCGCATGGGCGCCGCCCTTCGCCACGCCGGCGAAAAGCTGGCCCGCACGACGGCGCGGGCCCGTCACCTCATCCTGCTGAGCGACGGCTTTCCCCAGGACTTCGACTACGGCGAGGACCG
>JBHEPB010000183.1:0-19727 GCA_046260515.1 Binatia bacterium
CCGTCGAGCCTGCCAAGCCCGCCAAGCCCGAGAAGCTCGCCGAGACCGCCAAGGCCACCTTCGACGTCGAGATCCCCCGGCCCGGAACCATCGTCACCGCCCAGAACCTGGCCAAGTACAGCCATCTTCTCAGTCCCGGCATGCAGTGGCTCGTCGAGAGGGGGGCCAAGCTTCCGGTGCGGGCCTACGAGCCGATCCCGGAGCCGCCTCCCTACGTGGAAGCCACCGAGAAGTTTTCCGGCCAGGTGACCCTGTCGGCCGATGGAACCGCTCTCCTCAACCACGTGGCCGGCAAGCCCTTCCCGAGTATCGATCCGGGCGACAAGTGGATTGCGACCAAGCTGATGTTCAACTTCGGCGCGGGCATCGCCATCGACGACTCCGACACCCGCAACTTCGACTGCGACACCGGGGTGGTCGGCTCCAAGGGCAGCCCGGTCCGCGTCGAGAAGCATTTCCTCCTCGATCACATCCGCCGTCTCTACTATCGCGAGCGCCTGGTGGTGGATCCCAAGCCCGAGCGTCCCAACCCCAACAAGGACGGAGCCCGCTTCAAGGAGGCCCTCTACCCCATCATCGAGCCCTTCGATCTCAAGGGCACGGGCTTCACGTTCACGCGCTACCAGGACCCGGCCCGCCAGGACGACACCTGGCTGTACCTTCCCCAGCTGCGGCGCGTGCGCCGCCTGTCGTCGGCCCAGCGCTCGGACGCCCTGTTCGGCCAGGACACCGACGCCGACAGCTTCGAGGGCTACCAGGGCAACATCGCGTGGATGACCTGGCGCCTGGTGGGCGAGCAGACCATCCTCGGAACGATGCACGCCGAGCAGCTGCCGGTGAAGTTCGGCGAGCCTTCCGGCGACTTCCTGCACGACGACGTGTGGGAGCCGCGCAAGGTCTGGATCGTGGAAGGCGTCTCCAAGCTTCCCCAGTACGCCTACTCCAAGCGCGTCATCTACCTCGACAAGGAGATCTTCCGCGTTCCCTTCACCGACATGTACGACTCGGGCGGCGAGCTGTGGAAGGTGTGGGTGAACAACTACAAGTTCGCCAAGGCCCCGACGCCGACGGCCAAGTACACCATGCCCTGGGTCTACGGCTACCGGCCGTCGATCTCGATGATCGACATCCAACTCGAGCACGGAACCTACTGCTCGCTGCCGAGCTCGCGCTTTCCCGGTGAACAGGGCTGGTACGTCTACGTGGGCGACGAGGAAGGCACGACGGACAACTTCTTCGACCTGAGCGCCATCATCGCCGCCGGCAAGGGCTGAAGGAGCCCACCGGGCGACGGGTGCGATAAGGAGCCCACCGGGCGACGGGTGGGATAAGGAGCCCCACCGGGCGACGGGTGGGATAAGCAGCCCACCGGGCGACGCGGGGACGCTTGGCTCCGCGGCGGATCCCTGAGACGGAAGCGACGTGGACGCCGCTCTCGCCCATTACAGTGTCGAGCAGCTCGAGGGGGCTCTGGCCGCCTGGGGCTTCAAGACGGCGCACGCGGCGCGCCTGCTGCGCGCCTACCATCGCGGCGCCGTGGACGCTGCTGCCCTTCCCGATCTTCCCCGCGGTCTGGCCGAGCACCTCGGTGCCCTCGATCTGCCGTCGCTTCCAACGCTGGCGACCCGCCAGGTCTCGGCCGACGGAACCACCAAGCTGCTGCTGCGCCTGGCCGACGGCCGCACCGTCGAATCGGTGATGATGCCGGACTACGCGGGCCGCCGCGTGGCCGGCTGCCTGTCCTCGCAGGTGGGCTGCGCGATGGCCTGCGACTTCTGCGCGACCACCAGGAGCGGATTCGAACGCAACCTCTCGGCAGCCGAGATGACCGCGCAGTTCCTGGCGCTGCGGGCCGAAGCGGCCGCGCTCGGGCGCCGCCTCCAGACGATTGTCTTCATGGGCATGGGCGAGCCGCTGCTCAACGTGGACGAAGTGCTCGAGGCCGTCACCCGCATCGCCGACCCGCGCTACGGCGCTCTGGGATGGCGCCAGGTGACAGTGTCCACGGTGGGCATCGTGCCGGGTATGGACCGGCTGACGGCCACCGGACTGGGTTTCCACCTGGCGGTCTCGCTTCACGCTCCGGACGACGAGACGCGGTCGCGTCTTCTGCCCACGGGGCGTCGCTTCTCCATCCGCGACATCCTGGCGGCCGCCGACCGCTTCCAGGCCCGTCGCGGCCGCCCGGTGACCATCCAGTACTGCCTGTTGCGCGACGTGAACGATTCGGTCGAGCACGCCCGCGCGCTCGCGTCCCTCCTCGGCACACGCCGGATGCACGTGAACCTGCTCACCTACAATCCCACGGGCACCGGCCTGCGGGGCGCTGAGTACCAGCCGACACTGCCGGAGAGGGCCGAGTCCTTCGTGGCCGTCTTGAGGGAAGCGGGCCTCGTCGCCCACTTCCGTCGCTCGCGGGGGCCCGACATCGACGCAGCCTGCGGGCAGCTGCGCCGCCGGATGCCTGCCGCGGTCTGATCGTCAGGTGGCGTCGCCGCCGCGGCTACGGACCAGCAGCACGGGGCGCAGGCTGTCGGCGAGCACGGCGCTGGCCACCGAACCGAGGAAAGCCTTGATCAGGGCCGAGCGACCGTGGGTGCCGATGCAGACCAGGCTCGCGTCCAGTTGTTCAGCCTTCTCCACGATGGCGGCCGCGACGTCGTGGGTCTCCACCACGTGGACTTCCGTGCGGATCAAGCGCGCGCCGGCCTCCACAGGAACCAGGTCGCGCAGTCGCCCGGCAAGCTCGGCATGCTGCTGGCGCTTTTCCTCCAGGGTCGGGGTGCGTCCAGGAACGTAGTGGGCGTAGAGGGGGTTGGGGGTCCTCCGGGGTTCGGTGGCCTCCACCACGAGGAGGAGGTGGACGGTGCCTCCGTCATCGACGACGGAGTAGGCGTGGGGGATGGCGCGATTGGCCAACTCGGAGAAGTCGGTAGGCGCGAGAACCGTGTGGACTGCGGGAATCACGATTGGTCCCTCCCTGGCGGGTGCGGCGGTCTCGGAGCGACCGTGATCGAGTGCATAATCGCAGGGGAACCGGCGATCAAGCGGCGGGTCTCCTGCTTCATGAGCGTTCAGCCCGCCGTCGCGAAGCCGCGGAACGCCGAAGGAATGGCCTTCAGGTCCGACACCAGCTCGGCCATCTGTCCGGTCGGAGTGTCTTTCGGGAAATCGATGGTGATCGAGTCGGTGATGCCGCCGAAACGCTTCTCGACGGCCGCCGCCAAGCCGGCGTAGGGTGCCGCCGCCGTGAACTCGCGGAGCAGGTCGTCGGGAATCTCGGCGGCCATCTGCTTCCACAATCCCTGCTTCGACATGTCGTGGAGCTTGTGGCCGAGGTCCTCGGCGCCGTGGGCTTCGAGCACGCCGTGGTAGCTGCGCGTGGAGCCGTAGAAGGCCACGCGGTATCGGATGCCCTCCATGGCCTTGGCCACGGCGGCTTCGTCCGGTCCTGTGGCGATGAAGCCGCCGCCCCAGATCTCGAAGGTGGAGCGGTCGCGGCCCGAAGCCCGCCATCCCTCCTCGAGGGCCGGCATCGCCACCTGTTCCAGATAGCGCCGCGTCGCGAAGCCGTGCAGGCGAATGCCGTCGCAGAGTCGTCCGGCCAGGCCGATCATCGCCGGTTTCACGGCCGCGATGGTCACTGGCACGGGGCCGAGGCCGGTCGGCGGCGGCGAGAACTCGGGCGTCATCAGCGTGAACTGGTAGTGCTTGCCTTCGTAGGAGGCCTTCTCACCGGTTTCCCAGCAGCGCCAGATGGCGCGCAGAACTTCGATGTACTCGCGCAGCCGTGGCAGGGGCGGTGTCCACGGCACGCTGAAGCGCCTCTCGTTGTGGCCCTTCACCTGGGTTCCCAGCCCCAGCGTGAAGCGCCCTCCGCTCTCGGCGTGCAGATCGCGCGCGATGTTGGCCATCACCATGGGGCTGCGCGGGAAGCACACCGCGATGGCGGTGCCGAGGCGCACCCTCTCGGTGGCCAGCGCGGCGAGCACCAGCGGGGCAAAGGGATCGTGGCCGATCTCGTAGCTGAGCACGCCGTCGAAGCCGGCGGCTTCGGCGCGGCGCGCGGCGTCGGCGACCGAACGCCAGCTGCCGAGGGGGATTCCGGTTTCCACTCGCATCACATCACTCCTGGGAAGGTCCCCCGGTTCGGCCCGGCTCCTCGCCGTGGTGGCCGTGCAGGAGATCCTCCATCTCGAGACCGGTCAGTTCGCGGATCCCGGCGAGGAGACGCCACAAGATCACCATGGTGAGGATCATGCTCGGCAGTGCGATCACCGGCCACGACAGCCACGTCATGTAGCCGAGCTCGGCGGTGAACTCCGGGGTTCCGGAGGGGCTCTTCAGCAGCACGCGGGCGAGCACGAAGTTGAGGACGGCGCTCATGGCGAAGCTGCCCGACATCCACCAGGTGGCGCGGCGCAGCAATTCATCGAAACGCGCGCGGGTGCCCCTGGCCTCCAGGCCCTCGTCGAGGCGCGCCACGTCGATTACCGACTCGTTGAGGATGAACTCGCGCACCAGGGGGCGACCGGTGCCGATGGTGGCCAGGATGGCGACGCCGAAGAGGGTGGGAATCGAGGCTTCCTTGACCGCGAACCAGAAGCCGTCCAGCTTCATCATGGCGAAGCCGCCGGTCAGCGAGACGCTCGCGAGCCCGACGATGGAAAAGAAGTTCCACTTGCGGCGCACGATGAGGTCGTAGATCCCGTAGCCAAGGGGAAACGAGATGCCGAGGAGCAAAGCACCCATGGGTCCGAGCCGGTCGTCCGCCGAAAGCCGCGACAGGATGAGGCCCGGCAGCACGATGTTGCAGGCCAGGTTGAGGAAGATGTTCTCGCGCTCGGGAACAACGCGCGGTGTGGCGGCCCGCGGTCCGGTCGGACCGGTTTGTCCAGGAAAGTTGGCTCCGGGCATCCCCGCCTTGTTCCCCGGGCGCCGTCGTTTCGCCAGCCGCGCCGTAGCCGTGCTGGCCCCTCTTCTGCTCGTGATGCTGGCGGCCACGGTCTCGCGGGCCTGGGAATCCCCGGCCTGGGCCGACCTGCTGGCCCGTCACGTGAAGCCGGGCCGCATCGACCAGACCCGCCTCACCATGGTCGAGTACGCCGCGCTGGGGGCCGATCCGGTCTACCGCCAGGCCCTCGCCGAGTTCGAGGCGGCGGATCCCGACGCCATGGCGGGCGAGGACGAACGCTTTGCATTCTGGATCAACGCCTACAACCTGATGGCCGTCCGCACCGTCGTGGACCACTACCCGGTGGCGAGCATCCGCGACGCGGGCGGGTTCTTCCGTCCGGTGTGGAAGCGCGTTGCCGGCAAGGTGGCAGGACGCGAGGTCACCCTCGACCAGATCGAGCACGAGATCCTGAGGCCCCGCTTTCGCGACCCGCGCGTCCACTTCGCCATCGTTTGTGCTTCGGTGTCCTGCCCCGATCTCCGACCGGAGCCTTACCGCGCGCAAACCCTTTCGGCGCAGCTCGATGACGCGGCGCTTTCCTTCCTGGCCAATCCGGCCAAGGGGCTGCGCATCGACGAGGAGAGCAAGTCCTTGCAGGTCTCGTCGATCTTCAAGTGGTTCGCGGAGGATTTTGCGCCGGCCGGCGGTATCGTCGCCTTCGTGAAAGCGAAGGCCGACGGCGACATTGCCGGGCGAGTGGCTGCGTTCGGCGATGCCGACCTCACCTACCTCGACTACGACTGGAGCCTCAACGACAGGGCGCGGCGCGTACGCTAGCCGTCGGCGGGGTTCCTATTCGGGGAGACGGGCGCCGGCCGCCCTCGCCTGGGCGACGACGCGGTTCTCGTGCCCCGGTTCGAGGGCCTTGGAAGGATGGCTTGCCGTCATCTGGCCGATGAAGGGAGGGTGGATCGAGTAGCCGAGCAGGGCCTGGAGTCGCGGCGGCATCTGCCTGGCCACTTCGACGGGAACGCCGAGGAAGAAGTTCTCCTGGGGCCGCGCCCAGGGTTGGCAGTACTGGTTGGAGAATGCGCAGCGCGGGCCGTCGCTCGTATTGGCTCCTCCCCCGTGAAGCAGGGTCCCCGCGAACACCAGGCAGGAGCCGGCCGGCATTACCGCCGGCACGGCCTGGCCCTGAAGGCGGAACTCGTCCTCTCCCGCCTCGGCGGGGCGAAACGCGTACTGGCCGGCCACGCGGTCTTCGCTCCACGAGTGGCTGCCGGGCACGATGGTCGTCGCGCCGTTGTCGGCAGTGAAATCATCGACGGCGACGATGGTGGAGAGCGAGATCATCGGCCTCGGCCTCGGCAGCAGGTGGAAGGAATCGTCGCTGTGGATGGGCTGGGGAGTCTCGCCCGGCAGAATGCGGATGGCCTGGGAGGCGGTGAGCAGGAAGTTCGGCAGGAGGAAGCGCTCGCAAAGCCGCATCACGCGTTCGTCGAGGACGACGTCCCAGAACACCCTGGCCCGCGCGACCAGAGTGTAGATGCGTTCGGTCCTTAGCCCCTCGAAATCGTTGCGGCCGCTGTTGCTGTCCAGGTAGAGGCCGAGCACCCGCCTTACCTCGGCCAGGACTTCCGGGGAGAGGAAGTCCTCCACCATCGTGTAGCCGTCGCGCTCGATGGCGGCGATGTGGGCTGCTGCGTCGAAGGCCACGATGGCCTGCAGGAAACCGGCGTTGCGGGCCGCTGTCAAAGTCGGCCGGGCGCGTCACGGGGCTTCCGCATGGGCTTCTTGCCCCTGATAACCACCGCCGCGAGCCTTCCCATCACCGGGAAACCGCTGTTTCCCGGTGCTCCTGAACAGGAGTCCGGCCGGCCGCTAAGCCGTGCTTTTCGGCGTTCGCAGGGTGTCAATCGAAGCGCCGGCGGCCGTGGCATGCTTCCTGCTCGACAGGCACGCATGTTTCTCCGGGAAGCCCTGCTCCGCTGCTCCCAGCTCGAAGAAGAGGTTGCCGCGCTTTACGACCACCTCCAGCACCTGCCGGCAGCCAACCGGGAGACCTCCGCGCGGTGGTCCGAACGGTCCCGCAAGGAAAGGGAAAGGTCGCGCCTCCTGCATGCCTTGGCCGAACTCTCGTCGGCGATCGGGGACGACGGGCCCTTCCTCGTGCAGGAGCCGCAGTTGCTCCACCGCCTGCGGCAGTCGGTGGACGAAGCGCGTCGCCTCCTGGCAAGGGACGGAAGCGGCGAGGGAATCGCGCGCTGCGTGCAGGCCCTGGACTCCTCCCCCTGCCTGGAACTGTACGCGGGGCTGCTCGACATCGCCCAGCCCGAGGCCCGGCGCCTGCTCCGGCGCCTCGATTGCGAGATTCGCAACCTTCGCCGTGTTCCGGATCTGGCCACCAGGCCCCGTTCGGGTTCGGTGGCGGCCTACGCCGGCAGGCGGACCACGAAGCGGGAACCGCGACGCGGCATCGGATGAAGCTCGAGGCTTCCCCCCATTCGTTCACAGGCCATCTGGCAAAAGGGCAGGCCGAGGCCGCTCTCCACGTGCGCGCCCGTGGCCGGCCTGGGCCTGCAGGCGCCGTCGGCCAGGATCTCGCGCACGGCGGCTGGAACTCCCTGCCCGTCGTCGGTGACGACGACGTGGCACTCGTCGCCGCGCATCCCGCATTCCACTTCGATGACGCAACCGGCCGGCGTGTGCCGGCAGGCGTTGACGAGAAGGTTGGACACCACCCTCCGCACCAGCACCTTGTCGAGGCGGCTGGACGGAGCCGCGTCCAGCCGGATCACGTTCATGGCGTGCGCCGTCTGCTGGGCAAACGGCTTCAGCTGGGCGACGCAGGCACTCACCACTTCCGCCACGTCGAAGGCCTCCAGCGATATCGGAAGCTCGCCGCCGGGCGCGCGCGCGTGGCTGATCATGTTGTCGATGATCTGCAGCACGTTCTGGCCGGTGGCTTCCACCAGCGCGAACTGCCTTCCCGGCGCTTCCTCGAGGTTGCGGTAGCGGCGCATCGAGGCGCGCGCCGTCGCCATCATGGCGGCGACGGGACTGCGGATGTCGTGCACCACCATCCGCAGGAGCTCCTCCCGCTTCTCCTCCTCGCGGGCCTTCATTTCGAGGGCTTCCTGGGCGAGGGCGGCGGCGTAGGCCTGGGCGTCGGCCGTGGACCGCTCGACGAACCCGCCGTAGATGTAGGCGTCCGTGGCCAGCGCGATGTCGAGCATCACGATTTTGGTGAAGGACTGGAGGCAGGCGGTGAAACCGCCGACGTCGGGGCCGAACTCCTCCTGCAACCTCTTGCGGACGTAGTCGGCCTGGATGAGGTAGCCGCCGAGGTAGATGTGGGGCTCCAGGCGGATGCGGGCATGGGCAAGCCCCACCCTCAGCCGGCTCTCGACGTAGGCCTCGTCGTAGGGCCCGGTCCACAGTTGCACGAAGTGGCGGCGCTGCGAGATCTTCAGGCGCCGGACGAGTTCCGGATCCCGGAGAAAGGTCGCCGTGAGCGGGAAGGCGAGGATGTGCCGGTAGAAGGTCTCGACCATGTCATCGACGATCGACTCGATGAACGGAGCCACAGCGGCCAGGCGGGCCCTGTCCTCTTCGAGGAAGCCGAGGAACTCCATGCGCAGGCGCAGGGCTTCCTCGTCGAGGCCCACGAGGCGGAGAAGGGACTCCATGCGGATCGCTTCGCATCCGCCGCGGTTCGAGTCAATGTCGCCCCGTTACACGGACCGCGGACAAGGAAGAGAGTGAACACATGGTCGCAATGAAGGGTGCCATCCTGGTGGTTGACGACGAAGCGGCGAGCCGCGAAAGCCTGCGCGACGTGCTCGCCGACGAAGGCTACGACGTGATGGTCGCGGCCGACGGGGCCGAGGCGGCCGCCCGCCTCGAGTCGTCCGAATTCGACGTCGTCATCACCGACCTGCGCATGCCGGGCCTGGACGGGGTCGGGCTCCTGCGCGAGGTCCGACGGCTTTGCCCCCAGACCCTGGTGGTCCTGATGACGGCCCACGCCAGCGTGGAGACCGCGGTGGAGGCCCTGCGCCAGGGCGCCCACGATTACATGATCAAACCCCTGGTCTTCGACGAGGTGCTGACCAAGGTATCGCGGCTGCTGGACCGCCGCGAGATGGCCTGGCAGGTGCAGTACCTGCGCCGCGAGGTCGAGTCGCGCTACGATTTCGACAACCTCATCGGCGAGAGCGCGGTGATGCGCCAGATCGTCACGAGGATCCACAAGGTGGCCCCCACCACGTCCACGGTGCTCATCACCGGCGAGAGCGGCGTCGGCAAGGAAGTGGTGGCGCGTGCGATCCACCGGGACAGCGACCGGAGCAGCGCCATCTTCCTGCCCGTCAACTGCTGCGCGATTCCCGAGACGCTGCTCGAGAGCCAGCTCTTCGGCCACATCAAGGGCGCCTTCACCGGCGCCATGACGGCCCACGACGGCCTCTTCCAGCGCGCCAAGGGCGGAACCATCTTCCTCGACGAGGTCGGTGAACTGCCGCTGGCCCTGCAGGTGAAGCTGCTGCGCGCGATCGAGGAGAAGGAAGTCCTGCCGGTGGGCAGCACCACGCCGGCCAGGGTGGACATCCGCATCATCGCGGCCACCAACCGCGACCTGCAGGCATCCTGCCAGCAGGGGACCTTCCGCGAGGACCTCTACTACCGCCTCAACGTGTTCGGCATCGAGATTCCCCCCCTGCGCGAGCGCCGCGACGACATCCCGGCCCTCGTCGAGTTCCTGGTGCGACGCCATAACCGCGAGATGAACAAGCGCTTCCGCGGCGTGGACAACGCCGCCATGCGGGTGCTCATGCACCTGCCCTGGAAGGGCAACGTCCGGGAACTCGACAACGCCATCGAGCACGCGATGATCGTGGGCGACGGCGAGTGGATCACCACCGCCGACCTCCCGGGGCGTGTCTCCGGCATGGCGGCCGAGGACGGGACGGCCGTGGGAGACGAGTTGAGGAGCGCGATCCAGTTCTACGAGCGCGGCCACATCGCCAACGTGCTGCAGCGTTGCGAGGGCGACAAGAAGAAGGCCGCCGAGAGGCTCGGCATCAGCCTGTCGTCCCTCTACCGCAAGATCGAGGAACTGGGACTCTGAGCAGGAACGCCGCGCCTCAGCGGATGTAGTAGCCGGACACGCGCCAGGTCCCGTCCTTGTCCAGCACGGGAGTGACGGTCTCGACCGCGGACTTCTTGTTCTCCAGCGAGGATTCGAACTCGATCACCACGTAGCTTCCGTCAGGGACGCCGGGGAGTTCGGTCCTTGGCGTCGCCGACTTCAACTTGCGCGACAGGAGCCGGCCGAGCGGCTTCCTCGCCGCGGACGCCGACTGCTCCCACTGGGCCTGGGGGACGGCGTCACGAAAGACCGGCGCGGCCTGCTTCCAACTCTCGGCATAGTTGCCGTTGTCCACCAGTTGCAGCCACCGTTCGGCGGCGGCCGCGGCGCCTTGGTTACCGGACTCGGCGCTGGCCGGAGGCGCCAGCGCCAGGACCAAACCCAAGGTCAGGATCGCAGGGAAGCAACGAAGCATGGGTACCCCTTCCTGCGTCGGGATCCCCGGATCCTCAGGGTCGCGACGGCTGATCTTTTCCTACAGGACCGAAGGGCCGGGAGGAAGAAGCCGGATCCCGGGAAGACGCCAAACACTCGACCCTGCGGCGCACGCCCGTTGATCGTTCCGCGGAAGGTTCCCGGCCGACCGGCGTTGACAGTACCGCTTCGGGCAAAATAAGGTGTTTGCCTTGCCGCTGATGGCACCACACGAGGTTCGTCCGGTCAGCGGGCGGGCCCGTCCGAGCAAGGGAGGGTCTATGCGTTCAGGTCTGTTTCGCGGATTGACGGTCGCCGCCACGCTCTCGGTTCTGTCCGGCTGCTTCTTCACGCAGTGGACCGACCGGGCCTTTATCGGCGCTCCCACCGACCCGCCCACCCACGCCAACCGGGCCTGGATCGGGGCTCTGGTGCTGCCCCTGGCGGTTGCCGGCGACATCATCACCGCGCCCGGCCAGGTGATCGCCCTCATGATCGTCGGCGACTGGGAGCCTTACCACAGGCCCCGCCAGAGAGTCGCCCCCGACTCGGGGGGTGGCTACTCGAGCATCGACGCCTCATCGCTGCGCGTGGCCGGCCTCGACGCCGAGAACAAAGTGATCGACCTCGCGCTCACGGACGACCAGCGCATCGCCCTCGCGGCGCGCCTGGAGAACCACCTGGGCGGCAAGGCCGTCCAGCCGAACTAGCCAGGGTATCGAGTCCGGGTCCGCCCCGCGGTTCCGTGACCCGCGGCCCGCAAGCAGGATCGGCCGGACTACGGGGCCGGATGGTTGAGGAAGGGCCGAGCGCTGCCGCGCTCGGCCCTTCTGCGTTGGAGGTGCCGCGGCCTGCCCCCTGCCTCCTCCCCCGGGATCGGAAAGCGACCCGCCGGCCTTCCCATTCCCGGGAATGGGATCTCTCCTCATTTACGCCAAAATCGCGCCTCGGTGGCGGAATATCGTCGTTTCTACTGAATCCGCGACGTTGGCCGGGTCCTTGCTTATCGAGCCGCGAGCGCCACTGCGCCCCGGAGGGATGTCCCATGCTCGTTCGCCAAAGCTTTCGCTTCATCCTCGTTGCCACTCTCGTCGCCGGATCGGCGGCCACGGCCCAGGCTGGCGCCTTCGACGTGGACCTCCACGGGTCCCTCGGCGAGGCGGGTTTCACCCACTACGTCTCGCCCGTCTCCAATCCCCTCTTCAACGAGACCCCCTACATCACCACCGAGGTGAGGCCCATGTGGCTGCACCAGAACGTTCCCGGAAGCTTCATCGGCGGGGGTGACATCGACGTGATCGCCGTGCAGCTGCGCGTCGCGATCACCGAACAGATCGGCTTCATCGCCACCAAGGACGGCTGGGCCGACATCGACTGGAACGACAACAACACCCTCATGGACGACAACGGCGCGGCCAACCTCGCCTTCGGCCTGAAGTACGCGGCCCTGGCCCTGCCCGAATCGAACTCGCTCATCACTGTCGGCATGAAGTACGAGGCCCCGACCGGCGGACTCAAGACGCGGGTCCGGCCGCTTCCCCAGGTCGGTCGCATTCGCCTCCAGGGCCAGGGAGACGGCCTCATCGATCTCTTCGTCTCCGGGGCCACCACCCTGGGGCCGGTGGGCCTCGAAGGGAGCTTCGGCACCCAGCTTGCGGTGGACCCGGACGCGGACACGTCCTTCCTGCACTGGGCCCTCCACGCCGACTACGACGTGGTCGGCCGCGTCTTCCCCCTCGTGGAGCTCAACGGCTACACGCCGATCAACGACGGCCGTCGCACCGACCTCGACTTCCTCGACGTGAAGTACCGGGCCAACGGCATGGACCTGGTGAACCTCGGCTCGAAGAACTCGAACACCGTCATCACCATCGCGCCGGGCGTGCGCGTCCGCCTGACGGACAACATCGACCTCGGCGCTGCCTTCGAGGTCCCGATCACCAGCGAAGAAGACCTGATGGACTGGAGGATCACCACCGACGTCGTCGCCCACCTGTAGGGCTCGTTGTCGCGGCGGCGCCCTCGCGCCGCCGCGACGCGAAAGTGAAGTTCCACCAATGCGAGAGAGGAGACTCCGATCATGATGACCCAGAGCGCAATCCATCACCGTGGAGCCGACCGTTTCGGCTTGGCGGTTGCCGTCCTGGCAGCCGTCTTCAGCCTGATCGCCAGCCTCGCCTCGGCCGAGGAGATCCCGGCCGCGGCCAAGACCGAGGCCGACACGGTGTGGCAGACCCGCTGCACCACCTGCCACGGGATGGCCGGCAAGGGCGACGGCGCCGCGGCGGTGGCGCTGACGCCGAAGCCCCGCGACCTCTCCTCGGCCACCTGGCAGGCGTCGGTGACCGACGAGCACATCGAGAAGGTGATCGTCGGCGGTGGCCAGGCGGTGGGCCTCAGCATGATGATGACGGCCAATCCCGACCTCGCTTCCAAGACCGACGTCATCCACGCGCTGCGCGCTCACGTGCGCAGCCTCGGCGGCAAGTAAGCCGCGTCCCGAGGGCAAACGAACATGGCAAACGAGGCAGCCGTCGCGGACGGCTACGAGTACGGGGTTATCCGCCAGTTCGCGGTGATGTCGCTGGTGTGGGGTATCGTCGGCATGCTGGTGGGCCTGATCCTTGCCGTCCAGCTGGCCTGGCCCGACCTGACCCCCGGCTATTCCTTCCTCACGTACGGGCGCCTGCGGCCCCTGCACACCAACGCGGTGATCTTCGCGTTCGGCGGCTGCGCGCTGTTCGCGTCGGCCTACCACGTGGTGCAGCGCACCTGCGGCGTCACCCTGTTCCTGCCGGGGCTGGCGCGCTTCACGTTCTGGGGGTGGCAACTGGTGATCCTGCTGGCGGCAATCACGCTGCCTCTCGGCTTCACGTCGGGCAAGGAATACGCCGAGCTCGAGTGGCCCATCGACGTGCTCATCGCCGTGGTCTGGGTGAGCGTCGGCGTCTGCTTCTTCGGCACCATCGCGCGCCGCAAGACGGCCCACATCTACGTGGCCAACTGGTTCTTCGGGGCCTTCATCATCACGGTGGCCCTGCTGCACATCGTCAACAGCCTGGCGATCCCGGTGTCGATGACCAAGTCGTACTCGGTCTATGCCGGCACCGTCGATGCGATGGTGCAGTGGTGGTACGGCCACAACGCCGTCGGCTTCTTCCTGACCGCCGGCTTCCTGGGGATGATGTACTACTACGTGCCCAAGCAGGCGGGACGCCCCGTTTACTCGTACCGCCTGTCGGTGGTGCACTTCTGGGCGCTCATCGGCATCTACATGTGGGCGGGTCCCCACCACCTGCACTACAGCGCCCTGCCCGACTGGGCCCAGAGCCTGGGCGTGGTCTTCTCCATCCTGCTGTGGGCGCCGTCCTGGGGCGGCATGATCAACGGCATCATGACCATGTCGGGAGCGTGGGAGAAGCTCCGCACCGACCCCATCCTGCGTTTCATGATCGTGGCCCTGTCCTTCTACGGCATGTCCACCTTCGAAGGGCCGATGATGTCCGTCAAGAGCGTCAACGCGCTCACCCACAACACCGACTGGACCATCGCCCACGTGCACTCGGGGGCCCTGGGCTGGGTGGCGATGATCACCATCGGCTGCCTCTACCACCTTCTGCCGCGCCTGTGGGGCAAGGAGAAGATGCACAGCATCACGCTCATCAACGTCCACTTCTGGCTCTCGACCATCGGCATCGTGCTCTACATCGCGGCCATGTGGATCGCCGGCCTCATGCAGGGCCTGATGTGGCGGGCCTTCAACGACGACGGCACGCTGACCTACACCTTCGTGGAAGCCCTGCAGGCAACGCATCCCTACTACGTGGTGCGTGCCTTCGGCGGCCTCGTCTTCCTGGTCGGCATGCTGATCATGGCCTGGAACGTCTGGCGCACCCTGAGGGGCGGCGTCGTGACGGCCCCCGCAGCGGCGCGGGCCTGAGGAAGGGAGGAAGAGCATGTCTTCGCAGACACCCTTCGAGAGAAACATCGGCCTGATGGGCATCGCCGTCGTCCTCGTGGTGAGCTTCGGCGGGCTGGCCGAGATCGTTCCCCTGATGTTCCAGGTGGAGATGTCCACGCCCACCGAGGGCGTGAAGCCGCTGGACGCCTTGGCCCTGGAAGGGCGCGACATCTACATGCGCGACGGCTGCCACGTCTGCCACACGCAGATGGTGAGGCCGCTCCGCTCCGAGACCGAGCGCTACGGCCACTACTCGCTGGCCGGCGAGTCGGTCTACGAGCATCCCTTCCTGTGGGGCTCCAAGCGCACCGGGCCCGACCTGGCGCGCGTGGGCGGCCGCTACAGCGACGAGTGGCACAAGGTCCACCTGAAGAACCCGCGCGACGTCGTTCCCGAGTCGAACATGCCGGGCTTCCCCTGGCTGGTCGAGAACACCCTGGACGGCGAGAACACGGCCACCAAGATGAAGGCCCTGCGCACGGTCGGCGTGCCCTACACCGACGAACAGATCGCCGGCGCCAAAGAGGCCGTGGCGGGCAAAGCCGAGATGGATGCCCTCGTCGCCTACCTCCAACAGCTCGGGCTCGCCATGAAGGGAAAGAGGTAATCGGGCCATGGACCTGGGAATCCTTCGCGGAATTGGAACGGTGACCCTGCTGGTCACGTTCGTGGCGTTCTGCATCTGGGTGTGGCTGCCGGCTCAGCGCTCGCGCTTCGAGGAAGCCTCGCGGCTCCCCTTTGCGGATGACGACGCGCCGGCCGGGGCGGGGAGGAAGATGCGATGAGCGGCGGCTGGAGTCTCTACGTCATCGTCATCGTGGTGATCAACGTCGTCGGCTCGGCGTGGTTGCTCTACTGGGCGCGCAGCAAGCGCGTCGATGAAGGAGCCGCGCACGAACCCCTCGGCCACAATTTCGACGGCATCGAAGAATACGACCTTCCGCTGCCGCGCTGGTGGCTGTGGCTCTTCATCGGCACCATCGCGTTCGTGGTGATCTACCTCGTGCTGTACCCGGGATTCGGGAGCTTCGGCGGCGTCCTCGGCTGGAGCCAGGCCGGCCAGCACGCGGCGGAGGTCCGCGAGGCCGAGGCGAAGTACGGGCCGATGTACGCGGCTTACGCGGCCAAGCCCATTGCCGAGCTCGCGTCGGATCCGGCCGCGGTGGGTATCGGCAAGCGCCTCTTCGCCAACACCTGCTCCACCTGCCACGGCGCCGACGCGCGCGGGGGCGTCGGCTACCCCGACCTCACCGACGACGACTGGCTCTTCGGCGGCGAGCCCGAGACCATCAAGGCCTCCATCCTCGCCGGGCGCATGGGCTTCATGCCCCCCTTCGCACCGGCCCTCGGCGGCGACGACGGCGTGCGCGAAGTGGTGGCCTACGTTCGCAGCCTGTCGGGGCAGAAAGCCGATGCCGCGCTGGCCGAAGCCGGCAAGACCCGCTTCAACACCATCTGCGTGGCCTGCCACGGCATGGACGGCAAGGGCAACAAGGCCTTGGGCTCGCCCAACCTCACCGACGACGTCTGGCTCTTCGGCGGCACCGAGGAGGACATCGAGTACGGGCTTCGCCACGGGCGCCAGGCCCAGATGCCGGCCCACGCCGACATTCTCGGCGAGCAGAAGGCTCACCTCGTGGCTACCTTCGTGTACAGCCTCTCCCAGGAGAAGGCGGGAGGAGAGTAGGTCATGAACGTCGCCGAAGCCGCGGGCTCCGGGCGCCGCGCGTCGGCGCCGCTTCCGGGAGCGGGGATGCGCTCCCCGGGCGCTCCCACGAAGGAAGTCCCGCTCTACGAGGCTCGCACCGCCATCTACCAGCGCGAGGTGCGCGGCCCCTGGCAGGACTTCCGGGCCGTGTTCCTCTTCCTGCTCGCGGGGTTCTACATCGGCCTGCCCTGGCTTACTTGGGAGGGGCGCCAGGCCGTGTGGTTCGACGTGCCGGGGCGCAAGTTCTACCTGCTCGGGCTCACCTTCTGGCCCCAGGACTTCATCTTCCTGTCCGGCCTTCTCATTCTCGGCGCCCTCAGCCTCTTCTTCTTCACCAACCTCGCCGGGCGCCTGTGGTGCGGCTACGCCTGCCCGCAGACGGTATGGACCAAGTTCTTCATGTGGATGGAGTGGCTCACCGAGGGCGACCGCAACCAGCGCATTCTTCTGGACCGGCAGCCGTGGAGCCGTCGCAAGGTGCTGAAGAAGGTCGCCAAGCATTCCTCCTGGCTGGCTTTCTCGGCCGTGGTCGGCGTCACCTTCGTCGGCTACTTCCTGCCCATTCGCGAACTGCTTCCGCGCATCGCCACCGGCTCGGTGACCGGCGGGGAGACGGTCTTCCTCGCGCTGGCCTCGCTGCTGCTCTACGCCGACGCCGGCTTCATGCGCGAGCAGATCTGCAAGTACGCCTGCCCCTACGCCCGTTTCCAGGGCGCCATGTTCGATCGCGCCACGCTCACCATCTTCTACGACAAGGCGCGCGGCGAGCCCCGCGGACACCGGCGCCGGGGCGCCGAGCCCGCGGAACTGCAGCTCGGCCACTGCGTGGACTGCAAGCTCTGCGTCCACGTCTGCCCCACGGGCATCGATATCCGTAATGGCACCCAGTACGAGTGCATCGGCTGCGCGGCCTGCATCGACGCCTGCGACAGCGTGATGGAGGAAGTCGGCTACCCCAAGGGCCTCGTGCGCTACTCCTCGGAGAGCGCCCTGGCCGGCAAGCCCCTGCCCCTGCTGCGCCCCCGCGTGGTCGGTTACGGACTCGTCCTCGTGGGCGTGGCGACGGCCCTGTTCACGGGCCTGGCGCTGCGCCTGCCCCTGGAAGTGGACGTCATCCGCGACCGCGCCCGCCTCTACCGCGAAGTGGCCGACGACCAGATCGAGAACGTGTACACGGTGAAGGTGATGAACAAGGGCCAGCACGAGAGGGCCTACCGGCTGTCGATGCCGACGGCGGGCTTCACGATGATCGCCCCGGAGTTCGTGACGGTGGCGCCCGGCAAGCTCGAGGACGTGGCCGTGCGGGTGCGCGCCGATCGTGACAAGCTGGCCGCCGCCTCGACGTCCCTTGCCTTCGTGGTCACCGACGCCGAGGATCCCGCGGTCACCGTCACCGAGGACAGCCGCTTCCTCGCGCCGGCTTCCGTCGCCCGCGATGGGCAGGACGACGATGAAGCCGAGGACTGAAGTTCGCAGGAGGTGCTGGGCATGAACCGGACGAACACCCAGGTGGCGGCGCCCTTGCCGGGCCGCTCGCGACAGCGCACCGATTCCAAGCCCTGGTACCGCCAGTTCTGGCCCTGGTTCCTCATCCTGCTTCCCGCCACCAGCGTCGTCTTCAGCTTCGCCACCCTCTACGTCGCGCTGCGCGACGCCGACGAAGTCCTGCCCCACGAAGGGGACTCGACGTCGTACTCGGCGCCCAGCGCCGCCCTGCCCTCGGGTTCTGCCGGCCAGGCCTCGCCCCCTTCGTCGCCGCAGACGGGCAACGAAACGAGGAGCCCGTCCCCGTGACGAACGCGCTTCGTGCCGCGGCCGGCGACTGCTTCCACTGCGGCCTGCCGATCCCGCCGGGCGTCGTGCTCGGCGCCGTCGTCGACGGCGAGGCCCGGCCCATGTGCTGCGCGGGCTGCGTCGCGGTGGCCGAGTTGATCGGCGAGCGCGGCATGACGGCCTACTACCGCTACCGCGAGGAGCCCGGCGCCAATCCTGAAGCGGCCTCCGCGATGCTGGGCGAGCTCCTGTGCTACGACCAGGCCGCCCTCCAGAAGAGCTTTGTGCGCAGCGGCAGCGGCGACGAGCGATCGGCCACCCTGTCGATCGAGGGCATGCGCTGCGCGGCCTGCGTGTGGCTGATCGAGAAGCACCTGCGCCGCCAGCCCGGCGTCGTCGACGTTGCGGTCAGCCTCGGCGCCGGCCGCGCGGAGCTCACCTGGCGCGAGGACGAGACGCGCCTGTCGGCCCTGCTGGCCGAGGTGGCCCGCCTTGGCTACGTGGCGCGACCCTACCGCCCCGACTGGCAGGAACAGGCCCGCAGCGACGAGTACCGCTCGGCCCTGCGCCGCCTCGTCGTCGCCGGTCTCGGCGCCATGCAGGTGATGATGTACGCGGTGGGCCTTTACGCCGGCGCCCTCGAAGGCATCGCCGAGAGCCACCGCCTGCTGCTGCGCGTGGTGAGCGGACTGGTAGCCACGCCCATCCTGCTCTACTCCGCGCGGCCCTTCTTTTCCGGCGCGTGGCGCGACCTGCGCAACGGCAGCCTCGGCATGGACGTGCCGGTGGCCCTGGCCCTGGCCATCGCCTACGCCTCCAGCGTCTACGCCACCGCGCTGGACACGGGCGAGGTCTACTTCGACTCGGTCGCGATGTTCGTGTTCTTCCTGTCGGCGGGCCGCTTCGTGGAGATGCTGGCACGCCAGCGCGCGGCGGCGGCCGTGGAAGCGGCGCTGCGCCGCCCGCCGGAAACGGCGACGCGACTGACGGACACCGGCGCGAGCGCGCTGGTGTCGATCCACGACCTCGTTCCCGGCGACCGCGTGCTGGTGCGTCCCGGCGAGACCTTCCCGGCCGACGGCCGCATCGTGGCCGGCCGCGGCTGGGTCAACGAGTCGATGCTGACGGGCGAGCACTGGCCGCGCGACCGCCGTGAAGGCGACGAGGTGGCCGGCGGCACCCAGAACGGCGAGAGCCCGCTCACGGTGCTGGCCCTGCGCACCGGGGCCGACACGGCCTGGTCGGCCATCGTCCGCCTCGTGGACCTGGCGGGACGCTCGCGGCCCGGACTGGTGCGCCTGGCGGACCGCGTGGCGCATGTCTTCGTGCCCGCGGTCCTGCTGGTCTCCGTGGGGACCTTCGTCGTGTGGCTGCAAAGGGAGCCTTCGCAGGCCTTCTGGGTGGCGTTGTCGGTGCTCGTGGTGACCTGCCCCTGCGCCCTTTCTCTGGCCACGCCCGCTGCGCTGACGGCGGCCGCCGGCGGGGCGCTGCGGCGCGGTCTGCTGCTGCGCAGCGGCCACGCCCTGGAAGTGCTGCAACGCACCACGCACGTCGTCTTCGACAAGACTGGCACGCTCACAGTGGGGCGCTTCCGCCGCCGCGCCGTTCGACGGCTGGGTGACCTCGAGGAGGCGCGCTGCCTTGCGCTGGCGGCGGCGCTGGAGCGCTGGTCCGAGCATCCTGTCGCGCGCGCCTTCGACGACATCGACGCGGGATCGACGGCGGCGGGCGACGCGGCGTCGCTGGTGGGCGACGTCACGTCGCTGGTGGGCGACGTCACGTCGCTGGTGGGCGACGTCACGTCGCTGGTGGTGGAAGACGTGAC
>JBHEPB010000304.1:0-9272 GCA_046260515.1 Binatia bacterium
CGCCGGCCTTCGCGGGACCCGCCCCGGGACCGACATGGACCGCCTGGTCGAGGACGCCCTGACCAAGATCGACCTGATGGAGCAGAATCGCCCCATCGAGCAGCCCACCCTGATCCAGCTGGAAAAGAAGCTGCAGGCCCAGAAGGACGCCCAACAGCAACAGTAGGCGCCGGCCGGCGGGCAAGCCCCGGCCCTCCCCGCGCCCGACCGGGACTCCAGGGCCCGATAGACTCGGCGGGACCCCGTGGTTAGTTATCCCGGTTTCAGGCCGCCGGAGTGGTGAAATTGGCAGACGCGCCGGACTCAAAATCCGGTGGAGGAAACTCCCTGTCGGTTCGAGTCCGACCTCCGGCACCAGACTTCCGGGCCACGCCCCGGCGGCACAAGGGAGAACAGCGATGGGCAAGATCAAGGAACTGACCGACTCCACGTTCGAACAGGAAGTGCTCCAGTCCGACGTCCCCGTGCTCGTGGACTTCTGGGCGCCCTGGTGCGGTCCTTGTCGCGCGATCGCTCCCCTGCTGGAGGAACTCGCCGGCGAGTACCACGGCCGCGTCAAGATCATGAAGATCAACGTGGACGACCACCAGACCTACGCGAGCCAGTTCGGCGTGCGCAGCATTCCGAACCTGCTCGTCTTCAAGGGCGGCAAGGTGGCCGACCAGATCATCGGCGCCGTGCCCAAGAGCAAGCTGACCCAGGCCCTGGACACCGTCTCGGCCTGAGCCTTCCACCTGCGGGCGGCCCCTTCGGGCCGCCCTTTCCCGATCAACCTCCCGGGGGTCCGATTCCGTCATGCTCGATTTCATGCGCCGCAACGCCCGCTCCGTGGGCATCAAGATCGCCCTGGGCGTCATCAGCCTGGTCTTCATTTTCTTCATGGGTGGAGGCGGCCAGATCGGCGCGGGCCCGAGGGCCCTCGTCACCGTCGGCGACATCGAGGTGACGCGCCCCGAGTACGAGATGGCGCGGCGCCGCAACGAGAACTATTTCCGCCAGCAGTTCCAGGGCCAGGTGACCGAGGAGATGCTGAAGTCCCTCAACGTGCCGCAGATGACCCTGGACCAGCTCGTGGACGGCGCGGTGTTGCGCGCGGAGGCCGAGCGCCTCGGGCTGTCGGTTCCCGAGCAGGCCATCACGGACCAGTTGATGCGCGTGCCCTCCTTCCAGAGGAACGGCCAGTTCTCGCCGGGCCTCTACCGCGAAACGCTGCGTTCCCAGGGCCTGTCGCCGGCGACCTTCGAGGAAAGCGTGCGCCGCGACCTGCTCGAAGCCCAGCTCGCCGACATCCTGCGCCGCGGCTCCCACGTGACCGAGGACGAGGTCTGGGAGGCCTACCAGCGCGAGAACCGCCGCATCAACCTGTCCTACCTCACCGTCGATTCCGCGCCCTTCGAGAAGGACGTCGCCGTGAGCGAAGAGGAACTGACCAAGTACTACGAGGGCAAGCAGGAAGAGTTCCGGCGGCCGCCCTCGGTGAAGGTGCGCCACCTGGCCTACAAGGTCGCCGACATCGCCGCGAAGATCGAGGTCTCCGACGTGGACCTCAACGAGTACTACGAGCTCAACAAGAACTCCGAGTTCCAGAACGAGGACCAGGTGGGCGCCCGCCACATCCTGAAGGAAGTGGACAAGGAAGCCGGCGAGGAAGCAAAGAAGACCGCCCGCGCCGCCATCGAGGATATCGCGCGGCGCCTGGAGGGCGGCGCCGACTTCGCGCAGCTCGCCACCGCCGAGTCCGACGACCCGGGCAGCGCCAAGAACGGCGGCGACCTCGGCCTCTTCGGCAAGGGCCGCATGGTTCCCGCCTTCGAGGCGGCCGCCTTCGCGCTCGAGCCCGGCCAGACCAGCGACATCGTCGAGAGCGACTTCGGGTTCCACATCATCCGCGTCTACGAGAAGAAGGCGGCCGGCATCGCTCCCTACGACGAAGTGAAGGACAAGATCCGCCAGACCCTGTCCACCCGCCAGGCCGTGGACCGCGTCTTCGACGATTCGGCCGAGGATGCCGCCAAGATCCAGGACGGCGCGACGCTGGACGCCGTGGCCACCGCGCGCGGCGCCAGGCTGGAAGAGACGCCGCTGTTCTCCCAGGGCGACGTCGTGCCGGGCCTCGGCATGGCGCCGGCCTTCATGGAGGCCGCGTTCACGCTGGCCAAGCCCGGCGACGTCTCCCAGCCCGTCAAGGTGGGCACCGACTACTACCTGCTCGCCCTCGTGGAGAGGCAGGAGAGCAAAATCCCCACCCTCGACGAAGTGCGCGAGGAAGTCACCGGCCGCCTGCGCGCCGAGAAGGCCATCGATCTCGCCCGCGCCCGCGCCGACGAGATGCTTGCCGCCACCAGGGCGGGCACCAACCTGGCGGCCCTCGCCGAGCAGTACAGCCTCGAGGTGAAGACCGCCGAGGACGTCAGCGGCGACGCCAGTTTCGTCCGCGGAATCGGCGCGCTGCCCGGCCTTAACGAAGTCGCCTTCGCCACCACGAAGGACGGCGAGGCCCTGGCCCGCTCCTTCGTGAGCGGCAGCAAGGCCTACATCTTCGAGCGCGTCAGCGTCACCGACGTCAGCCGCGAGGCCTTCGACGGAGTGAAGAAGGACGAGACCGAAAAGCTCGAGAAGAAGCGCGAGCAGGAAGCCCTGCAGGCCTTCATCGAGTCCCTCAAGCGCAAGCTCGTCGAACAGGACGAGATCGCCTACGACCTGGCCCAGCTGCGTCCCCTCCTCGGGGACAACGTGCGCGTCGTCGAGTAATTTCCCAGGGCCGCGCCGCAGCCGCGGCGACTCGGCTCAAAAGGTGACGGCGCGCCGACAGGGGACCATTCCGTCGGCGCGCCGCCTTCCACCTCTGACGGCCAGGCGATGTTTCGCTGAGCGAAGGAAGCGGCCGCCTTCCTGGTCGCCCCGTCGCCGCGATCCATCACCGTCATCGGGTGGATCCTTTTTCGGCGCCTTACCATCCTCCCATCCCATATTGCCCCCCGGAACGTCGCGGCCCGGGTGAGAGCCGCGACGCACGGCGCGGGTGACCGCCCGGCCGTGGAGGGGATCGCAAGGCATCCGCGCTACGCAGTAAGCAGAAACGGTGCCACGCACCGTCGGAAGGCGAGTTGCCGGAATTTTACGGTGATTTCGCCGTGAAGTCGGCGCGGGGCGCCGATGCCGACGCCGGCGGCCAGGGAGGTTCTGCCCAGCGCCTCAGCATCGTGCTGCCCAAGCGTTGGGCGTTGGGGAATCTGCCGCGGGCTCAGGAGGCCTGTTCGTCGCCGCGGCGCAATGCGTCCCACGCTTCGGCCACATTGCCCACCACGCGCACGTCGAGGCCGAGGCCGGAGGTTTTGCTCTTGTCCTCGCCGCCGACCACCGCGCGCTCGAAGCCGAGGCGCGCGGCTTCCTTCAGGCGCGCCCTCACCTGGGAGACCGGCCTCACGTCGCCGGTGAGGCCTACCTCGCCCAGCACCAGGGTGCGGCCTGGGAGCGGCTTGTCGAGATAGCTCGAGGCCAGGGCCGCCACCACAGCCAGGTCCACGCCGGGGTCGTCGATGCGCACGCCGCCGGCCGTGTTGACGAACACGTCCTGGCTCACCATCGACAGCCCGAGGTGCTTCTCGATCACCGCCGCCAGCATGGCGACGCGGGAATGGTCCACGCCCACCGTCGTGCGCCGGGCCGAGCCGGGGTGGCTCGGCGCCACCAGGGCCTGGATCTCCACGAGCAGGGGGCGGCTGCCCTCGATGCAGGCGGAGATCACCGAGCCCGGGGCTTCGCGGCCCGCCGCGCCGCAGAGCACCTGGGAGGGATTGGCCACTTCCACCAGGCCGTGGCCGTGCATCTCGAAGACGCCGAGTTCGCCGGTGGGGCCGAAGCGGTTCTTCACGGCGCGCAGGATGCGGAAGGCCCCGTGCTGGTCGCCTTCGAAGTAGAGCACCGCGTCCACCATGTGTTCGAGGATGCGCGGGCCGGCTACGGCGCCTTCCTTGGTGACGTGGCCGATGAGCCACAACGCCGACTGCAGGGCGCGGGCGCCGGTGACGAGTTCGGCCGTGGCCTCGCGCAGCTGGGAGACGGAGCCGGGCGCCGATTCGACGCGGGACGTGCGGATGGTCTGCACGGAGTCCACGATGACGGCGGCGGCGCGGGTGTCGCGCATCGCACGCAGGATGCCGTCCACGTCGATGTCGGCCAGCACGAGGATGCCCTTCAGCGCGAGGCCGAGGCGTTCGCCGCGGCGGCGAACCTGGAGCGCCGCTTCCTCGCCGCTGATGTAGAGGACGGTGCGGCCCTGGGCGGCCAGCCCCGCGGCGAACTGGATGGCGAGCGTGGACTTGCCCACGCCCGGTTCGCCGCCGACGAGTACCGCCGAACCGGCCACGAGGCCGCCGCCGAGCACGCGGTCGAGCTCGCCGATTCCCGTGGCCATGCGGTCGCCGGCGGCGTCGCCTTCCACTTCGACCAGGGGCTGGAGGGCGGGGGCCGCCGCGGCACCGACGATGCCGGCAGCCTGCCTGCCCTTGGAGGAAGGCTCGGGGCGGCGATCCGCCAGTTCGAGGCTGTTCCACAGGTGGCAGGCCGGGCACTGGCCGGCCCACTTGCCCTGGCGGTGGCCGCAGTCGCGGCAGGAGTACTCAGTGGTGGGTTTGGTGCGCGCGGTCACGGCGCCTGTAAACCACCGCGGCGGCGGCGACGCGAAGGGCGGCTGTGAAACGATGACACTTGCGGCATGGGGGCCAGGCCCCCTTCGCGGGAGGCGCCGCGATCAGTCCTCGTCGTCCCAGGGAGTGCGCAGCGGGTTCTCGTACCAGATGACGCCGAACCTCTGGAGTTCCTCGGTGGTCAGCACGTCGAGGTCGCCGTCGCCGTCGAGGTCGAGAAGCTCGACGCGGTCGAACTTCTCGCCCTGGGCCCCGCTCAGGCTGAACTTCACCAGTTCGTCCGTGTCCGGATCGCCGCCGCCGGCCAGCCACACCAGGCCTTCCTTTCGGCCGCTCAGGTTGGTCGTGGAGATCACCGCGTCGGAGACGCCGTCGAGGTCGATGTCGCCGACCGCCACCGCCTTGGGCGTGCCGAGGCCGTGGGGATAGCGCAGTCGCAGCTCGCTCCACAGTTCGCCGTCCGCACTCTCGCGCTGGAAGTACGTGAGCCTCTCGCCGCCGCTCGGCACCAGCACGCCGCGGGGGACCAGGCCCTCGTCGAACACGGGCGCGATGAAGACCGGGCTGCGCTTGCGGGCGCCGATCAGGTGATCCGCCCAAGGCTCGCGAAGGGCTTCCGGCTCGGATGGCCTTTCCAGCCAGCGCACGCCGTGGTTGTCGGAGGTGCGGTCGCTCACCAGCACGTCGAGGAGGCCGTCGTCGTTCATGTCCACGGCGTCCATCGACATCACCCAGCCCGCCGCCGAGATCTCGTGGAGGGTCCAGGCCGCAAGGTCGGTGGGATCGGCGTCGGCGGGCGACTCGAGCCAGCCGATGACGGCGTCCGACCCCTTGCCGCCGACGACGAGGTCGATGCCGCCGCGGCCGTCCACGTCCATCGGCAGCGCGTACATCCAGCGGCGGCCGACGGTGGACGGGAAAGGCTCGGTGCGCCAGGCCGTCGGGTCGAGGAAATCGGCGGGGTCGGCCGGGGCGAAGCTGACGAAGACCGCGCGGGTACCGCCTTCGCAGCTGCTGACCACGTCGAGGCGGCCGTCGCCGTCCACGTCGGCCCACACCGCGTCCTCGACATCCGGCGTCGAGCCCACCGTGACGGCGGACCAGGGGCCTCGCGCGCGAAGCGGACCGGGATGGAGATAGGCGCGGGTGATGCCGGACTGTTCCCAACCCGACGTCACGTCGGGCCAGCCGTCGCCGTTGACGTCGGCCACGCGCACGCCGTCGGCGCCGCGGAAGTCGTCATCGATGGTGTGGCGGGTCCAGGGGCCGTCGAAGTTCCGTGCGCGACCGTCTTCTTCCCAGCCGCAGCCCCCCGCAACGACGGTCACGACCAGCAGAACCACCCCCCATGCACTGCTTCGACGTAACATGAATGGGTCAGGCTAGCGGCGGCCCGGAGGGGCTTCAAACCATCCCGGGCGGCGGGATGGACGAAGAGGGGGACGCGTACCGCCCCTTTCGGGTCGCGCAGCGACGGCGATCCCCCTATCTTTGTCGGCGCCGCCCCCGGGGAACCTCGTGAAACGTCGAAACCCCCGAAAGCATCGCGATCGCGCGCCGCTGCCGACGCCGCTCCCGCCGAAGGGCCCGGGGTCGCCGGCGGCAACGTCTGCCCCAACCGCATCTGCGCCGCGTCGTCGGCCCTCGCGGCGCGGCAAGCAGACGTGGCTTTCCGGACTCCTGCTGCCGGTGCTTGTCGTCGCCGCCGTCGCCGTGCTGGCCTACGTCAACGCCATGCCGCGGACCACGGTCCACGACGACGTCTTCTTCGTGCCCGCTCGCCACCAGCTCACCGCCGACTCCGTCGTGCAGATCTTCCGCGAGGACACCTGGGCTTCGACGGGATCGCCGGCCGGAACCTACCGTCCCCTGACCATCCTCAGCATCGCCGTCAACGGCGCGATGTTCGGCAGCAACCCCGTGGGCTACCACGCCACCAACGTCGCCCTGCACGCGGTGGCCAGCGTGCTCGTCCTCTTGCTGGTGGTCGAGCTGCTCGGCGCCGCGCAGGTCTGGCCGGCGGTGCTCGCCGCAGCGATCTTCGCCGTGCATCCCATCCACACCGAAGCGGTGGATTCGATCTTCAACCGCTCGGAGATCCTTTCGACCATCGGCGTCGTTGCCGGGCTGTGGGTGCTGGCGCGCTGGCACGAGGCAAGACCGGTGATGGCGTGGACGGGCGCGGCCGTCCTCTACCTGTTCGCGCTGCTGTGCCGCGAGAGCGGCGTGACGTTGCCGCCGCTGGCCGCGGTGATGATCTGGTTCCAGCATTCCGGCAAGCCTTGGCGCGAACGGTTGCGCCGCATCCTGCCGGTGGCCTGCCTCGTTCTGCCCCTGGCCGAGTACGCCATGCTGCGCCAGTCGGCGCTGTCCAATTCGGTGCAAGCGGTGGCCCCGGCCCTCGGCGTGGACACCGCCGACGACTTCGTCTCGCGCGTGCTCTACAGCGCCGCTTCGCTGCGCGAGTACGCCCGCATGCTGGTGTGGCCCTACCCCTTGCGCATGTCCTACGAGGATTTCGTCGGCGGCGCCCTGGTGCTGACCGCCCTGGTGCACGCCGTCCTCGTCTCGGTAGCCGTCTTCCTGCGGCGACGGGCTCCGATGGCCGCCTTCGCCATCGTGTTCTTCTACCTGGCCCTGGCGCCTTCCACGCGGGTGTTCACGGCCCTGGCCCTGTCGGTGTCGGCGGGCGACTCGCCCCTGCTCCAGTTGAAAAACTCGCTGCTGCTGGCCGAGAGGGTCACCTACCTGCCCTCGGTGGCCCTGGCCCTGGGCCTGGCCATCGCCCTTGGCGCCCTCGTCCGCCGCCACGGGTTTCGCGCTGCGGCCGCCTGCGCGGCCCTGCCGCTGGTGGCCGGCCTGCTGCTCACCCTCGAACGCAACCGCCAGTGGCACAGCGCCGTCACCCTGTTCGCGGCCGAGGTGGCGGCAGCGCCCGAGAACACCGACGGCTGGCGGCTCTACGTTTCGGCCCTCTCGGGCGCCGACCGCAAGGAAGAAGCGGCCGCCGCCTGCGATTCCCAGCTCGAGCGCGGCGGCCGCAGCGCCCAGCTCTTCAACAACTGCGGCGTCGTCTACGACGGCCTCGGCCGCGACGAGAAGGCCATCGCGAGCTACCGGCGCGCCATCGAGCAAGGGCTCGTGACGGTGGGGCACGCCAACCTCGGCCGCACCTATGCCCGCATCGGGCGCATGGCCGAGGCCGAGGCCGAATTCGCCGCGGCGGCGGAATCCGAGAACGACCCGGCGCGACGTCATTACCGTAACGGCCTGCTGCTCGCTCGTTTCCATCCCGAGCGCCGGAACGAGGCTCGGCGCGAGTTCGAAGCAGCGCTGGCGCTACAGCCGGACTTCGGCGCAGCGCGGCAGGCCCTCTCCCGTCTGCCGCGCTGATCGCCGCGGTGCTCTCGACCGATTCGCGGGCTCCTCTTCCGACCGATTCGCGGGCTCCTCTTCCGACCGAGTCGCGGGCTTCTCTCCCGAACGGGGTCGTACATCTCTCCTTACATCGCGCTGCACAAACCGTAAGAGGCAGAGTGGGTGACAGTTGCGACGCGTTGCGCCGAAGCCAAAGACGTCGCCACTATTGCCGCAGCCTCGGCAGTCATGGCATCTTGCGCGCGACCAGGACGACGCCACCGGCCACGGACCGTGCCCGGCAACGCGTCGTCGAACCAAACGACCGCAAGTGCGTCGCGCTCCCGCGTGGAGTCGCAAGGAAGCGCATGGAAACCGAAATCGTGGATGTCCTGGAGCGGGCCGCCGAAAGTGACCTTGTGCCGACGTCCGAGGCGTTGGAGGGCGCCGCGCAGATCGATCTCGTACCGGTGCGCGAGGTGCTGGAGAGGGCCGCAGAACTGGATCCTGTGCCGACGCGCGAAGCTTTGCAGAGGGCCGCGGCGAGAGATCGTGTGCCGACGCGCGAAGCGTTGCTGAAAGCCGCCGCCGCCCTGTTCGCCGAACGCGGTGCAGAGGCCGTCTCCACTCGCGAGATCGCTTCGAGAGCGAAGGTGAACAACGGCCTGATCCATCGCCACTTCCGCACCAAGGACGCGCTGCTGCGCGAAGTGCTCGAGGGCCTCAGCAGCGAGATCGCGTCCCTCGACCAGCGCGGCGACGAGACCGCCGTGCTGCTGCGTTTCTTCAACGCCATCCGCGAACGCGAGACCTATTGGCGCCTGCTGGCCCGCACCATGCTCGATGGGCAACCCGTGGATCGCCTGCAGAGAACCTTCCCGACCATGGACCGCGTGATCGAGTTGATCGGCGAGTTGCAGGCCCAGGGCCGCGGCCCGGCCGACGCCGACCCGCGCACGGTGGCCGCCCTGGTGGGCGCGGTGGCCTTCGGCTGGCTCGTCTTCGAGCCCTGGCTGCTGGCGGCGGGGGGCTTTTCCGAGGAAGAGAAGGAAGCCGCCGGCCGCGACGTGATCCGCCTGATCCGCGACTTCCTCAGCCACCCCCAAGCTTAAGCGGGCCGAGCGTCCTCGGCGGCGTACCCCGCGAGGGCCGCCGGCCCTCGCGGGTTTACATTCCGGCACGCGGAAGCCACCGTCGCGGTAGCGACAACGCCCCCGGGGACAGATTGTCCCTCACCGCTTCCACCAGCGGCGGGACATCGGGAAG
>JBHEPB010000186.1:0-10816 GCA_046260515.1 Binatia bacterium
CAGCCGGCCGTGCAGCTCGCGACGGCGCCACGCCGCGTCGTCGGCGCCGGCACGCAAGCCGGCAGCGCCGGCGCTGCCGGCTTGCGTACCGGCGCTGTGTTCGCTGAGGGCGGCCAGGCCTCGTTGCAGCCAGCGCACGGCGTTCTCGTAGGCCATGGCGCGTACGGCGGCTTCGGCAGCCGCGAGGACGGCGTCGAGGGCGTCGTCGAGGTCGCCGTCGGGAAGGGCGGCGAGAAGATGGTGGGCAACGGCTTCGCTTGGGCGTCCGCGACCGGACAACTCGGAGGCGGCCAGCAGGTGCCCGCGCCGGCGACTCGGCGCATCGTCGGTCTCGTAGAGCACGTCGCGGGCGATCTCGTGCCGGAAGGACCACGCACTGTCTCCGCGGCGTTCGAGGAAGCCCGCCGTGACGGCCTCGGCGAGCGCGGCGGCGGTTTCCTCAGCCGCCAGCCCGGAGATTGCGGCGACGGTTCGCGTGTCGAAGGAGAGCCCGAGGATCGATGCCGCCGCCATCGCGGTCTGCACGGCCACGGGCGAGTCGGCGAGGCGGGAGAGCAGGGCCTGCCGCACGCGGGCCGGCACCGGGATCGATTCCGCGTTGTCCGGTCGCGCGTCCCCTCCGAGGAGCCGGGCGATCTCGCCGACGAAGAAGGGGTTGCCGGCCGAAGCGCGATGCACGGCATCGACGACGGGTGCCGCAGCGGCATGGCTTCCGTCGTGGGCCAGGAAGGCGCCGACCTCGTCACGGTCCCAGCCGTCGAGGCCCAGGGTCGAGGCTTCCCGGGCGAGGCTGCCGAGCAGGATCGGCGCGAGGTCGTCACGCCTGGACTCGGCGTCGCGCAGGGTGGCCACGACGAGCACGGCGCTGGAGCGAAGCGACCTCGCCAGGAAGACGAGGAGATGGAGGCAGGCCGGGTCGGCGGCGTGGACATCGTCGAACACCAGCACGAGGGGCCGCTTCCCGGCCGCGTACAGCAGCATGGCGGTGATGGTGTCGAAGAGGCGGAAGCGCTGCTGGTCGGACAGCGGGGCCCGCGCGGCCTCGTCCCCGTCACCCGCTGCCCGGGCGGAAAGGCGGCGCAGGAAGAGCTGCGCGGCGTCGTCCGCTCCCGCACCGAAGCGCTGCTGCAGCCGGGCAGGGTCCTGGTCGCCGTAGAGGGCCTCGAGGATCTGGGCGAAGGGCCAGTAGGGCGGAGCCTGGGAGTCAGCGGCGCAGCGGGCCCAGAGCACGCGGGCACCGCGGCGTTCGGCGCGGTCGGAGAGTTCGCCGGCCAGCCTGGTCTTGCCGATGCCGGGCTCGCCGGTGAGAACCACGGCGCCTCCACGCCCGAGGATGGCCGCGGCCAGGGCTTCCTCGAGGGCGGTCAACTGGGCCACGCGACCGACGAAAGGACGGAGACGGCTCATGGGAGGGCCGAGCATCGTCGCGTCTGGCCCGCCGCGATGCAATGCCCGGAGCCCCGGCTCCCGCCGGGCCTGGATCCTTTCTCAGCGGAAGGCGCGCGGGTGGTCCGCGCCTTCCGCTTGGCCCGGCCCTGCGCGGGCGTCAGCCGCGCCGGGAGCCGGCCGCCACGCGATAGCCGGTATGGCGCACGGCTCTTCTTCTCGAACGCGTGCCGATGTCCTCATCGAGGGAGGCCAGCACCCGCTTGAGCAATTTCAGCGAGGGATCGCTGCGGGACGCGATCATCAAGCGGGCGAGACGGTCGGCCGCGGTGCCGAGGCTGGGCGCATGGCCCTGCTCGATGTGCGAGACGTGCTCGCGGCTCACCCCCACCAGGCTCGCGAACTTTCCCCCGGTGAGCTTGAGGTGCTTGCGGATGAAGACGATCTCGTCGGCGGAAAGGGCGCCCGGCCGTTTCAGGATCTGTTCGAGAATGGATTCGCGGAAACGCTCGGCGTTCCCGACGACAGCATGCTCCGTGCCGCACTTGCTGCACTTCGCGGTCGGGACGCCCGTCACTTTCAGGTCGAACCCGTAGTCGGGCAGGGAATGGGGCCTGGTGGAACTCGCGGTGCGCCAACGCAGCGCGTGGTCGCATTCGCGACAGCCTTCGGAGCGGCGTGCGGTGAGGACGGTGGTCGGACGGCGTCGTCGTAGCTTTCTCTTCTTCATGGGACCTCACATCCTGGTCGGCGAGGCCCTCCTTCTCGCCAATCCTGTCTTCAGGGTTTTTGTTCTGCCGCCGCGGCATTGCGCCGACGCCGGATCGAGAGACGATAGTTGGCTCCCATGGGGTCGGTGTCAAGGCTGTTCCCGTGTTTCTTCGGCGGGGTGGACGCTCGGAACCACTTGACCCGCCCTTTGGCCGCTCTAGACTCCGCGGCTTCTCCACGTGGTGTTACGGGGTCCACCCCCACTTCGGCATATGCAGCAGCTCACGGAGCGCAAAGGACACGGACATGGCAGTACTGGTCGGCAAACAGGCACCTGATTTCACCGCGACCGCGGTACTCGGCAACGACGCGATCGAAGAAACCTATCGGTTTTCCGAAGCGATTCGTGGCAAGTACGCGGTCCTGTTCTTCTATCCCCTGGATTTCACGTTCGTCTGCCCCTCGGAACTGATCGCCTTCGATCACCGCCTCGGCGAGTTCACCAAGCGCGGCGTCGAAGTGGTCGGGGTCTCGATCGATTCGCAGTTCACCCATTTGGCGTGGAAGAACACACCGGTGGAAAAGGGCGGGATCGGCAAAGTGGGCTACACCCTTGTGGCCGACGTCAAACACGAGATTGCGCGGGCTTACGACGTCGAGTCGGACGGGGGAGTGGCCTTTCGCGGGTCGTTCCTGATCGATCTTGAAGGCGTGGTGCGTCATCAGATCGTCAACGACCTTCCCCTCGGCCGCGACATCGACGAAATGCTGCGCGTGGTCGATGCGCTCCAGTTCACCGAGAAGCACGGTGAGGTTTGCCCCGCCGGGTGGAACAAGGGCAAGGCCGGCATGAAGCCGGACACAGCCGGCGTGGCCAGCTATCTCGCGGAACACGCCAAGGAGCTCTGACCGGCCAACGAACGATCGGCCGGCGCTCCCCGAACGGGGCGCGCCGGCCGATCCCTTCGTCGTTTGGAGCCGGGCAGAACCGGCGTTCAGCCGAGGGAGAGTCCGCAGTCGGGGCAGTCGGCCGGGCCTGTCGCGAACGTCGTCAGGCAGGCCGGGCAGGTGGTCTCCGGCGCGTCGGGATCGATCACCACTTCGGAGGCCGCTTCCAGCGCGGCTACCTGTTCGGGGCTGAGGCCCCGTCTCCAGTCCGAATCGAACACGGCCAGTGCGGCGGGGGCATCCTCGCGGGCCACCACCAGATAGACCGTCTTCGAGCAGCAGCCGGCGGCGTCGTCGCCGGGCGCGCGAATCACTTCGGCGTCGATGCCGTGGTCGTGGAGCCTTTCCTCGGCCCGTTTCAGGTCGGCCAGGTTGCCGCGCAGCACGACGGCCACCGCCGGATCCTCCGGCAGGGCGTGGTCGTCCGCCTTGCAGTTGCCCGCGCTCATCGCTGGACGGTCACCTTGACCATTTTCACGGGGTCCACGGGTCGGTCGTTGGAATCGGTGCGCGTGGCTTCGATCTTCTGGATCACGTCCATTCCCTCGATCACCTTGCCGAAGACCGGGTGTTTGGAAGCGCCCGGCGAAAACCAGTCGAGGTAGGCGTTGTGCACCGTGTTGATGAAGAACTGGGATCCTCCGCTGTTGGGGCGTCCCGTGTTCGCCATCGACAAGGTGCCCGGCTCGTTGGAAGCCTTGAAGTCGGCCGGATGCTCGTCGGCGATGGTGCCGTGGGGAGGGCCGCCGGTGCCGGCCCGCGAGCTCTTGGGGTCGCGGCTGTGGGGACAGCCGAACTGGAGCATGAAGCGGTTGATCACGCGGTGGAAGTGGAGTCCGTCGTAGAAGCCGGACTCTGCCAGCGCGAGGAAATTGCCCGCGGTGACGGGCATCTTGTCGGTGAAGAGCTCGACCTTGAAGGTGCCGAGCGAGGTTTCGCAGGTTGCAGTGGGATTGGCCATGGAGGGCTTCCTAGCGGAAACCCCCGGGCGATCCCAGAGCCGCCGGGAAAAGCCGAGAGCGGAGGCGTACTTCCTGTACGTCGTAGCTCTCGGCTTTCCCCGGCAACGACGCAGGTGGGCCTTTTTGCGCAGCCTGTCAGAGGCGAAGGCCGTCGGCGTCGAAGAGGTAGATCTGGGCCGGATCGGCCCGCAGGAAGAGACCCGCGCCGTGCTCGAAGCGATGGGTGCCGGCGATGCGCGCGGTCACGCGCGCCGCGGTGGCCGTCTCCGGCGACGCGCCGCCGGGGACCGAGACCGTGGCGTGCACGAGGCTTTCGTGGCCGAGAAGTTCGACGTGCTCGACCTGCGCGGCGAGCGTCGAGGCGCCCGCACCTGCGGCGAGGGCCAGCGCTTCCGGGCGGAAGCCGAGGGTCGCGGCCCTCGACGACTCGGCGGGATGCAGTACCACCGTGGACGGTGCGACGTCCAGCATGGCGCCGCTTCCGCGAAGCTCGGCCACGCCGCCACGTACGGAAGCGACCGCGAGGAGGTTCATCGGCGGGTTGCCGATGAAGCCGGCCACGAAGGCGTTGGCCGGGTTCGCGTAGAGGTCGGCGGGAGCTGCGACCTGCTGCAGCAGGCCGCGATCGAGCACGGCCACGCGGTGCCCCAAGGTCATCGCCTCCACCTGGTCGTGGGTAACGTAGATCATCGTCGTGCCCGTGCGTCGCTGCAGCTCGGCGATCTCGGCGCGCACCTCGCCGCGCAGCCTGGCATCGAGGTTGGACAGGGGCTCGTCGAGCAGGGACACGGCCGGTTCCCTCACCAGCGCCCTGCCCATGGCCACGCGCTGGCGCTGGCCGCCGGACAGTTCGCGGGGAAGGCGCTCGAGCAGGGCCTCGAGGCCGAGCATGCCCGAGATGCGTTTCACCTTCGCGTCGCGCTCGGCGGCGCCGTCGCCCCGCACCCGCAGGGGGAACTCGAGGTTACGGCGCACCGTCATGTGCGGGTAGAGCGCGTAGTCCTGGAAGACCATCGCGACGTTGCGTTCGGGAGGACCGAGGGCCGAAACGTCGCGGCCGCCGATGGAGACGCTGCCGGAGTCGGCCGCGTCCAGCCCGGCCACGATGCGCAGCAGCGTGGACTTGCCGCAGCCCGACGGCCCCACCAGCACCAACAACTCGCCGTCGGCAACCGCCAGGCTCACGTTGTCCAGGGCGCGGGTTCCCGCCGCGAACTCCCGCACCAGATGCTCGCAGCGGACGTCGGCCACGGCGTCAGTAAAAGAAGCGCTCCTCGGCGAGCAGGCCGAGGGCGGGACGGATCCAGGGGTCCGAGGCGAAGAGTTCGGGAATCTCGTCGCCGGTGAGGTGGTTGGCCACGGCCAGGAAGAGCATGAGCTGGTCGAGGGCGAGCTGGTCGTAGGCGACCTTGCCCGTGGCAGGCTCGACCGCGTCGTAGAACCCGTAGGGACCGTAGATGTCGTAGCGTCGGGCCATTTCCATCAGCGCTTCGACAGCATCGTCCGGCGCCACGGCCAGGGCCAGCGCGGCCGCGTGCGGTGTCACCACGTTCTCTGCGTAGCCGTGGGAGCCGAGGCCCTGCACGCCGAATTCGGCGTAGCGGCCGGTGGCCGGCGAGATGCACGGCGACATGCCCCAGACCGGATAGCCCAGCGCCTCGGTAGCGTAGCTTTTCTGGAGAAGGGCGTGGGCCTGGCCGTTCACACCCAGGCTCTGCGGCGCCCAGCGGTTCTCGTCCAGCACGAGGCGCGGCATCAGGGCCTCGAACATGCTGCCGCCCCAGGAGGGCACGTAGTCGAAGGACCGCCAGCGGAAGTGAGTGACGTTTCGTTCCCGGCCCTCGGCGTTGAAGTAGCGAAGGCGGTGGAACTTCGGGCACTCGGCTTCCACGCAGCGCGGCTTGATGGCGCGCGTCATCGCGTACCAGTGCGACACCGGAGCGTCGCCTTTTCCGAGGGCGATGACGCTGCCGAGGCGGGCCTCGGTGTAGAAGGTGCCGTACTGGTAGGTGGAGAGGAGCCGGCGGTGGGCGTAGTAGCCGTGCGACATCAGCCCTGTCGATGCGTCGTAGAACCAGTGGAGGTCCAGCGGCTCGAGCAACTCGTTGACGGTCTTCTCCAGTTCGGGAAATCCCTGGCGGGTGACGATCAGGCCCGCCATCAGCCAGGCGGTGTCGACGAAGGACAGGAAACTGCTCGTCGGCTCCAGCGTGGTCGTGTCGTAGTAGTTGAAGAAGTAGCCGTCGTGTCGCTCCAGCGTGGCCAGGGTGTCGAGGACGCGCGAACTCTGCTGGCGCGCGTCGGCGTCGGAAAGGAGGCCCATGCGGCGCGCAGCCACGATGGCGGCCAGCTGCAGGCCGATGTTGGTGATGTTCGTGTAGTCCCCGACGCGCAGGGCCAGGGGAGGCACGAGCCCGCCGACGACGCGGACGTTGTCGATCACCAGGCCGTTTTCCCGGTCGGTGTAGGCCTGCAGGCCCGTCCAGGTGTCGCGCGCGACGCGCCAGAGGAAGTCCTCGTGCTTGCGCGGTAGGCCCTCCCGGCGCGACAGCAGGCGTTCGGGCCGGTCGGAGAGGCGCCTGGCGATGTGCAGGCGGGAAGCGAGGAAACCGCCCCTTTCCGCCTCCCACTGCTGCTTCTTCGGCGCGCGGACGGCGGTGAGCAGGGCGGGGGCGTTGGTGTCCACTTTTTCGTGGGCCTCGGGAACGGGGAGGGCCGGCATCGTCGTGGTCGGCGACTCCGCCGCCGTGTCACCGCCGGGCTCGGCGGTGACCGCAGGCGCCTGGGCGGATGTCGCATCGCCGACGTCCGCCGCTGCCAGCGGGGGCAGGCCGTCCGTCTCGCCCCGCACGAGAGTGGCAAGGGCGAGCACGATCGATGCGACGAGCGCAGTCGTGCCCCTTCGGAGGAGTCGTGTTCGTGGTGATGCCATGGCTCGGGCCCGTTCCCGGCACGTCCGCCGTGGTCATGAGGTCCGACGTGCGAGGGCTCCCCGTACAGGGTGGGCGTCTTCGTCCCCTCGGCCTTCGTGACACAGGGGGGGCCGCGTCGCAACGCCCGGCCCGGCCCCGTTCGAGCCGCCCGGCGGCGGTGCTATGTGCGACAGATGCCGCCCCCGGAACTCCTTCAGCGCACCTTCTTCGAGGACGCCTCGCGTATCGAGGTCGGCCTGCCCCTGGGCGACGTGCTTGGCGCCCTGCATCCCGGCGGCGTGTTCCCCCTCGTCGAAGATCCGCGGCGAAGCGGGGGTTGCTGCATCGTGGGCATGATGGTGCTGAGGGGGGCCGACTCGGCTTGGCGACCGGAACGGCTGGAAGAAGATCTCCCCTCGGCGCTGCACCAAAGCGGCGGCTGGTGTTTCGACGTGGACGGCGTGTCGGGCAGCTGGCCCATCTCGGGCGGCAACGCCGTCGATGCCTATCGCCTCGCCCTCCAGTACGGCGTGATGGACGCTGTGCTGGCCGGCGCTGCCACGGTGTCGCGTGAAGGCATGGTCGCCGGCGCTCGTCCGGGACACCTGTGGCAGCCCTATGCTCCCTTGTCGTGGCCGTCGCTTGCAGCCCACCGAGAGCTTCTCGAGCCGGCCATCGCGGCCCTGCGCCGCGACTGGCAGGAAAGGGGACTGCTGTCGGAGCGCCGCTGGCCGGCCCAGATTGCCGTCACCGCCGGCGGCAGCCCAGGGCTTCTCGATGCGCGCATCTTCCACGACCGCCATCCCGACGGCACGGCCATCGAGGCCTGGCTGCTCACGAGCGAGGCGGGCGCCGGGCGTCTTCGCGAGAGCGCGCGCAAGAAGGGCCTGCGCATCGACGATCGACTCCTCGTCACTTCGCCGCCGGGTCGTCCCGCCGAACTGGACGTGGCCGGCGTGCCGAAGCTGCTTCGCGACAGGCTCGACGTGCGGCTGGCCGAGCACGACGGCGGCGCCCTCTCCCTCGGGGCCTTCCTCGCGGCCGGTGCAATCGCCCAGCTCAACCTTTCGCTGATGAGGCGGCGCTCGGTGCGCGACGTGATCGCGGCGAGTCCCCGCCTCGGCGAGGAGGAGCGCGCCCTCGTTCTCGGTAGTTGGAAGGGGCGCGCGCAGCTCTTCCCCATCGGAGCCATGGAGGAAGGAAAGCTGGAGCGGGCCTGGCAGCCCGTTTACGGCCTGGTCGAAGAAGGGCCGCAGGCCGAAGCGGTAGTCGTCACCCTCGACGTCCGGTCGCGGCGTCGCGCACCGGCGGAATGAGGCGGCACCGGCGCCGCGCGGACCCGTTGGCGGCAGCTCAGGATTTCGGCGCTGCGGCCGCGCCTTCGCCGAGGGACCAGGCCGCGTCATTGCGCAAGGAGCGGGCGAGGTCGACCATGCACTTTTGCAGGAGGCGGGCGAGGTCGGGCTCGCCGGGAAGCTGGCGGCTCTCATCGGCGGCCGAGCAGCGGTGGCGCTCGGCCTTCTTGCGCTTGACGCCCGGCGGCGGCGCCACCTCCAGCGCCATTTCGATCTCCGCCGTTGTTTTCCAACCGCCGGAGCCCTCGACCGATGCGATCCAGAACTTCTCGAGCTGGCTGCCGACGAGGCGCCCGTCGCGCGCCGGCACGATGGTGTGGCCGGCGCCGCGCAGGTCGTCGGTGAGCATCTCGGTGATGTAGTCGGTGGCGCGGCGGGCAAGGCGCACCTCGCGCCCGCCCACGTTGCCGATGGAGTCCTCGTCGTCGCGCCCGTCGCCGGTGATCGCGACGTGGAAGGCCCGCGGCGTCGAGGCGCGCCCGAGCCCGGTTTCGCCGCTGGCCCACGAGGGCAGGCGAATGACGATGCCGGACTTGCGCGAGCGGAAGGAGAAGTCGGCGGCGAGGTCGCTCATGAGGGCGTCGGATACCCGCATCCAGGTGGCGGTGGACAGGTTCCCGGCCGCGGCCACGGTGCGCTGGTAGGAGACGGTGGAGGTGGCGCGCTCGGCCCCGGCGCCGCGGTAGGCCGCGATCAGTTCGACGATGCGCACCGGAGGAGAAGCCGCGGCGAACCCGGAGGCCGGCGCGACGAGGCGCGCGGAGAGGTCGATGCCCGAACAGGCAGCGCCGGTTCCCGGGCAGGTCATGCCGGCGGCCTCGAGGCTGTCGGAAGCCGATTCCTTCAGGATCTGCGTGGCGTTGCCCACCACCTGGAGGTCGGCCTTGACGCTCCCGGGTTGGAGTTTGACGGGTTCGCGCAGGGCGGGGCCGCTACCGCCGCCGACCACGCGGGCCTGGGGGGAGCAGGCCGCGAGCGTCGCTGCCAGGGCGCCCGCCGCAAGGATCGCGACGACGGGCAGGTCCTTTCGGTGTGTGGCGCGAGGCTCGGCGGTTCGATCGGCCTTCATTCGGCTCTCCTTCAGGTCGTCCAGGGTCGTCCAGGGTCGTCCACGGTCATCGACCGAGGTCGTCGAGCAGGGGCGTCGGCCGGGGGCGTCGGCGGTCGTGATCGCGAAAAGGTGGCCGGGCCCGCAGCGCCGCTCGTTTTGTGCCCGCGCGCGGCGCCGTGCAAACTCCACCTCTGCAGACGCGGAACCACCGCGGGACAACCGCCGGGAGGAAGGGATTCGATGGCCGACAGGGAAGCAACGATCTTCGACAAGATTCTCGCCGGGGACATCCCCTGCCATCACGTCTACGAGGACGAGCACGTGCTGGCCTTCCTCGACATCAGCCCTCTCTCGCTCGGACACACGCTGGTGATCCCCAAGGAGAGGGTCGCTTTCCTCCACGAACTCGGCGACGAGGCGGCGGCGGCCATCGGTCGCGCCCTTCCGAGGCTGTGTCGGGCGGTGATGCACGCCAGCGGGGCGACGGCCTACAACATCCTGCAGAACAACGGCGCATCGGCCCACCAGGCCGTTTTCCATGTGCACTTCCACATCATTCCCCGCCTGGCCGACAGCGGCCTCGGCGTGGGATGGTCGCCTGGCCGTCTCGATCCCGCGATCGCGGAGGAGATGCTGGCGAAGATGCGCGCCTGCCTGTCCGCCTAGCAGGCTGCCGGAAAAAGGCCCATCTGCTCGGCTGCGGCCCGTCAGCCGCGGGGCGGGGACAGGGCGAGGAGCCGATCGAACTCCGCCAGGGCCTGCGTGGGATCCGGCGCCACGACGATGCCGTGGATGCCGAGGAGGCGGGCGGCTTTCACGTTGCCCTCGTAGTCGTCGAGGAAGACGGCCCGCGACGGCTCGATGCCGCCGAGCATTTCCAGGGCCTTCTGGAAGATGCGGGAATCGGGCTTGCGAAAGCCCACTTCGCAGGAGTCCACGATCACGTCGAAGAGCTCGTCCACCGGAATCATCGAACGCCACGCGTCGCGGAACTCGCGGACGTTGTTGGTGACGATGGCGCTGGCAATGCCCTTCTCGCGCAGACCCCGGGCGCGGTCGAGGAAGTCGCGGCGCGGCCCGCCCGAGTGTCCGAGGGCGGCCAGTACGCGAAAGAGATCCGCCTCGAAGCCGCGGCTGCGTCCCAGCTCGAGAATCTGCTCGCGCGCGGACACGAGGTCGAGCTCCCCGCGTTCGAGGCGGTGCCAGGGGTGGTCGTTGTCGTGGTCGTAGGGGCCGAACACGGTGTCGAGCATCACGGCCGGTTCGATGCCGGCGCCGATGGCGAAGTTCTTCGCGGCCTCGAAGGGCGACTCGGTGAAGACTCCGCCGAAGTCGAAGAGAACGGCGTCGATGCGGTGCTGGGTCATGGGGATCCTGTCGGCGAAGCGTCGTGTGGCGTGGCCCGTGGCCGGGCGTTCAGGTGTTCATGCCGCCATCCACGACCAGGGTCGAACCGGTGGTGTAGCTCGACGCGTCGCTGACCAGGTAGAG
>JBHEPB010000206.1:0-13212 GCA_046260515.1 Binatia bacterium
AACCGCCGCGAACGATCCCTTCTTCCACGCTGGACGGTTGTTCCGGTTGTGCGGTCGGCATCGCCGGCTGGACGTAGTTCTCGTTCATCAGCGTGAGGTAGTAGAAGACGCCCTCGCCCTCCACGTACATCTGCTGGAGGCCGTGCTGGATGATCACCGCCACTTCGTAGGCGTAGGCAGGATCGTAGGCGCGGCAGTTGGGGACGGTGGTGGCCACCAGCTGGCTGTGGCCGTCCTGGTGCTGGAGGCCTTCGCCCGCCAGCGTGGTGCGGCCGGCAGTGGCTCCCAGCAGGAAGCCGCGGGCGCGCATGTCGCCGGCGGCCCAGATCAGGTCACCCACCCTCTGGAAGCCGAACATCGAGTAGAAGATGAAGAACGGCACCATGGCGACGCCGCTGTTCGCCCACGAGGTGGCGGCCGCGATCCACGAGGACATGGCGCCGGCCTCGTTGATGCCTTCTTCCAGGATCTGCCCGTCCACGGACTCGCGGTAGGGCATCAGGCCTTCGGCGTCGAGCGGCGTGTAGAGCTGTCCCACCGACGAGTAGATGCCCACCTGGCGGAAGAGGCCTTCCATGCCGAAGGTGCGCGCCTCGTCGGGAACGATGGGCACGATGTTGCGGCCGAGCTTCTTGTCCTTGAGCAGAGTGGACAGGAGCCTCACGAAGGCCATCGTGGTCGAGATCGCGCGCTCGCCGCTGCCCTCGATCACGGAAGCAAAGGCCGACAGGGGCGGCACTTCCAGGGTGGGCAGCTTCGTGTTGCGGGCCGGCAGCCAGCCGCCGAGGGCCTGGCGCCGTTCGCGAAGATAGACGCCTTCCTCGCTGTCCTCGGCGGGGCGGCGAAAAGGAACGGTAACGAGATCCTCGTCCGAGACGGGAATGTGGAAACGCTCGCGCAGCTGGCGCAGGGCGTCCACGTCCAGTTTCTTCTGCTGGTGGGCCACCATCTGGCCCTCGGCCGTTTTGCCGAGGCCGAAGCCCTTGACCGTCTTGCACAGGATGACGGTCGGCCGGTCTTTGGTGCGCACTGCGGAGGCGTAGGCGGTGTGCACCTTGTAGGCGTCGTGGCCGCCGCGGTTGAGATGCCAGATGTCCTCGTCCGACATGTTGGCCACCATGGCCTTCAGCTCGGGATGCTTGCCGAAGAAATGCTCGCGCGTGTAGGCGCCGCCATTGGCCTTGAAGTTCTGGTACTCGCCGTCCACGCAGTCTTCCATCACGCGGCGCAGGATGCCTTCGCGGTCCTGGGCCAGCAGCGGATCCCAGCGTGAGCCCCAGATCACCTTGATCACGTTCCAGCCGGCGCCGAGGAAGGCAGCTTCCAGTTCCTGGATGATCTTGCCGTTGCCGCGCACGGGGCCGTCGAGGCGTTGCAGGTTGCAGTTGATCACGAAGACGAGGTTGTCGAGGCCCTCGCGCACCGGCATGGTCAGCGCGCCCATCGACTCGGGCTCGTCCATCTCGCCGTCGCCGCAGAAGCACCACACCTTGCGGTCCGAAACCGGGATCAGGTCGCGATCTTCCAGGTAACGAAGGAAGCGGGCCTGGTACATCGCCATGATGGGACCGAGCCCCATCGACACGGTGGGGAACTGCCAGAAGTCCGGCATCAGCCAGGGATGCGGATAGGAGCTGAGGCCCTTGCCGCCGATCTCGCGGCGGAAATGCGAAAGCTGGTCTTCCGAGAGCCGGCCTTCGAGATAGGCACGGGCGTAGATGCCGGGCGAGGAATGCCCCTGGAAGTAGACGAGGTCGCCGGGATGTTCGGGCGTGGGCGCCCTCCAGAAGTGGTTGAAGCCGACTTCGTAGAGCGTGGCCGAGGACGCGTAGCTGGCGATGTGCCCGCCGTACTCGGTAGAGCGGCGATTGGCCTGCACCACCATCGCCATCGCGTTCCAGCGGATCCACGCCTCCAGGCGACGCTCGACGGCGCGGTTGCCCGGATAGGCGGGCTGCTGGCCCACGGCGATGGTGTTCACGTAGGCCGTATTGGCCCGGTACGGAAGATAGACACCGGCGCGGCGCGCGCGCTCGACGATGCGCTCGATCAGGTAGTGGGCCCGGGCCGGTCCGTCGGCTTCCACCACCGACTCGATGGCTTCGAGCCACTCGCGGGTCTCGGCGGGGTCGATGTCGGCAGCGGCGGCGGGGCGAACCGGTTCTCTCGGCGAGGCGGTGGCCTGGTTGCGGTCCGGATCCTCGACTTCGCTCATGCCCGACTCTCTATCGCGATTCGTCCGCGAGGTCAGTCCCGGAGCGGCCGGTCGCGGAAGCCGGGGCCGGGGAGCCTCTGCCTGTCCCGCCCGCCCGCGGTCCCTTCGACTCGACCCGCCGGCCGTGTAGTCTCCCGCGGTCGCCGCGCCCGTCCTTCCTCCGGCGCGACCGATCGAGAGGAGAGCCCATGATCCAGTGGAGTGAGCAGCACGAGATGATGCGAGGCGCCGTCCGACGCTTCATCGAGGCGGAGATCGTCCCCGGCATTGCCGAGTTCGAGCATGGCGACACGCCTCCCTACGACGTGCTGCGCAAGATGTTCAAGGCCTTCGGCATCGACGAAGTGGCCCGCGAGCGCTTCCGCAAGCAGATCGAGCGCGAGAAGAAGGTGGCCTCGGGCGAGATTCCCGCCGACGAGGGCGGTTCGCGCCGCGTGGCCTCGGGGCCGGAGGCGGCCGACGCCCTGGCCATGCAGCTCATCCCCACCATCGAGCTGTGCCGCTACTGTCCCGGCATGGTCACGGCCATGGGCGTCAGCGTCGGCCTGACGGCCGCCGCCATCCTCTCCAAGGGCACCACCGCCCAGAAGGAGCGCTGGGCCCTGGACCTTTTGACGCTGGACAAGGTGGGCTCCTGGGCCATCACCGAGCCCGGCTCGGGCTCCGACGCCTTCGGCGGCATGAAGTCCACCGCGCGCCGCGACGGCGACGGCTACGTGCTCAACGGCAGCAAGACCTTCATCACCAACGGCCCTTACGCCGACACCATCGTCTTCATCTGCCGCCTGGACGAGGGCAACCCTCCGGCCGAGCGCAAGGTGCTCACCTTCGTGCTCGACCGCGGCACGCCCGGCCTCGAGCAGAGCAAGCCCGTGCGCAAGATGGGCATGCACTCCTCGCCCACCGGCGACCTCTTCCTGGCCGACGTGCGCGTGGGCAAGGACCAGCTGCTAGGCGAGACCGAAGCCGTGGCCTCGCGCTCCGGCGCCAAGGACACCTTCGGCACCGAGCGCACCGGCGTGGCCGCGATGGCGCTCGGCATCGTCGAGGAATGCCTCAAGATCAGCCTGGCCTACGCCAAGGACCGCGTCGCCTTCGGGCGGCCCATCGGCGAGTTCCAGCTCATCCAGCTGAAACTGGCGAAGATGGAAGTGGCGCGCATGAACATCCAGAACATGGTCTTCCGCCAGATCGAGCTGGCCGCGGCCGGCGTGAAGCCCAGTTTCGCGGAGGCCTCGGCGATGAAACTGTACTCGGCCCAGGCCGCAATGGACGTTTGCCTGGAAGCCGTGCAGCTCCACGGCGGCAACGGCTACATGGCCGAATACCGCGTGGAGCAACTCTGCCGCGACGCCAAGGTGCTGCAGATCTACGCCGGCACCGACGAGATCCAGATCTCGCAGATCGCGCGCAGCCTGCTGGCCGGCTGAGAAAGGCGGCGCCGGCATGGGCACCCGCACCGAGGACATCTGGAAGGCCGCCAGCGACGCGTTGCTCGGCAAGCCGGAGCTTCGCGGCTCGGACGTGACCTTGATGGCCGGCGTTCCTCCCGAGGACTCGAGCCGCTTCTGGCAGGCCCTCGGCTTTCCGGCCGTGCGCAGCGACGAGGCGGCCTTCACGCGGCGCGACGTGGAGGCTATGCGCTACGCGGCCAGCCTCATCGCCGGCGACGGCCCCGACCGCGAGATGCTGCTCGCGATGGCCAGGGCCACGGGCCAGTCCCTGTCGCGGGTGGCCCACATGCACGTGCTGTCGGTGGCCGACCGCATCGAGGCCGCAGCCGGCAACGAGGACCTCTCCAACAACGAGGCCGCCGACCGCGTGGCCGAAATCGCCGAGTCGCTCATGCGGGGCCACGAGCCCTTCCTCGGTTACATCTGGCGCCGCCACCTGCTGGCCGCCATATCGCAGGTGGCCGCGGGCGCGGTCGCCCACGACTACGACGCCGAGCGCTCCACCGTCGGCTTTGCCGACCTCGTGGACTTCACCGCCTCCAGCCAGCAGCTCACCCACCAGGAGCTGGCCGCCGTCGTCGACCGCTTCGAGGCCATCGTCTATCAGCAGGTGCCCGACCGCGGAGGCCGCGTCATCAAGACCCTCGGCGACGAGGTGATGTTCGCGAACGCGAATCCCCACGCCGCCGCCGACACGGCGCTGGCCCTGGCCGCCGCCTGTCGCGACGACGACCTGCTGCCCGACGTGCGCGTCGGCGTCGCCGTCGGTCCCATGCTGGCCTGGGAGGGCGACATGTACGGACCCACCGTCAACCTGGCCCATCGCCTCGTCGGCGTGGCCAGGCCCGGCACCGTGATCGTGTCCTCCGACCTCGCCGAAAAACTCGAAAGCGACGAGGACTTCACGCTGGTGGAGATCCGCGACGTGAAGCTGAAGGGGATTGGACGGACCAAGCCGTGGGTGCTGAGGCGGCGGGAAGAGAAGCGCAAGTAGCGCGGCTGCCTTCTCAGGCGGGATCGACCTTTCGCCGAGTCGCTTTCTCGAGCACGAGGCGTCGCAGTTCCCCGAAGCCCTGCAGGTGGTACTCAATGAAGATGCGGCGGGTCCCGCTCGCGTCGGCCACGACGAGGCGCTGCATCACGTTCTGGGCCTGCACGTCGGCAATCTCGTTCCAGGGAAGGAACAGCGAGGGACCGTTCGGGCTGTGCTGGTAGAGCCCGTCGCCGGCCACTTCCACCGTGTCGTGGGACTTGCGCACCACCGCGACGCCCACGTAAAGGCAGCCCCCGAAGACCGCCAGGCACATCAGGACCAGCAACCAGTGGTTCCCTTCCGGCTCCAGCCACGGCAGCAACAGCGAGAAAAGGCAGGCGCCGGCGCAGAGCACGATCCCCGCCATGGCCAACAGGCGGACGACGGGAGGATGGGGGAATACCTTCTGCTCAGCCGCGGGTGAGGCGAGGTGGCCGGGATCGGGAAGTGAGAAGCTCCCAAGGGCGTTCATCGGGTTGGTTCCGGCAGACCGGAGTTCCCCCGTACTCGGCACCGGTCTTCATGTCCACCGGCCCGGGATCGGACGTCAGCGGGCTTCCCCCTGAGGACGGGTCAGCAGGTAGAACAGGGGCCCGAAGGATCCGAGCGTGAGCGTGATCGCGATCCAGGGCCACACGTTGCGTCCCGTCGCCCTGGCGTCGTGCCACATCCACACCATCACCAGAGCCAGGGCGATCGCAAGGTCGGCAAAGACCTGGCCACCGGCGAAGGTCTGGAAATGGGGTTCGAGGATTCCCCAGTAGCCGTGCTGCCAAAGCGCCGCCGCGGTGAGGGCTCCGAAAAGGACGAGGGTGATGGCGATCAAGTTGCGTTGCATGCGTGGACCTCCGCTTGGTAGTGGCCCGAGTATCGGGACGCCCCAGGACATCACGCTGGCGTCCTTGCGGGTGGAGCACCTGTTCGCGGCGGACGAGGCGACGCGGGCGGTGGTTCAGGAGGGGGTGGGACGGGGGTGAAGTGGGGCGTCCTCTTCGCTGAGGCGCGAACAGAGGCCAAGGCCTGAACACCACTCACCTCCCTTCCAGGTAGCGGTCGCCGAGCAGGCGGGCCAGGGGCCGCTCTGCCGCCGCGACGCCGCCCTCACTTCCCATGCAGGCGCTGCCACGCCTCCCGGCCAAGCCGGCCGGTGACGGTCGAGCCGAGGTCATGCGCGGCCAGCAGGCCCTTGCGCAGCACCTCCGCGTCGATCTTCATCGGCATGTTGGCAAGGAAGGGGAAGGCCAGCGCGCCCTCGACGATGGTGTCGAGGGCCGCGGGATCGCCCGCGTCGATGGAAAGCTGGGAAAGGCTGGTGGGCAGGCCCACGTCCACGAAGAATCCGGCCACGCGGCGCGCCTCGTCCAGGCGAGATTCGAGGACCAGTTGCACGAGCGTGCCCATGGCCACCATCTCGCCGTGCAGGTAGTCGGCATGGGTGGCAGGCAGGCCCGTGAAGCTCTGCGCGAAGGCATGGGCGGCCGCCAGTCCTCCGCTCTCGAAGCCGAGGCCGCTCAGCAGCGTGTTGGCCTCGACGACGTTTTCGAGGGCCTCGTTCACGATGCCGCCGGCCACGGCCGCTGCGGCCGCGACGCCCTCGCGGAAGAGCGAGTCGGCGCAGACCTCGCCGATGGCCGCCGACGCCAGCGTGGGCCGCGCACCGATCGTCGTCACCGCCGCCGGGTTGCGCAGACACACGGAGGCCTCGTACCAGGTGGCCATCGCGTCTCCCATGCCGGCCACCAGCATGCGTTCCGGCGCCGCCGCGACGATCGCGGTGTCCACCACCACCAGGGCCGGGCTGCAAGGATAGAACTCGATGCCCGCCGACACGCCCTCGGGCGTGTACAGTACCGACAGCGCCGAACAGGGCGCGTCGTTCGACGCGAGGGTCGGCGCGATCACCACGGGAACGTCCAGGCGGAAGGCCACGGCTTTACCCGCGTCGATGCACTTCCCGCCGCCGACGGCGATCACGCCGTCCACGCCGCGGTCTTTCCAGGACTGCACATGCTTCTCGATCTCGCCGAGGGAGCACTCGCCGCCGAAGAGGCCGAAGAGCGGCTCGACGCCCGCGGCGCGCAGGCTTTCGACCAGCACGGCGCCGTGTCGTTTCTCGCCTCCTGCGGAAAGCAGCACGGCGACGCGGCGCGTGCGGACGAGCGACAGGTAGCGGCCCAGCTCGGCAAGGACGTCCTTGCCCTGGATGTAACGCTGCGGCGAAATGAACACCCGCGGCTTCTGGCCGGCCCGGTCCTCGGGCGCGAACACGGGCTGGGGCAGGTACGCGGTCGAAATGTCCATGGTTCAGGTTTGCCTCGAGAAGGAGAGGGCTGCGGAAGGAAGTTCAGGAGCCCGACTTGGCGCGGGGTTGCTCGCAAGACCGGCCACGCCTCTCCGCGTTTCCAAGCGAGCGCTAGTCCCCCGGGCGAGAGGCGACGCGCTGACCTGGGCAGCCATCGGGGCGCAAGGATACGTCCGTCACGAACGGTCCGACCGTGCAGCCGGCGATCAGCGGGAACGTCAGGAGGAATGCGGAGACAGCACGGGAGGAAAGGATGTTCATGCCGCGAACATTGAGCAGCGCCCGACCTGTGGCAAGACACTCCGAGGGGAGTCCCCCACCCCACTCTGCCGAACCGCGCATAACGATACGCGCTCGGCGTTTTGCCGTGTGCGCGTGTCACGGTTCCCGCGAAAGCCGCGCGAGTCCCAGCGGGCAACGAGGAAAGTTCTGACGCCCAGCACCCCAACGCCGAGAGAAAGGGCGATGCCTGCTTTGCCGGCGGCGAAGTGGAGCCGACGGGCAGATGGTGGGCAGGAATGGGCTCGGCAATCTATCGATGAGCCGCCCTCCAAACGTCGGTAGGTTTTCTCGACCTCCGCCGTGACCCATCCCGTCGCGCCGACGCGACGGGATCCTAGCCCTCGACCAGCCCGACACCCGACGCGACCGCCGCGTCGCGCAAGGCCGCATCCTGCGTGGCGATCGGCAACTGCAGGCGTAGGGCCACCTCGAGATACGCGGCATCGTAGGCGCTCAGGCTGAACCGAAGCGCCAGCGCGAGGAGTTCGGAACAGGGAACCGGCCCGCGATCGACCTCGATCGGCAGAGATCCGATCTGCGCCAGGACGGCCTGCGCAGCCTGCGCGTTCATGCGACTGCGCACGCAGGCCGTGCGGAGAACGTTGGAGAGCTCGAGCTCCCAAATGGAAGGCACGACTGCGCGATCGTCCTGCAAGCGCGCTCCGATGGCCTCCGTGTACGCGCTCGTCTGGTTCTCAAGATACCAACCTGACACCACCGAGTTGTCGAGGACGAACGGCATCACGCGCGCCCGGACTCGATGGCTTCACGAACGGGAAGATCGAGTGTCACGCCCTTGCGTCGTTCCTTGAGCGCGGCCAGCACCGTCGCGACACGCCGGCGCTGGCTCTCGGCGCCGGACTTCCGGGTCGGTGTCACGGCGACGAGGCGGGCTACCGCGACGCCATGGCGCGTGATCGTGATCTGCTCGCCCTGTTCGACCTGAGCGAGCAAGTCGGACAAGCGGGTCTTGGCTTCGTAGACGGCGATTTCTTTCATGGTCTGACCAATATAGAGCCCTGGTTAACCAGATTACAACCCTCGGCCGTGGATGGCCGGCCTACCGGGGGCCGTGCCAGAAGCGCAGTTGCGAGGCCGCCCTCACTTCCCGTGCAGGCGCTGCCACGCCTCCCGGCCAAGCCGGCCGGTGACGGTCGAGCCGAGGTCATGCGCGGCCAGCAGGCCCTTGCGCAGCACCGGCGGTCTGGGCCAGGCGAAGGAACTCGCCGTGCTCGCCAACCGGCCCGCGCCCGAGTGACCCGCGGCACTCGCTTCGAGGAATTTCCGCGTGGCAGCGCCCAAAGGCATGCGAAACCGGTTGTGAGGCGCGCGGGCGAAAACTATCCCTGCACCCGCCGGATCCTGTTCGAACCGGCGAATCGTTTCCGGGCGATAGCGCAGGCTGTGCAGCCGTCCCGGACAGTCCGTCGCCTGGAGGTTGTCATGGTCATCGTTCGCCTTTCTCTCGCATCCCGCGTCGCCTCGCTCGCCGTGCTGCTCGCCGCATCGACCGCGCTTGCCGCTCCGCCACCCGACAGTGCCTGCCGCGGCGCCAAGCTGAAGGCAGCCGGCAAGTTCGCCGCCGCCGCGCTCGGCTGCAGCGCAAAGGCCGCCAAAGACGGCTCCGCCGTCGATCCAACCTGCCTTTCGAAGGGCAGCGGCAAGTTCCTCGATGCGTTCGCGAAGGCCGAATCGAAGAGCGGCGTCGACTGCAACGGTCTGGAATCGACCAGTCAGTCGATCGTCGACGACACGGCGGCCGAGGTCGTGTCGGCGGCTCCGGCGGCACCCGGCGGAGGCCCGTGTGCGTCGGCCCTGTACAAGGCCGCCGGCAAGTTTGCCGGCTCCTCTCTCGGAGCGTGGGCCAAGTTCGCAACGACGGGCGATGCGACCAGGCGCGACACCGCCCTCGCCAAGGCGCGCAACGGCCTTGCCGGCAAGATCGCCAAGGCCGAATCCAAATCCGGCTGCACGGCGGCCGGCCAGGGCACGGCGGTGCTCACGGCGGTCGAGGACGGACTCGCACCGCTGCTCGGCTGTCTTGCCAGCAGTGAATCCTGCGTCGAGATCGTGGAAGAGGTCCCGGCGGGCGGCACCTCCACGACCGACGAAGGCGCCACGGGCCCGAGCACTGAGGTGCCGGTGACCGCCGCCGTGCAGACGCCCAACGCCGGCGCCGTGGTGCTGCGCGTGATCGCGGCAACCGAAGCCCCGGTTGGCTTCGAACTGCTCGGCCGCCAGGTGGACATCACGGCGCCGGATGCAACGGCCGCCGATCCTCTCGTGCTCACGTTCGTGATCGACGCGTCGCTCGCGCCGGCCGATCCGAACACGATCGCCATCCAGCGCAACGGCGTGCTGGTGCCCGACTGCAGCGGTGCGCCGGGTGTTGCCTCTCCGGATCCCTGCGTGCGGTCGCGCACCGTGCTCGGAAGCGGCGACCTCGAAATCGTGTGCCTCACTTCGCAGGCGAGCCTGTGGACGCCGCTTCTGCCCGTCGTCGCCGCCTGCCCGACCAAGATGCTATGGGAGATGCGCGCGGATGCCGTGGGCGACGACCGGGCCACGGAGATCGACGTCGGGTGGAAAGGCCTCGGCCACAGCTTCGATCCGGCTTCGGGCACGGCCATGACCTTCGCGCTCGACTGCGGGCCGGCCAGCGCCCCCTGCGGCACCTGCGACGTCACCGGCTTCGATCCCGCCTCCGCCAACTGCCGCTGTGCCAACGATACGCGCACCGTCTGCGACGAGCCTGGCGCCGCGGATGCCGACGATTGCGGCGGTTCGCAGTGCCAGTGCATCACGCGAACCCCGGCACCCATTTTCATCGGTGGGACATCTTCGTGCGCCCTCGGGGTGGCCAGCAACAATCCGACCGGGACCTGGAACGTGGAGACCGGCGGCGGCGACGTCGAGATCGTGGAGCGGGTGAAGATCTTCCTTGGGGGCGACCTCCTGGCACCGTGCCCCACCTGCGATGGCGATACGCCGGGCGACGGCCTGCGCAGCGGCACTTGCGTCGGCGGGGCCTCCAACGGCCTTTCCTGCGAGGCACATGCCAGCGACCCGACGTATCCGTATCCGGGCGGAGGCTTCTACAGCATCGACTGCATGCCCAATCCCGGCAACAACATCACGGGGTCGGGACTGCTGATCTCACACACGGAGACGACCGGAACGTCCACCCTGGCCGCGTCGCTGCCGTGTTCCGCACCGAACACCCATCTGTCGTGCCCATGCAAAACCTGCTCGGGCAACACGAGCGTCGCCTGCTCGAGCGACGCCGAATGCGCGGCGGCGGCAGCCGGGACCTGCAGCTCGACAAGCAGCGGCGTGGATGTTCGCCCCGACAACTGCAGCCTCGAGGGCGACTGCACGGTCGACTCGAATGGAGAGGGAAATTGCGGCCTCACGTCTGTAGACGTGTTCTGCGACGGCGTGTTCGAGGAGGACGGTCGCGGCATCATCCCGTGCTCCAACAACACGGACTGCGACGGGTGGATCCAGCCCGGCATCGAGCCTGGCGACTGCACCGCAGCCGCCTTCCGGCAGTGCTTCGGCGCGACGATCAGCGCGACGGGCCTGGCCGATCCGAGCGAGCCCCGCACCGTGGCGACGACCTGCGTGCCGCCGACCAGCAACGTCAACATCAACAACGTCCTTGGCCTGCCGGGCCCAGGCCGGGTTCGCACGGACTGGTTCGTGACCTTCGTCGAGTAGCGCCGCGGCTACCGCTTCCCCGTCCCCTGCCGCCGCCGCCTGGCCGCCGCGCGCCGCCCTCCGCCGAGGAGTGACACGAGGCCGTCGGCGGCGGCAAGGAGCGCGCCACAGAGGACCAGCGCCACCGAATTATTCCCGTTCGGGAACATTGCTGCGCCAGAGGCCTCCACCCAGCCGTTGCTCCGACCGACCCGGCGTCTCCAACGCCGCGCCCGGTCGCACCTGCGGGTCCTGTCCTGCGCAGTCCGTGGGCGAGCCGCTGCCTACCCGACCTACCAGAGAACCGGGGCCGGATAGCAGGCGATGGTCGGGTCCGGAGTGACGATGCTCAGCCCGAGAAGGCCTGGGAGACGAGGCCGCGTCGTCGGCATTTCCGCTGGGGCTTGCGGAACCGAAAGGAGGGGAGTCTCCCCCATCGGGTGGAGCCGGGACCCCCGCCGCGACAGGTTCCCGAAACGGAACCGTGCTAGCGGTCCTCGAAGTGCCTCTCCACGATTCCCCGCCCCGCTCCTCCCGCCGCCCCAATGGCAGGCCGGCTTCCCCGCCGACCCGCCGGCAGTGGCCGTGGTCGCTGCTGCCGGCCATCGCACTGGCCTCAGCGATCGGCTGCTCGGCAGGCGGGACGGCCGGGATCGAGTTGAGACCGGCCGACACTCCGAAGCTGCCGATCTCCGCGCCGACGACCCAGTGCATCTCCGAGAAACTCGTCGTCAAGAGGGAGGGCAAGTTCCGGAGCCGATGGCGGGCCACGCTGGCGGGCGAACCGGCCCATGTTGCTCCGGACATCCTCGTCATCGCGGGCAACGAGATCCGCATTCGGGCCCGCTTCGCCTACGGCCCCCGGCACAAGGACCTCGAAGCCGAGACGGTGGAGACCTTCCTCGGGCTTCGCCAGGGCTGGGTGTCCCTGGGTGAGTACCAGACCAACAGCCACGGCTGGATTTCCTTCCCGCTCCCCGCCGAGTTCACACCGCTTCCATCCGGCATCTACCCGCTGTTCTTCCGTGTCCTGGGTGACGGGACGCAGACCACGGCGACGCTGCGCATCTATCCGAAGAACACCCACCTCGTCGTCTTCGACATCGACGGGACACTGACAACCCACGACCGCCAGTTCGCCTGGCAGTTCGTGTGGGGACGCAAGCACGACCAGAGCAGCTACAATCCCGAACCCTACGCCGGCGCCGCGGAACTGACCCGTGCCCACCGCGATCGAGGCGCGGTGCTGCTCTACCTGACGGGTCGGCCGTTTCGTGCCACCTCGTGGACCGAGCGTTGGCTCCGCGTTCGCCGCTTTGCCCGCGGCAATCTCAAGCTGACGGCCACGTTGTCCGATATCATTCCGACCGTCGACAACGTGGGGAGGTACAAGCGCGGCTACCTGGAAAAGCTGGTCGCGCAGGGCTTCCTCATCGACCTCGCCTACGGCAACTCGTGGACGGACGCCTATGCCTACCTGGGTGCGGGCGTCGGCAAGGGCCAGGTCTACATCATCGGCAAGAACGCCGGGGCCCTCGGCACCAACAAGGTGGCCGGGAACTGGAAGGACGAACTGAAACGGGTGCAGGGACTGCCCCCCGTCGTGCAGCCCTGGTCGAGGAAGCCCGACTCCATCCGCTCCTGCGACAACGAGTGCTGCGAGGAGACGCCGTAGCGCCCCAAAGGCCGGCGTCAGCCGGCCGTTCTCGAGGCCCCGGCGTCAGCCGGCCGTTCTCAAGGCCCCGGCGTCAGGCGGCCGTTTTTGAGGCCGACGGCTTCAGGCGGCCGTCATCCGCGCCGCCGCCCTTTCCCTCAGCATAGTCGGCGAACCGAACATCTGGCGGTTGTAGCCCGCGCGCTTGAACCACAGCTGCATGTCGCACTCCCAGGTGAAGCCCATGCCGCCGTAGACCTGCACGCAGGTGGTAGTGGCCTCGGTGGCGACCTCGGTGGCGTGGGACTTGAGCAGGGCGGCCATGGCGGGCGCGTCCTCGCGCTGCTCGTCCCAGGCGAAGGCGGCGTACCACATCAGCGAGCGCACCGGCTCCACTTCGGCGAAAACCTCGGCGCACATGTGTTTGACGGCCTGGAAGGAGCCGATGACGCGGCCGAACTGTTCGCGGGTGAGAGCGTACTTGACGGCTTCCTCCAGCGAACGTTCGGCGGCGCCGAGGGAGTCGGCGGCCAGCACGACGCGGGCGGCATCGACGGCGCGTTCGAGCACCGA
>JBHEPB010000207.1:0-3745 GCA_046260515.1 Binatia bacterium
GCCCAAGGGCCTCGACACGCTTCGCGTCGTCGACGACAGGACGGTGGCCTACCTGGATCTCACCGGCAGCGGCAACGAAACCTCGGCCCACGTGGCCGACAACGGCCGCATGACCATCATGCTGTGCAGCTTCGACGCGAAGGCGATGATCCTGCGCCTCTACGGCCGCGGGCGGACGGTGCTTCCCGTCGATCCCGGCTACGCCGACCTGCGCAGCCATTTCGGCGATTTCCCCGGCGAACGGCAGATCCTCGTCCTCGACGTCGAGCGCGTCCAGACTTCCTGCGGCTACGCGGTGCCGCGCATGGACAATGCGAGGCAGCGCGACACGCTGGTGCGCTGGGCCGAAAAGAAGGGCCCCGACGGCATCGTCGACTACCAGCAGCAGAAGAACGCGACGAGCATCGACGGGCTTCCCGCGCCGGTGGCGCGGCTGGGCGAGCGCAACAGGGACTGAGGTCTCGCGGTCGCAACGACGACCCTGCCCGGACGAATCGTCGCCGCCGTTCGCGAGCCGCAAGCGGCCGCACCAAGGCCGCTCGGCGAAGTCGATCGGATCGATTCCGCGGCGCACAGTTGTGTCCGCGGTCACGCCGAAAGTGGAGAAAGAGCGCTTCGGAACCTTGAAATGACGCGTGCGGGTGGCAGTTGTGAACTCGACACCCGCCAGGGCGGGCGGGGCAGGGGGCCTAGTTTACGGATTGCACCTTATCGGACACCTCGGCCGAGAGTCCACGCGCCAGGCCCGGTCTCGCGCTGACCGCTTGCGTCGAAGCCGGCAGGTCCAAAGAATGACAACTCTCCCGCACGGCGTTCCCGGCTCCGGGAACGTGCGAACCGGGATCCGCCGCATTCCGCACGAAATCGAGCGAAGCGGCGACATGGCTCGGCGATTGCAGGGGTCCGCGCCAAGTCGAGGCCGGCCGAGGAGCCGGGACCGCGACCGGGGTCTGCGCAGCCGCTGAAACTCGGCAACGGGTGGTTCGGCAACTCGATCGGTATTCCTGTCTTCGAGGTGACGCATGTCCAGTACGAAGGGCGAGACCAGGCATACCCGGCGCGGCTTTCTCGATCTCCTCCTCGGTCTCGGGGCCACCGGCTGGCTGGCCAGCGTCTTCTACCCCGTCCTTCGCTTCCTCACTCCCCTTCCCTCGGGCGGTCCCGGCGGCCCGGTCCAGCTCAGCGCCGACCAGCTGAAGGCGCTCGAGAAGGAACGCTTCGTGATCGTGCCCGCCCAGGGCAAGCGCATCCTGGTCTTCCAGGACGCCGCCCAGAAAGTCCGGGCTCTCGACGCGCGCTGCACCCATGAAGGCTGCACCGTGAAGTTCGTGCCGGGCGAATCCGTGATCTGGTGCGCCTGCCACAACGGAAGGTTCGACCTCGACGGCCGGGTGATCTCGGGTCCGCCGCCGCGGCCGCTGGCCCAGTACGTTGCCCAGCAGAGCGCGGAGGGTGGCGTCGTGGTGACGCCGCAACAGGCATGACCCCGGACGACTCGCCGCGGGGCCTGATGGCGTGGCTGGACGAGCGCTACGGGGTCCGGCCCCTCGTCGAGTACATGCGCCACAAGGAAGTCCCGGTCGGGGCCCACCCGATGTTCTGGTACTACCTGGGCGGCGCCACGCTGTTCTTCTTCATCGTGCAGATCGTGACCGGCGTGCTGCTGCTGATGTACTACCAGCCCGGCGAAGCGACCTCGTACGAGAGCATCCGCTACATCGCCACCAAGGTCCCCTTCGGGTGGCTGGTGCGCTCCATGCACTGCTGGAGCGCCCACCTGATGATCATCTCGCTGGTGGTGCACATGTTCAGCACCATGCTCCTGAAGGCCTACCGCCCCCCGCGTGAACTGACATGGCTGAGCGGCTACGCGCTGTTCGGCATCGCGCTGGCCTTCGGATTCTCGGGCTACCTGCTGCCGTGGAACGAGCTCAGCTATTTCGCAACGGCCGTGGGCACCGACTCCGTCAAGTCCGTCCCGGTGATCGGGCACTGGCTGCTGCTGGTGATGCGCGGCGGCGAGGATGTCACGATCAACACCCTGTACCGGTTCTTCGCCGGGCACGTGGTGATCCTCCCGCTGCTCTGCTTTGCGATCGTGGGGCTCCACCTCCTCTTCATCCAGCGTCAGGGCATGGCGCCGTCCATCCACGGGCCGTCGGGCCGCAAGGGCATGCCGTTCTTCCCCAACTTCGCGCTGAGGGACCTGCTGCTGTGGCTCGTGTGCCTGACGGCGCTGGCGGGCCTCGCCGTTTCGATGCCCTACGGCCCGGGACTTCCGGGAATGGAGTGGGAACTGGGCGCCAAGGCCGACCCGCTGGCCCCGGCCTACCCGGGCATCAAGCCCGAGTGGTATTTCCTGTGGATCTACCAGCTCCTCAAGGAGTTCCCGCCGCACCTGCTCGGCATGGAAGGCCCGGAGATCTGCCTGCTCGTCGTCAGCCTGCTGCTCGGCCTCTGGGCGCTGATCCCCTGGCTCGACCGCAGCGCACGGCAGAACAAGCCCTCCCCGGCCTTCACCGACCTCGGCATCGCCGCCATCTACTTCCTCCTCTTCCTGACCGTGAAGGCCGCTGACCTCGGCATCGACACCGATCCGACCACCGACGCCGAGACGGCCATCGTCGCCAGGGCCTGCGCCATGGTGACGCTCGCCGTGGCCGCCGCCGTGACCCTGCTCCGCGTCGGCCTTTACGGGCACCGCTGGTTCGTCCTGAGCGGCGCGGCGATCGTGCACATGGTCCTGCACGGCCTTGTCGGCTGGAACTACCTCGCGGCCGGAACGGCGACGGCCGCCGTCACCGCGGTCCTTCTTGTTCTGCTCTGGAAGGGCGGCAACGGGCAACCTGCGGAGGTGGCGAAATGAGGACGCCGCGCTGCATCGCCGCCGTGGCACTGGCCGCCCTGCCGCTGCTCGTACACGCGCTGCGGCCGCCGGCGGTCCTCGCGGAAGGGGCGGAAACCGGCGAGGTTGCCGTCCCCGCGGTAAGCGAAGCGTTGAAGGGCCTTTTCGAAGCGGAGGACGACGCGGGCACGCCCGTGGTGGGCGAGGCCGAACGGCTCTACTTCGACGCCCTCCCCGCCCATGCCCGGCAGCTGTTCGCGGATGCCGTCGACGGCGAGTTCATCAGTTCGCCGGCCCAGGCGCGCGACCTCCTGTCGCTGGGACTCGACACCGCCAAGCTCGAGTCGATCCTGACCAACAACTGCCTGCTCTGCCATTCGAATCCGGACTTCCAGGAGGCGCCCACGCTGTTCTCCCTGGACCCGCAAGCCGCAGGTTCCCCGGAGTACATGGACCTGAAGCTGCTGCTCAGCGACGCGCACCTGCGCCACAACCTGTCGTGTGCCGGCTGCCACGGCGGGGACCCGTCCGGCGACATGGACCACGACCATCCCGACCAGTGGCCGGCCGACCACGACGAGCGCGTCGCAGACCCCAAGTGGATCCCCGCGTTCTGCTCACGCTGCCACAGCGACGCGACGCTGATGGGCCGCTTCAACCCGGCCCTTCCCACCGACCAGCTCGCCAAGTACGAGACCAGCCACCACGGCCGCGCCCTCCTCAAGGAAGGCAACGTCCACGCCGCGCAGTGCGTGAGCTGCCACGGGGTGCACGGCATCCAGTCGGCCAGCAATCCGGCCTCGAGCGTTTCCGCCAAGCGGGTTCCGGAGACCTGCGGCAAGTGCCACTCGGACGCCAAGCTCATGGCGGGCGTCACCCTCGACGACGGCTCGCCCATGC
>JBHEPB010000305.1:0-8284 GCA_046260515.1 Binatia bacterium
CGCCGGCCTGGGTTCGCGAGCTGTCGGGCTCGGCCGCCCCGGCCGGTCCCGCCGGCGTGCTCCTCGGCGACGCCGACGGCTTGCTGGCAGCTTTCGAACTGGAGGACACGCCGCGGCCCCGGGCAGCGGAAACCGTGCGCCGCCTGCGCGAGGCGGGACTCTCGGTGAGCATCGTGAGCGGCGACGCGCCGGCCGTCGTCGCAGCCCTGGCCGCTTCCCTCGGCATCGAGCAGTATCGCGGCGGCGCCAGCCCGGCGGACAAGCTGCGCACGGTGCAGGACCTCCAGGCGGCAGGCGCGGTGGTGCTGATGGTCGGCGACGGCGTCAACGACGCGCCGGTGCTCGGCGCGGCCCAGGTGTCGATCGCGATGGGCGGCGGCACCGATCTCGCGCGTAGCCGCGCCGACGGCGTGCTCCTGAAGGAAGACCTGGCCGCCGTGGCCGACGCCGTGGACCTCGCCCGCGCCACCCGGCGCGTGATGCGCCAGAACCTCGGCTGGTCCATCGCCTACAACCTGCTCGCCCTGCCGCTGGCTTGCGCCGGCCACATCACGCCCTGGTGGGCAGCGATCGGCATGTCGCTCAGTTCGCTGGTGGTGGTGCTGAACGCGGTGCGCCTCGGCGGGCCCGGCGCCCACGCGCCAGTGCAGAATCAGGAACAGGCTCCGGGTTCCGCGCCGACATCGCTTCCGTCGTCGCCCGTCCCCGGCCGCTCGCAGGCCGCTGACGCTCCGAGCCTGGGGCTGCGTGGCGAGGTGGCCGCATGAACGTCATCTTCGTGCTGATTCCCCTCGGGCTGCTGCTGCTGGCCGCCGCGATCTGGGCTTTCTTCTGGGCGGTGCGCAGCGGGCAGTTCGACGACCTCGAAGCCCAGGGTGCGATGGTGCTCTTCGACGACGCGCCCTTCGTTGTCGCGAAGCCGCCGCGTGGTTTCGCGGCAACGGCGCCGTCCGGCTCGCACACTCCGGCAGTGTCGGAGGCGAAGGCCGCCGCACCGGGAGCGGCGCGATGAGCATCGCGCTGGCAGGGCTGGCCATGGGCTTTCTCGGCAGCGCCCACTGCATCGGCATGTGCGGCGGCATCGCCGGCGCGCTGTCGGCCACCCGCGCGCGCAGCGGTCCGCAGCGGGCCCTGGCTTCCAACGCGGGCCGCGTCGCGAGCTACAGCCTGATGGGCGCCGCGGTCGGGGCCTTCGGCGCCGCCTTCGCCGGGCTCGGCGGCCCGGGCGGCATGCTTGCGCTGCGCGCCGTGGCCGCCCTGCTCATCGTCGCGGCCGGACTTCACATGGCCGGCTGGTCCATCGGCCTCGGCCGCATCGAGGCCGCCGGAGGCTCGCTGTGGCGCCGCCTCGCGCCGCTGGCCGGGAGGGCCCGCAGCGGCGAGTCGATCTTCTCTGCGCTCGCCTTCGGCGCCTTGTGGGGCTGGCTGCCCTGCGGCTTCGTCTACAGCGCGCTGGCGGTGGCGGCGGCTTCCGGATCGGCAGCGAGCGGCGCGCTGGTGATGGCGGGTTTCGGCCTCGGCACGCTGCCGGCCACGCTGATGGTGGGCCTGTTCGCCGGCCGCGGCGCGGCGGGCCTGCGTTCCACTTCGGCAAGGCGCCTCGCCGGCGCGATGGTGATGGGCTTCGGTGTGTGGACGTTCGCGGCCGCCGCTTCGGCCTACACGGCGACTACTCCCGAAGCTCCCTCCTGTCACGGCGGTGCTTCGGCCGAGGCCCTCTCTTCGAACCGGGTCCAACCCGAGTAGCCGGGCATCCCCGGCGGCGAGGAACCGGCGCGGTCCGCCACGACAGGCGGCGTCCGGTTCTCCAGCCAGCCTTGTTCGATGACAGGAAAGACATTGCCAGGCGCCAGATTCCGTCATAGTCTTACCTCCGTCTTACCGAAACGAGGTGACTGGGATGGAGACAACCAGACTGTCCAGCAAGGGCCAGGTGATCATCCCCAAGGCGGTGCGCAGCGCGCACCACTGGGAGGCTGGCCTGGAACTGACGGTGACCGACACCGGAGACGGGGTTCTGCTGAAGCCCAAGGCTCCCTTCGAGGACACGGTGGTTTCCGACGTAGCGGGGATGCTCAGGGACAAGGTGCGCGCGAGGACCGACGAAGAGATCGACGCGGCCCTGAGGGCAGACGCCCGGACGAAGTGGCGTGGTCGCGATTGATACCAACGTTCTCGTCCGCTTCCTGACCGGCGACGACGAAGTCCAGTACAAGGCGGGGCTGAAACTCTTTTCCTCGGCGACGGTGTTCATCCCCGACACCGTTGTCCTGGAGACGGAGTGGGTGCTGCGCGCCGCCTACGATCTCGACCCGACCGTGGTTTGCGAGGTACTGCGGCGCGTCTTCGGACTGCCGAATGTCCGGCTCGCCAACGGCCAGCGGATCGCCCGGGCCATCGATTGGCACGAACTCGGCCTGGACTTCGCCGATTCGCTCCACCTGGCGTCGTGCCAGGATCTCGAGTCGCTCCGGACCTTCGATCTCGACTTCATCCGGCGCGCCGCGGGCCTGGGCGAATGCCGCGTCGAGAGGCCCTGATCCCGAGTCCGTCCCGAGTCCCCGTCGCGCCGATCGCCTCCTTGCAAGCTCCTCCGGCGGGACGGCCGGCTCAGGATTTTTCGACGCCGAAGGCCTTCATCATCGCGTAGACGTGGGAGCGGACGAGATCGAGGCGGCGGGCCACTTCCGAGACGTTTCCTCCGGTCTCCTTCAGCGTGCGCAGCAGCAGGTCGCGCTGGAAGCTGCGCGTGGCCGTCTGCCAGCTGGCCGTCTCCTGCCGGTCGCCGATTGCGGCCTGGTCGCCGAAAAGATGGCGCACCTCCGCTACCGTCGATCCCTCGGCGGATGCGCGCGCGACCGCGCGTTCCACGGCGTTGGCCAGCTGGCGAATGTTGCCGGGCCACTCGGCAGCCTGGGCCGCGGCGGCGGCCGCGCTCGACACCTCGATTGCGCCGATCCGGTTGCGGCGGCAGGCCTCGCTGAACAGCGTCCGCAGGATCTCCGGCACGTCCTCGCGCCTTTCGGCCAGGGGCGGGGTCCGGATGCGCAGGACGTCGAGTCGGTAGTAGAGGTCTTCGCGGAAGCGGCCCGCCGCCACCGCGTCGAGAAGGTCGCTGTTGGTCGCCGCGATGATGCGGATGTCGGCCTTCAGCGCACGCGAGGAACCGAGGGGGAAGTACTCCCGGGAGTGCAGCAGCTGGAGGAGCTTGGCCTGGGCGGCGGCGCCCAGTTCCCCGATCTCGTCGAGGAAGAGCGTGCCGCCCTGGGCGGCCGCGACTTTGCCCACGGCGGCCCGCGTCGCCGTGGAATGGGCGCCGGCGACCGCACCGAACAGTTCGCTCTCCATCAACGACTCGGGGAGAGCCGCCGTGTTGATCTCGATGAAGGGACCGGCCGAGCGCGGGCTGTTGTCGTGGATCACCCGGGCGAGCATGGTTTTGCCGGTGCCGGACTCGCCGGTGAGCAGCACGGTCACGTCGCGCAGGGGAGCGGCGGCGGCGGCGTCCTGGAGGGTCGTCGCCAGGGCCCGGCTGCGGCCGATCAGTCCTTCGCAGCGCAACCTGGCCCGCCACGGCAGCGTGGGGTCGTCGCTCTTCAGCAACTGATGGCGCACGAGAAGGCGGTCGCACAGGGGCGCGATGTGGCGGGCGAGGACTTCGAGGCCGGCGCGGTCTTCCTCGCCGAAGGGCGGGGCCCCGGCCCGGCTGTGGAGATAGACCACTCCCGTCGGGGTATCGACACCCACCGGCGCGCACAGGACGGCTTCGATCGAGGCCGCTCTCACGCTGGCGCGATCGTGAAAGCGCGGATCCAGCATGGCCGAGGGGGTGACGATCGTGCGCCCGGAGTGGAGGGCCGCGGCGACGATGCCATCGGAGATGTTGCGGCGAATCTGGGCGACCTCGCCCTCGGTGCAGCCCTCGGCCGCCGACCACACGACCCCGCCGTCCGGCCCGTCCTGGCCATAGAGGGCGATGTAGCCTCGGGCCGCGTTCGTCATCTCGACGAAAAGGCGCAGGACCTCCCGAAGGAAGATCTCGGGATCGTCGCCGGAGCCGACGTCGAGGATACGGCGATAAAAGTCGCGTTCTCGTCGCAATCGTTGCGTCTCGCCGGTTGCGTCGGAATCCGTCATGGATCCCGGGCGTTTAACCGATGCGCCGCCGTATGGCGAGGGCACCGGGGGGCCGGATGGTCGGTCTCAGGATCGTTCGTGGCGTCTGTCGTCGGAGGACGCGGCGGGGGACAGGGGCCGTGAACGCAGGTGTTCGGAGACCACCATCGACAGTCCGAGCGGGTCCTTCACGATCACCGAGCAGCGGCCGCACTCGACCAGGCCGAGTTCTCTCCACGCTGCGAACTGGCGATTCACGGATTCCCGCGAAGCACCGATGCTGGCTGCCAGTTCGGACTGGTGGAGGCCGAGGTCGATGAGCACGGCTCCCCCGGGCCGGGCGCTGCCGCGCGACTCCGACAATTCGACGAGACGCTGGTAGAGGCGGTCGCCGACATCGAGTCGGGAGAACGGCGTCGCGCTCTCCCTTGCGCGTTCGAGGCGCGCGGCCATCTCGTCGAGCAGGCGCAGGGCGACGGAGGCGTTGCGCAGGAGAAAGTTGTCCAGGGACCGGCGCGGGAGGAAGAGGACGCGGCAGCGCTCGAGGGCGACCGTCTCGCTGGACGGGCCGGTCGAGCGGGAGCTCCGGCCGAGATCGGAAAGGATGGACCCCGATTCCAGGATCTCCAGGGTGACTCCGCTGTCGGTTCCGCTGCGCCGCGTGACGGTCTTCGCCCTGCCCTCGACCAGGATGATGCAGTTCTCGCGGACTCGCCCCGACACGATCGTGTGGCGGCTGTCGAACTGGCGCAGCAGGGAAGCCTCCGCCAGGCGAAGCAGTTCCGGCTCCGGGGCGTCGAGGAAAAGGGACAGGGACCGCAGCGCGTGCAGCTTGCGGGCAAGGGCGCGCACCGGCGGCGCGGTGGGGAGCACGACGGTGGGCGTCGCCGTGGGGTGAAAGGAGCGGGATTGAAGGTTGAGCGTAGCGAGCGAACTCATGCGGATGTCTCCCCCGCGAGGCGCCCTCGAAAGGTGGCCCGCGTGAGGCAGGTAGAGCAACCCCCGGGCCAAGGGGGCGCAGGGCACGCGGCAGCGGCGGCCTGGAGGTCCAAGGGACCGGGGTTGCAGAAGAAATAGAAGAAAGAGTTCGTTCACGCCGAGGCGGGAGGCGGCCGCCGAGTGACCTGTGAAGAGGACAGCTCAGTAGGGCGTGTCCTCAGGGCAGGACAGGTCGAGGGGGTCCGGGTGGAAAGAAGGGCTCCGCTCAGAACACCCCGTCGCAGTCCGCGAAGCCGTTCACGCCGGACACGTGGTTGCGCAGCTCGTTCTCGTGGATGGCGCTGCGGATGCAGCGATCGCGAGCGAAACGGCGGCGGTGACCAGGATCTTCAAGCGGCGTCCCCTCGTACGCGACCAGTCCAGTCACTCGGCGCCGCCCCCGTCCACCTGCGGAAGGCCCGCGAGAAGGCGCTGGTGTCGGCAAAGCCGAGCACGAAAGCGATCTCGGTGACCGGCAGCCGCCCTTCCTCCAGGTAGCTCTTCGCCAGCGTCAGGCGGGCCTCGGCCAGCAGGTCCTTGAAGGAAGCGCCCTCGGCCGCGAGCATCCTTTGCAGGCTGCGCGGGCTGGTGCCGAGACGGCGCGCGATCTCGGGCTTGGTGGGCGCTCCGCTTGGCAGGCTCTCCAGCAGGGCCTGGCGCGTGCGGCCGAGCAGGCTGCCCTTCTCCAGGCGGGCGAGGTAGCGCACCACGACCTCGTCGTTCTGGCGGGCCAGTTCGGCGTTGGCGGCCGGCAGGCGGCGGTCGAGGTCCTCGCGCGCGTACTCGAGGAAGTTGGCCGCCTGGCCGAAGGACACGGGAGCACGCAGGGCCCTCTCGTAGGGCGAGGTGTCGTGGGGAAGCGGTCTCTCCAGCGACACCGCCAGCGGGAACACGTCGCGCCCGCCGTGCAGCAGGCGGGTCTGCCTCACGGTGACGGCGACGATGGCATCGACGGCTTCCGGCGGAACCGCGCCGCCGCCGGCCGACACGTCGATGACGAAGCGGCTGCGCTCGCCATGGTCTTCGAGGCGAAGCTCGATGAGGTCGCCGATCAGGCGGCGGTAGCGGATCATGCGCCCCACGGCTTCGCGCAGCGTGCTGCTGGCGAGCACGGCGTAGCCGAGGGCGTGGAAGGTGGTCTGCAGGGTGTGGCGGGCCGCTTCCAGCCCGAAGGCCGGGTCGCGGCTCTCCTCCACGGCGAGACGCCAGAGGCGGGTGAGGGCGGCGCGGGGCACGCGGGCGTCGGGATCGGAAAGGGAGGCAGGGTCGATGCCGGCGCGCTCGGCGATGGCGGCGCCGTCGAGGCCGCGGGCGTCGAGGGCCCTGGCGATGGTGGCGCTCCAGCTGGCGATGGTCGATTGGGACTGGCCGGTGTGGATCGGCATCTTCGCGACGGGGAGGCGGTGGGGGCCGAGGTTGGCTCGCCCGGTCAACCACTCGGCTCGTGGGGCCAAGCGGCCTTCCCCTCGGCTGCGCATACTACGCCCCATGAACACCACCAAGCAGGCCCCCGGCGGCGCCGAACCGGTGATCCGGGTGACGGACGTCGCCTTCCCCCGCTTCCAGGCTCCCGACCTCGGCCTCATGGAAGCTTTCCTCAGCGCCTTCGGCATGCAGCGCGCCGCCCTCGAAGGCGACACCCTGTACATGCGCGGCAGCGACGCGGACCACCACGTCCACGTCACCCACCTCGGGGAGGCGGCCTTCCTCGGCCTCGCCTTCCGCGCGGCGTCGGAGGACGACCTGGAGCGCCTCGCGGCGGCCACCTCCACCGCGGTGGAAGAACTGAAGGAGCCGGGCGGCGGCAAGGCGGTGCGCCTGCGCGATCCCGACGGTCGCCTCGTCGATGTCGTCCACGGCATCGCTTCCGTGGCGCCCCTGCCGCTGCGCTCGCATCCGCCCCTCAACAACGGCAGCGAGCGCCCCCGCGTCGTCACTCTTCAGCGCGTCGAGGCCGGTCCCGCCCAGGTGAAGCGCTTCGGCCACGCAGCGCTGAAGACCACGAACCTCGCGGCGACCTTCGAGTGGTACCGCCGCACCCTCGGCCTCCTCGTCTCGGATGACTTCTTCCTCGAAGGCCCCGAGCAGCCCCTCGGTCGCTTCCTGCGCTGCGACCGCGGAGCCGTGGCCACCGACCACCACACCCTGCTGCTCCTCGACGCGCCCGAAGCGAAACTTGGGCACTGCGCCTGGGAAGTGGCCGACTTCGACGACCTGATGGTGGGCCGCGAGCACCTGCTGGCCAACGACAACGGCGGCCGGCCCTACTGGGGCATCGGCCGCCACATCCTCGGCGGGCAGATCTTCGACTATTGGAAGGATCCTTTCGGATTCACGGTGGAGCACTGGACCGACAGCGACCTGCTGACGGCCGACGTGCCGGCCGGTTCGCATCACATCCTGGCGGCCCTCAACCAGTGGGGGCCGATGCCGCCTCCCGACCTCGACTTCTGAGCAGGAGGACAACGGCATGGACCTCGGCATCCGTGGAAAAAGCGCCATCGTCTGCGCATCGAGCAAGGGCCTCGGCAAGGCCTGCGCTACGGCCCTTGCGCGCGAAGGCGTGCAGGTGACCATCAACTCCCGCAGCGAAGAGAACCTGGCAGCGGCGGCTCGCGAGATCCGCGCGGCCACGGGCAGCGAGGTGCGCATGGTCGTCGGCGACATCGCCGAGCGCACGACGCGGGCCGCCCTGCTGGAAGCCTGCCCTGAGCCCGACATCCTGGTGACCAACAACGGCGGCCCCATGCCCGGCCGCTACCAGGACTGGGATCGCGACGACTGGATCGCCGCCCTCGACGCCAACCTGCTGGCTCCCGCGCTGATGATCGGCTCCGTCATCGACGGCATGGCGGCGCGCCGCTTCGGCCGCATCGTCAACATCCTGTCGGCCATGGTCAAGACGCCGCGCGCGCCCATGGGCCTGTCCTCGGGAGCCCGCGCCGGCCTGCTCTCCTACTGTAAAGGCATCTCGCTGGAGGTGGCGTCGGCCAATGTCACGATCAACAACCTGCTGCCCGAGCGCATCGACACCGAGAGGCAGCGCTTCATGGCAGAGATGGCGGCGGCGATGAAGGGCCAGTCGGTCGAAGAAGCCTACGACGACATCCGCGCCGGCCTGGCCGCGCGCCGCCTCGGCACGCCGGGTGAATTCGGCGACGCCTGCGCCTACCTCTGCTCGGCCCAGGCC
>JBHEPB010000306.1:0-10813 GCA_046260515.1 Binatia bacterium
GTTCGGCAGCGAACGGAAGGGGCTTGGCTCCCTTGGGCGCGTCGAACACGAACTTCGACTTGCGGAATCCCGGATCGAGGTCCCAGTCGGAGAACTCGGCCTCGAAGCGCGGCTGGCCCTCGGCTTCGCGATACGTCAGCGCGATTTTCTTCAGCAGCGGTTTCTTGCCGTCGGCGATCCACATCTCGAAGTCCACGGTCGCCGTGCGTCCGGCGATGTGGTGGAGGGGGTCGCCGTAGATGCCGGTCTTCTCCACGTAGTCTACGCTTTCCACGCGGCGGGCGAGTTCCTGGGGAAGGGTCTTCATCACCAGCGGCGCCAGGGGAAGGCGCATCCGCAGGTCGCGGACGAAGTGGACGACGGTTTCGTCGATGCCTGCCTTCTGGGGCGCCGTCACGTAGACGTTGGTGGAGGCGTCGTAGAGGGTGATCTGCTTGCCGTCGAAGAGGGTCACGCCTTCGCTGCCGTCGCTGTGCTCGCTGTCGATCCTCACCTTGTCGGGACGGCTGACCGCGACATCGCGCTTTTCGGCGAACTCGAGCTTCCGACCGTCTTCCTGGACGACTTCGTAGGAGGCCAGCAGCTCGACGCTGAAAGCGTCGGTGGCGCTCAGGTGGCCCGCCATGGCGTCGAGCAGCTGGCGAGCCTGCACGCTTCCTTCGGATGGCGCAGCTTCGTTGGCCGCCGTTTCCTCGTCGGCCAGGGCCGGCGCAGCGAGGCCGGCGGCCAAGGCCAGCGAGGCCCACAACAGGACCCGATTCCGTGACTTCATGTTTCCCTCCCCCCGGCTCCGGGCCGGGCCCGTCACCGGGAAATCCGCCTTGGCGGTCCGGCCGCAGCGGACGTAACACCGGGAAGAAGACGCTGGCAAACGGAGTCGAGACGTCCAGGCGCAGCTCTTCACCCCCAGGTCCGGATCGTCAGCGCCCTGCTCTGCACCGGCGCCTACTCGTGCGAAGGCCCGGTCCGCGCCATCATGATCCCGTCGCGAACAATCGCCCCCCTCCAGCGACCGCCGACCAGCAGCGAGCATGCAGCCCAAACCATACTTCGACCTTCCCCGCGCCATGCTCCAGGTGCTGGCGCTCGGCGTCCTCATCGCCAGCAGTTTCTGGATCTTCAGCCCCTTCCTGGTGCCGCTCGCCTGGGCTTCCACGATGGTCGTCGCGACCTGGCCTCTTCTGCTCCAGGTCCAGTCCCTCTATGGGGGGCGGCGCGCTCCGGCGGTTGCCACGATGACCCTGGCCCTGCTGCTCCTCCTCGTCGTCCCTCTCGCCTACGGGATCGACGCCGTCGTCGGCAACGTGGACGAAATCGTGGAGTGGTCGAAGTCACTCACCACGCTCACGGTCCCGGGACCGCCGGGCTGGCTGGAGGCCCTGCCCCTCGTCGGCGCGAAGACAGCCGGCACCTGGCGGGAGTACGCCGCGCTGAGCCCCGAGGAACTGGCCGCCCGCCTCACGCCCTACGCCCAGGGCCTGGCCGTGTGGCTGGTCCAGCAAGTGGGCGGCTTCGGGATGCTGGTGGTGAACTTCCTGCTCACCGTGGTGCTCTGCGCCGTCCTTTACGCCAACGGCGAGACGGCGGCCGGCGGCATGCTCGCCTTTGCCAGGCGCCTGGCCGGCGTCCAGGGCGAGAAGGCGGTGCACCTGGCCGGGCAGGCGGTGCGCGGCGTCGCGCTCGGCGTCATCGTGACCGCAGCCCTGCAGACCGCCCTGTCCGGCCTTGGCCTCGTGGTGGCCGAAGTGCCCTTCGCCGCCTTCCTCATCGCGCTGGTGTTCGTGCTTTGCATCGCCCAGGTCGGTCCCTCCCTGGTGATGCTCCCCGTGACGATCTGGGTGTGGTCCTCGAGCGGCAGCGTGTGGGGAGCCGTCTTCCTCGTGTGGTCGCTGGCCTGCGGGCTGATGGACAACTTCGTGAGGCCGGTGCTGATCCGGCGCGGCGCCGACCTGCCGCTGCTGCTCATCTTCTCGGGCGTGATCGGCGGCCTGCTGGCGATGGGCGTGATCGGCCTCTTCCTCGGGCCCGTCGTCCTGGCCGTCGCGTACACGGTGCTCGTGGACTGGGTCTCGGAGGGCGACGACCCGGCACCCGCCGCCGACGCCTGAAGCGGCGCCGCGTCAGTCGTCGTGGCGGGTCAGCGCGTGTTCGATGGCGTCGCGCACCTTTCTCTCGTTGACCGACTCGGTGAGCACCATCCCGAGGATGCCGCCGCTGCTTTCGGCCACCCGCTTGGCGTACTCGACGAGATCCTGGCGGAACTCGGCCAGTTCGTTCGCGTCCAGCACCTTGCGCAACTCGGCGGCGAACATGTACCAGGCCTTGCGGGCATCCGGCTGCGGCCCGTCCTTCAGGCCGTTCTCGAGCATGGCGTAGGCTTGGCTGCCCGGCAGGATTCCGTTCTGCTCAGCGGCGTCGAGCACCGCGCGGGCCTCGCGCTTGTCGCAGCGCCCGTCAGCCCAGGCCACTTCGACGAGGGGAAACAGCTTGAAGGCCGGCAGGAGTTCCCCGCTCACGTCGAGGGCGACCAGGTTGTCGAGAACACGCTCGTCGTCGATGCCGGTGGCCGTGCGGATGGCGTCCTTCTCCACGTGCTTGTGGAACACGCCCTTCAGCTTGTCCACGAGCTGCTGGTTCTTGTTGAGGAAGTACTGTTCCTCGAATGCCTTGCGGCGACCTTCGAATGCGTCTGTCGTCATCTGGTCCGTCCTCGTCGTCCGTCCATGCGGAGACCCGCTCCATAGCCAAGGCCGCTTCCAAAGGTAAACGGCGTCCGGCCGTTCGGGCGGCTCCCCGTTTCAGTACGGCCAGGTCCAGTCGGTCACTTCCGGCCGGTCCCGGCCGTGCTCGTGCGCGTAGCTCGTGTTGTCGATGATGGCGTTCTTCATCTCTTCCTTGAGGTGGACGGCCCGGGTGCGCAGCTTGGGCACGCGCTCGATCACGTCGATCACCAGGTGGAAGCGCGAGGTCTCGTTGAGCATCGCCAGTTCCAGGGGAGTGTTGATGTTGCCCTTCTCCTTGTAGCCGCGCACGTGCAGGTGTTCGTGGCCGGGGAAGCGGTAGGCCAGCTTGTGGATCAGCCACGGGTAGCCGTGGAAGTTGAAGATCACCGGCTTGTCGGTGGTGAACAGGCCCGCGATTTCCCTTTCCGAGGAGCCGTGCGGGTGCTCGGTGGCGGGCTGCAGCTTGAACAGATCCACCACGTTGACGAAGCGCAGCTTCAGGTCGGGTACTCTCTCGCGCAGGATGGCCGCCGCCGCCAGGGTCTCCATCGTCGCCACGTCGCCGCAGCAGGCGAGCACCACGTCCGGCTCCTCGTCGGCGTCGGTGCTGGCCCGCTTCCAGATGCCGAGGCCCTTGGCGCAGTGGACCACCGCCTCGTCGATGGTGGCGAACTGCAGGTGCTTCTGCTTGTCGGCCACGATCACGTTGATGCAGTCGGTGCTGCGCAGGCAGTGGTCCGCGGTGACCAGCAGCGTGTTCGCGTCGGGCGGCAGGTAGATGCGCGTCACCGACGGGCCCTTGTTGGTGACGAGGTCGATGAAGCCGGGATCCTGGTGGGAGAACCCGTTGTGGTCCTGGCGCCACACCGTGGAGGACAACAGGATGTTCTCGGAGGCCACCGGCGCGCGCCAGGCGACGTGGTTCTTGGAGATGTCCAGCCACTTGGCGTGCTGGTTGAACATCGAGTCGATCACGTGGGCGAAGGCCTCGTAGGTGTGGAAGAGCCCGTGGCGCCCGGTCAGCAGGTAGCCCTCCAGCCAGCCGAGCAGCGTGTGCTCCGAGAGCATCTCCATCACGCGTCCGTCGCGGGCCAGCTCGCCGCCGTCCGCGTCCTCGGGCAGGTAGTCGGCCATCCACGTCTTACGGCTGGCCTGGTAGACGGCCTGGAGGCGGTTGGAGGCCGTCTCGTCGGGACCGAAGAGGCGGAACGTCGTCATGTTCAGCTTCATCACGTCGCGCAGGTATTCGCCGAGGGGCTTGGTGTTCTCGTACTCCACGGCGCCGTGATCCGGAACGTCCACCGCGTAGTCGCGGAAATCAGGGAGCCTCAGTTCGCGCCGCAGCACCCCACCGTTGGTGTGGGGATTGGCGCTCATGCGGCGGGCCCCCTTGGGAGCCAGCGTCCGCAGCTCGAGACGCAGCGCTCCGTTCTCGTCGAAGAGTTCCTCCGGCCGGTAACTGCGCATCCACTCCTCGAGCAGGGCGAGGTTCGTGGGATTCCCCCTCACGTCGGAGAACGGCACCTGGTGGGAACGCCACGAGCCTTCCACCTTGTGACCGCCGATCTCCTTCGGCCCCGTCCAGCCCTTCGGCGAGCGAAGCACGATCATCGGCCAGCGCGGACGCGAAGGCTGCTCGACCTTGCGCGCGGCCGCCTGGTGGGCGCGAATCTCGCCGACGGCCTTCTCGAGGGTGGCGGCCATGGCCTGGTGCATGGTGGCCGGGTCGTCGCCTTCGACGAAGTAGGGCTTGTAGCCGTAGCCGACGAAGAGGGCTTCGAGCTCCTCGTGGCTGATGCGCGCAAGGATGGTGGGATTGGCGATCTTGTAGCCGTTGAGATTGAGGATGGGCAGCACCGCGCCGTCGCGGGCCGGATTGAGGAACTTGTTGGAGTGCCAGGCCGTGGCCAGGGGCCCGGTCTCCGCCTCGCCGTCGCCGACGACGCAGGCGACCACGAGGTCGGGGTTGTCCAGGGCCATGCCGTAGGCGTGGGAAAGGCTGTAGCCGAGTTCGCCGCCCTCGTGGATGGAACCGGGCGTCTCCGGTGTCACGTGGCTGCCGATGTGACCGGGGAAGGAGAACTGCTTGAAGAAGCGGCGCATCCCCTCCTCGTCCTCGCTCTTGTCGGGGTAGATCTCGGAGTAAGTGCCTTCGAGATAAGCCGGACCCAGCACTCCCGGCGCGCCGTGGCCGGGCCCGGCCACGAAGATCGCGTCGAGGTCGTGCTTCACGATCATGCGGTTCATGTGCGCCCATACGAAGGAGAGGGCGGGGCTCGCGCCCCAGTGGCCGAGGAGACGGTGCTTGACGTGCTCGCTCTCGAGCGGCCGCCTCAGCAGCGCATTGTCCTTCAGGTAGATCATGCCCACCGAAAGGTAGTTGCAGGCCCGCCACCAGGCGTCGAGGCGTTCGAGTTCCAGGTCGGTCAGAGGCTTGTCCATGCCATGCTCCTGCGGCTGCGTGGGTGAAAATCCAGGTCGGCTCCTGTTATCCGCCGGGCGCGGTCGATGTCCACCGGCGCGGCCCTCGTGTCCGCGGCCGCGCGTTGCGGCTCGGGAAGCCGTCGCCGCGTCGCCCGCGAAGGTGCATGGCGTCGAAGGACGCTGTCGGCTATGACTCCGTTGTCTTGATCGCTTCGCTGCAGCCCATCCCTTCACCATCCGCTTCCGAGCACCGGCCCGGAGCTCGGCCGTGAAGGCGGAGGACCTGGTGCTCTGGCGCGGCGACGGGGCCGAACTCGTGAAGTGGACCTCGGCGGCTGCCGACGGCTCGAGCGGCCGGCTGTCGGCCGAGGAGGTCGCGGAAGGCGCGGCGCTGCGCCTCGACTTCCACCTCGGGGGACCCACCAGCTGGTGCATCGCTCGCCGCGACTTCGAGGCGGAAATGCCCGAGCACTACGTCGTCGTGCTGCGCTTGCGCGGCAGCGGCGCGGCCAACCAGTTCCAGGTCAAGCTCGTGGACCCGAGCGGCGCCAACGTCTGGTGGTGGCGTCGCCCCGATTTCGCCTTTCCTGAAGAGACAACCCCCCTGGTCCTGCGCAAGGCCGGCCTCGAGTTCGCCTGGGGCCCCGCCAGCGGCGGCGAGCCCTCGCGCATCCGCGCGGTCGAGATCGCGATGGCCGCCGGGCCGGGCGGCTCCGGCACGCTGTGGATCGAGGACTTCCGCATCGAGCCTCGCGACGCCGCCTCCGCTTCGGTCGCCGTACACGACCTCGAAGCCTCGAGTTCGCGTCCCGGCTGTGAGCCCGGGCGTCTGCTGGAAGCCGCCCGCTGCGCCGAAGGCGAGGAGCCCTGCACGTGGTTTCCCGCCGACGGTGACAGGCGCCCGTGGTTGCAGCTCGACCTCGGGCGCTCGTCCGAATGGGGCGGCGTGGTCGTTGACCACGCCGAATCGGCGCCGGTGGCGGCCAGCCGCCTGCTCGCTTCGGAGGACGGCCGCAACTGGAGAGTCGTCGCGGAGGACAGCGGCGGCGCCGTGCGTCGCCGCTGGCTGCGAACGAGAGACGGCGAAGGGCGCTACGCCCGCGTCGAGTTCGACGAGGGTGCCACGCCCGCCGTGACGCGCGTGGCGGCGGTGCCACTTGCGCAGGCCGTGTCGCCGGCTCGCCACGTCGCCGCCGAGGCCCGCAGCCGGCAGCGCGGACTCTTTCCCCGCCACCTTCTCGGCGAGCAGGCCTACTGGGCCGTGGTCGGCGCCGACGGCGACGAACGCAAGGGACTGTTGAGCGAAGACGGCGCCCTCGAAGTGGACGCCGAAGGCTTCAGCCTGGAGCCCTTCCTGTGGGTGGACGGGCGCCTGAGGACGTGGGCCGACGCGCAGAAAAGCGTCCGCCTCCTGGACGGCTTCCTGCCCATTCCTTCCGTGGAGTGGAGGGTGGACGGGCTCCTCCTGCGCATCACCGCCTTCGCCTCCGGTCTCCCGGGACAGAGCACGCTGGTTGCGCGCTACGACGTGGAGGACGAGCAAGGCGCGGCGCGAAAGGTGAGGCTCTTCGTCGCCATCCGGCCTTTCCAGGTGAATCCGGCCTGGCAGAGCCTCAACCTCGTGGGCGGCGTCTCGCCGATCACCAGCGTTGCCGGCGCCCACGGCGTGGTCCAGGTCAACGGATCGCGCTGCGTCCACGCGGTGACGGAGGCCAGCGGCTTCGGCGCGGCGCCCTCCGAACGCGGTCTCGAATCCCTTGGGGCCGGGCTCGTGCCCGCGGCCTCGCGCGTGGACGATCCCATCGGCTTTGCAGAAGCGGCCCTCGCCTGGGACCTCGATCCTGGAGGCGGCTGCGTCGCCGTGGCCTTTCCTTTCCACGAAGCGTCGCCGACCCCGCCGTCGGGCCTTTCCCCTGCCGACACCGCCGGCTGGGTCGAGGCGCAACTGGTCGAGACCGCCACCCACTGGCGCGCGCGGCTGGCGAAGATGCCGATCGAGTTGCCGCCCTCGGCCGAACCCTTCGCGGCCACACTCAAAGCCTCGCTCGCCTGGATTTTCGTCAACCGCGAGGGGCCGCGCATCCAGCCCGGGCCGCGCTGTTACCGTCGCTCGTGGATTCGCGACGGCACGCTGACGGGAACCGCGCTGGCCGAGATGGGCTATGCCGACGAGGCGCGGGCTTTCCTGCGCTGGTACGCGCCCCACCAGCACGACAACGGCCAGATTCCCTGCGCCGTCGATCGTCACGGCATCGACCCGGTGGTCGAGCACGACAGCCACGGGCAGTTTCTCTGGGGCATCGTCGAAGTCTGGCGGCTGACGGGCGACCGCAGCTTCCTGGCCGAGATGTGGCCCCGCCTCGCGCGGGCCGCCGATGCCATCGCCGCGCTGCGGGCGCAGCGGATGACGGAGCCCTTCGTCGGCCAGGCCTGCTACGGCCTGATGCCGGAATCGATCAGCCACGAGGGCTACTCTTCGCAGCCGGTGCACGCCTTCTGGGACGACTTCTTCGCGGTGCGCGGGCTCGGGGACGCGGCCGACGCGGCCTTCGCCCTCGGCGACGAAGCCGCGGGCCGCCGCCTGCGCGAGCTGCGCGACGCGATGCGCATCGACCTGCACGCGTCCATCGTGCGCACCATCGCCGACCACGGCCTCGACGTGCTGCCGGGCTCGGTGGAACTCGGCGACTTTGATCCGACCTCCAGCGCCATCGCCCTCGATCCGGGCGCGGAGGGGCCGAGGCTTCCCCAGGCCGTGCTGCTCGCCACCTTCGACCGCTACTGGCGGGAGTTCGACGATCGCCGCAGCGGACGCGCCGGCAACGACGCCTACACGGCCTACGAGGTGCGCAACGCCCCGGCCTTCGTCCTGCTCGGCCAGAAGCAGAGGGCCACCGAACTTTTGCAGTGGCTCATCGACGACCAGAGGCCGACGGCGTGGCGCCAGTGGCCGGAAGTGTCCACGCGCGACCCGCGCGCGCCGCGCTTCCTCGGCGACCTCCCCCACGGATGGATCGCTTCCAGCTTCGTGCGCAGCGTGCGGCGCATGGTGGCCTACGAGCGCGTGGACGACGGCGCCCTCGTGCTGGCGGCCGGCGTGCCGGAAGCCTGGGTGCGCGAGTCGCCGGGCATTCGCGTGCGCGGCCTGGCCACTCACGCCGGGCCCCTCGATTTCACGATGGTGATGGACGGGGACGACGATGTGCGCGTGACGATCGGCGCTTCGCTGCGCTGGCCCGAGGCCGGCGTCGTCGTGGAATCGACGCTCGAGCGGCCGTTGTTGCGAGTCGTCATCGACGGCGCCGAGTCCGCAGCCCCCGACCCCCGCCGCCTCCTGCTCCCCTCTGCCGCCCGCGAAATCCTCCTCCGCTACGAAAACCCGGGACAGGTACAGGTTTCCTGACGGAAACCTGTACCTGTCCCGGGTTTTTGAGGAGCCTGAGTCGGACTGTAAGCCGGATTCTGTGCGACCGCTTGCGCGGCCCGGCAATCATTCCTCTAGGCCGCCGGTTGCCCGGCGGCTCGAGCGACCTAAACCCGGAGGCCTGGGACGAGCAGTCCGCCTCCCTATTCGGTCTTGCTCCGGGTGGGGTTTACCGAGCATCCGCCGTTACCGGCAGACCTGGTGAGCTCTTACCTCACCGTTTCACCCTTACCGCGGTCCCGAGGGACCGGGCGGTTTGTTTTCTGTGGCACTGTCCCCGCCTCGCGACGGGCCGTCGTTATCGGCCACCCTGCTCTATGGAGTCCGGACTTTCCTCCCGCGCCGCTTAGATGCAGCGCCGGCGATTGCCCGTCCGACTCAGGCTCGAACGCCGACCATAGCACTGGACGTGGCAATCCAAAGGCGAGGCCCCGAGGCGCGCGTCCGGAGCCAGGAAGAACTTTTGCGCCCTTTTCCGTTGACGCGGACGGCCCGGAGCGAAAGGAGTAGCCCTGCCCGAACCCTACCTGCCGCGAAGAACCGCCCGTGGACTTCGCTCACCGCCAAGGAGCAACCGATGAAGACACGTTGTGTTCCCGTCGCAGTCGTCGTTTCCTTCCTGCTTTTCGCGGCCATTCCGTTGGTACAGGCCCAGGTCACCCCGGCCGCCAAGTGCGAAAGCGGCAAACTGAAAGAAGCCGGCAAGTACGGCGCCTGCCGTCTTCAGGCCGAATCCAAATCGGTCAAAACCGGTGATCCCGCCGACTACTCGAAGTGCGAGACCAAGTTCTCCGCCAAGTGGCAGGTCGTGGAGGACAAGGCCGAAGGCGCTTGTCCGACCGACGGTGACCTCGCCTTCACGAACGGGCTCATCACCGACCACGCGGACCTTCTTGCCCTCCTGCTATCCGGCGGCGGCGGTAGCGAGGATCCGGACGCTGTCTACGTCTCCTCCGGCAGTGGAGTCGACGACATCGACTGCGGCGCTCTGGCCGGCCCCTGCGCGAGCATCGGCCAGGGCATCGCGCGTGCTGTCGTGGACGGCAAGCTGCGCGTTTACGTGGCCGCGCTCTCCTACTTCGAGGACGTCGCGCTTTCCGACGGGATTGACCTGCTCGGCGGCTACGACGCGGACACCTGGGAGCCCTCCTCGAATCCTTCCGTGTTGTACGGACTCGGCGGTTCCGGCCACCGCGCCGCATTGAGCGCCGTCGGCATCACGAGCGCGACCTCCGTCAGCCGCTTCGTGATCCACGGTGCCAGCGCTACCACCTCGGGCGCCAACAGCTACGCGGTGTACGTCAGCAACTCCGGAGCCGGGCTGTCGATCTCCGACAACGTGATTTACGCCGGCGCGGCGGCGCCCGGCTCGCCGGCCTCGCCGGCCTCGGACGGGAATCAGGGCGTGACCGGTGAGGGACGCGACTCCAACCCCGCCGGCTACGACGCCTTCATCACCAGCGGCGCCGGCTTCTGCAATGTCGCCAACGACCGCCAGCTCTCCAACGGCGGAGTCCGCGTTTGCGGCGCCACCAACGTCAGCGGCGGCAACGGCGGCGGCAACAGTTGCCCGCCCAGCAGCACGCTCACCGAACAGAGTGGCGACGACGGCCTGACCGCCACCGGGGCCGGCGGCGGCGGCGGCGGCGACGCGGGGGACGACTCGCGGCTGGAATCCGGTGGCGCGCTCTGCACCACGCCGGCGGCACCGGCAACGGGCGCGACGGGAAGCGATGGAACGGACGGAATCTCCGGGGGAGCCGGTGGCGGCTGCAGCAGCGTCGCGGGCTTGGTTGGTGGCGGGCACTGGATCGCCTCGGGCGGTCTCGTCGGCAGCGCGGGAACCAACGGTCGCGGAGGCGGAGGCGGAGGAGCCGGCGGCGGCGCCTACTGCCTTAGCTGCGCAGAGAACAAAGACCGCCTCGGCGGCCACGGCGGCGGTGGAGGATCGGGAGGATGCGGCGGTAGCGCAGGCAGCGGTGGAGGCGGAGGGGGAGGAAGCTTCGGACTGTTCGTAAGCGGCGGTGCGGCGCCGGATTTCACCGGCAACACGGTGGTTCGCGGCATCGGCGGCGCCGGCGGCGCGGGCGCTCGCTCGGGCAGCGGTGGCTCCGGCGGCGACGGCGGAGAAGGCGGCGACGGCCTGATCTGTGCCGATGCCGGTGGCCAGGGCGGAAGCGGTGGCGACGGCGGCCACGGCGGCGGGGGCGGGGGCGGCTGCGGAGGTCCCGCCTACGGCGTG
>JBHEPB010000223.1:0-27409 GCA_046260515.1 Binatia bacterium
CCATGGCGATGGCCATGCTCGACTCGGTCACGGTGTCCATCGCGGCGCTGAGCAGCGGGATGCTGAGGGTGATCTTCCGGGTCAGCCGGGTGCTGACGTCGGCGTGAGCGGGCAGGATGGAGGAATCACCGGGGACGAGCAGAACGTCGTCGAAGGTGAGAGCCTCGCGAAGGTTGTCCAAGGCTTCCATCTTCGCCTTGTAGCGACCCACTGTTTTCGTTGCAAGATTCCCCGCCCCCCTGCGCACAGCACCACCAGAAACCCGGGACAGGTACATTTTTCGGGCGGGGCGTTGGTATCGGTCGGGGGCCGGGGCGTTCGTTCGGCCGCTGTCCTCGCTCGCTGCGCTCGCTGCGGAGGCGACCTCACGAACGCCCCGGCCCCCTCCCTCCAAGACACGCTGTACTCTCCCCCAGGACACGCGCTTGCTGGGCCGCTGTCCTCGCTCGCTACGCTCGCTGCGGAGGCGACCTCACGAACGCCCCGGCCCCCTCCCTCCAAGACACGCTGTACCCTCCCCCAGGACACGCGCTTGCTGGGCCGCTGTCCTCGCTTCGCTTCGGAGACGCCGCCCGCACGCCGCGGCCCCCTCCCCTCAACCACACTCTCCCCTCTGGCCAGGACACGCCCTGCCCGGGCCGCCATAACTCTCTGCGCCCCTCGTCCAAGACTACCGACGGTTCTCCAAGCCGTCGAGTTGGCTGGCGGGGCGTTGCCTGTCGAGGCGGCAACGGGAAGACTCTCGGCCACGATGATTGGACGGTATCTGGACCTGGTTCCGCGGGTGGCGGCTTCGGCTTGGGTGGCTGATTCGGCGGACGTTTTGGGGGATGTGGAGATCGGGGAGGACTCTTCGGTCTGGTACGGGTGCGTGGTGAGAGGGGACGTGTTCCCGATCCGCATCGGGGCCCGCACCAACATCCAGGATCTCTCGGTGCTGCACGTCACGCACGAGCGGCACGCGACCATTCTTCACGACGACATCACCATAGGGCACCGGGTGGTGCTGCACGGCTGCACGGTGGAGAGCGGCGCCCTGGTGGGGATCGGGGCCATCGTGCTCGACCGGGCGGTGATCGGGGCTGGCGCGCTGGTCGGCGCGGGGGCCATCGTGACGCCCGGGACGCGGGTGCCGCCGGGGATGGTGGCGATGGGCTCGCCGGCGAAGATCGTTCGCGAGGTCACCCATGCGGAGCGCGCGTGGATGCAGGAGTCGGCGCGCAACTACGTGGGCTACGCGAAGAACCACGCCGCGGTGGTGCGCTGACGTCGAGGTTCCAGGCGGCGGCGCGCTAACGGCGAGCGGTCGCCGGCCCCTGACCGTTCAGCCCCCGCGACGCGGCTTCGGCGCTCCCTTGGCAGGCTTCGTAGACCGGGCGGGCTTGCCGGGTTTCCCACCCTTCCCTGCCTTTCCACCCTTAGTGGCCTTCACGGCCTTGCCTGTCTTGCCCGGCTTGCCGCCCTTGGCCGGCTTCGCGGTGACGGGTCGGGTCGTCGACTTGAGCCCGCGGCGGTCGCGGCCGGTTTTCTCCTTCGGAGGAGCTTCGCCGGGGTCGCGGTTGCCGTGGGAGTCGCGCCTCACGAAGCGCAGGCGCAGCGGGCTGCCGGTAAAATCCACTTCCTCGCGGAAGCAGCGCTCGAGAAAACGGATGTAGTCCTCGGGCAAAGCAACGCGGTTGGTGAAGATGCCGATGGTCGGCGGTCTCACGCCCACCTGCGTGCCGTAGAAGAGCTTGGCGCGGCCGCGCCCGAGCACGGGAGGTTCGCGGCGCCGAGCAGCCTCGCCGAGGATGCGGTTGATCTCACCGGTGCCGAGGCGCCGGTTGTGAGAGACGTAGGCGCGGTCGATGAGCGCGAAGGCCTCGTCCACGCCCTTCCCCTTGAGCACCGACAGGCGGCCGACGGGCACCGGCGACAGCGTCGGATAGACGTCGCGGATGTCCATCTCGATGCGCGCCAGCTGGGCTTCGCTGGCCAGGTCGATCTTGTTCACCAGCAGGACGAGGGCGCGGCCCTCTTCCCAGGCGTGGCGCGCGATGCGCGCGTCCTGGTCGGCCACGCCTTCCTCGGGCTCCACGATGAGAACGACGACGTCGGCCCTTTCGATGGCTTCCAGGCTGCGCCGGACGCTGATCCTTTCGACGCCCTCTTCCACCCTCGACGGCCGGCGCATGCCGGCGGTGTCGAGCAGGATGTAACGGCGCCCTCCCCTCTCGATCTCGGTGTCCACCACGTCACGCGTGGTTCCGGGACGGTTGTCCACCAGCGACAGCATCTCGCCGGCCAGCAGGTTGAGGAAAGAAGACTTGCCGACGTTGGGACGTCCCACCAGTGCGACGCGGCAGGGCCTCGTCGCAGCGGCCTCCTCGTCTTCGTCCGCGTCGATCTCGTCGAGCGCAACTTCGCCGCCCGTTTCCTCCTCGGGCGCTTCGGCAGCCCGCGCTTCGAGGATCTCGCCGGCGATGGTTTCGATCTCGTCGCGGAGCGCGGAGATGCCCTGCCCGTGTTCGGCCGACACCACCAGGGGCGCGTCGATGCCGAGGGCGCAGAACTCGAGCGCCGCGTCTTCGCCCGCCCTGCCCTCGCCCTTGTTGGCCACGTAGACGGCGGGCAGGCCGCTCCTGGTCACCAGTTCGACGGTCTCGCGGTCCAGGGGGTTGAGCCCGGCCTTGGCGTCGAAGAGCACCACCAGGATGTCGCTGACGGCGATGGCGCGCACGGTGTGCTCGTGGACGCGGTCGGCCAGCGCGATGTCGGCCTCGCCGCGCAGGCCCCCGGTGTCCACGAGGTCGAGGGCCAGGCCCTCCCACTCCACGGGCTCGACGATGGGATCGCGGGTGACGCCCGGCTGGTCCAGGGTGATGGCCCGGCGCTGGCCGAGCAGGCGGTTGAAGAGCGTGGACTTGCCCACGTTGGGCCGGCCCACGATGGCGACGCGCACGCGCTGGCCGGCGGGCCCCGCCGGCGCCCGGTCACCGAACGAGGGTTTGCGGCCGCGATTGCCGCTCACAGTCCCAGCTCCGCGAGGAAGCGGGGATCATCCTGCCAGCCCGGCTTTACCTTGACGAAGAGCTCGAGGAAGACTTTTCTCCCGAGCAGTTCCTCGATGCGTTCGCGCGATGCGATTCCGACGCTCTTGATGCGACTTCCTCCCTTGCCGACGATGATGCGCTTGGTGGAGTCGCTGTCGGTGAAGATCGTGGCTGAAATGGACGTGTGGCGCGGGCCGTCGCGGAACACGTCCACGCTGACCGCGATGCGGTAGGGCAACTCGGCGTCCAACTGGAGGAAGAGCTGCTCGCGCACCAGTTCGCTCACCAGGTAGCGTTCGCTCTGGTCGGTGAACAGCTCGGGATCAAAAAGCCAGGGCCCTTCGGGCATGCGCCCCGCGAGGTGTTCCACCAGCACGTCCACGCCTTCGCCGGTGCGGGCGCTGACGGGAAAGACGTCGGTGCCGGGCACCAGGGAAGCGGTTTCCGCAATGATGGGCAGCAGCGCGGGCCTGGGCACGGCGTCGCACTTGTTGAGGACGATGACGGTCTTCTGCGGCGAGAAGCGCGGCGCTTCCTCACGGTCGATGCGCCCCACGCCGCGCACGGCGTCGAGGATCCAGCAGACCACGTCGGCCTCGCGCACGCCCTGGCGGGCCTCGGCGTTCATGCGGTCGTGCATCAGCCCGCGGATCGGATGGATGCCGGGCGTGTCGCAGAACACCAGCTGCACTTCGCCGCGGCTTTCCACGCCGAGCAGCCGGCGGCGCGTGGTCTGGGGCTTCGGCGTCGCGATACTGAGCGGACGTCCGAGGATGCGGTTGAGCAGCGTGGACTTGCCCACGTTGGGAGCGCCGGCGATGGCCGCGAAGCCGCAGCGCGTGCCCACGGGTGTCGCGGGCGCGTCGGGAGTCGGGGGAGTCTCGCTCATGCCTTCTTCCTGTGCCCGGGGCCGGGGGCCGCGTCGGGTATCGCGTCGGCACCCGGATCGGAAGCCACAGCGGGTTTGCGTCGTGCGCGGGGCTTGGCCGCGGCCTTCTTTCCCTCCTCCTGCACCGCCGCCGGCGGCGCGGCCTCGGCAACATCGGCTTCTACGGGCCGATCCAGCAGGATGCGCACCGCTTCCTGGGCCGCCATCTGTTCGGCGCTCTTGCGGTTGCTGCCCTCGCCGCGCGCGATCACCTCGCCGGCGATGCGGATCGCTACCACGAAGTGCTTGGCGTGGTCGGGACCGGTGGACGAGATCAGCGCGTAGCTGGGCGTGCCGTGGTAGCGGCTCTGGGTCAGTTCCTGCAATTCGGTTTTCCAGTCGCCGCCCACGGGGTCGGCGGCGGCGATGTCGTCGCCGAAGGTCTGCTCCACCAGCAGGCGGGCAGCATCGTAGCCGCCGTCGAGGAAGACGGCCGCCACCACGGCTTCGTACGTGTCGGCAAGGATGTTGGCTTTGGTGCCGCCGCCGCTGCGGGCTTCGCCGCGCCCGAGGCGGATCCAGCGTCCGAGGCCGAGGCGGCCGGCCGCCACACCGAGGCCCTTTGCGCTGACGATGCTGGCGCGCATGCGCGTGAGTTCGCCCTCAGCGCGGTTGGGGTGGTAGCGCAGCAGCAGGTCCGAGACGGCCAGGTCCAGAACGGCGTCGCCGAGGAACTCCATGGTCTGGTTGCTCTCGAGGTCGCCCTCGGTGGCCGCCGAACTGTGGACCAGGGCCCTCTCCAGCAGGCTGCGATCGCGGAAGCGGAAGCCGAGCATGGCCTCCAGCGATTCGAGGTCGTTGCCCTCGCGCTTGGTACGGCGCGCGTTCACGCGAGGCTCCCGAAAAGGCCGGCTTGGCCGTCGGCGTCGATACGCACGGGACGGATGCTGCCGCGAAGGTCGATATCGGCCGCGAGGTCGCCGGTGTCGCAGGCCACCGGCACGTAGTGCTCGCTGTAGCCGGTCCACTTGCCGGTCACGGCATCGCGCGTGCCCTCGAAGAGCACGTCGGCGCGGCGGCCGACGAAGCGGCGACGGAAGCGGGCGCGAAGCCCGGCGTCGAGTTCGCGAAGGCGCACGGCCCGGTCGTGCACTTCGGCGTCGGGAAGGGCCTTCCAGCGCTTGGCCGCCGACGTGGACGTGCGCACCGAGTAGGGAAAGACATGGAGGTAGGACAGGCCGAGGTCGCCGAGCCTTGCGCTGGTGGCGGCAAACTCTTCCTCGCTCTCCTCGGGAAAGCCGGTGATCACATCGGTACCGATGGCGGCGTCCTCGCCGAGACGCTCGCGGATGAGGCCGATGGCGGAGGCCGCCTCGGCAAAGGTGTAGCGGCGCCGCATGCGGCCGAGCACGGCGTCGTCGGCCGACTGCAAGGGCACGTGCAGGTGGGGGCAGAAACGCGAAGCCTCGCTCATCACATCGAGAAGGCGCGTGGTGATCTCCGGCGGATCCACCGAACTGACGCGCACCCGCACGGCGGGGCTCCTCTCGGCGATGCACTCGAGGAGCCAGGCCAGGTCGCGGGCCGGCTCGAGGTCGGCGCCGTAGCCGCCGAGGTGGACGCCCGTGAGCACGATCTCGCGATAGCCACGCGCGGCGAGGCGCTCGATCTCGTCGAGAACCTGGCGGGCCGGCACGCTGCGGCTGCGACCGCGGGCCACCGGCACCACGCAGAAGGTGCAGAACAGGTCGCAGCCTTCCTGCACCTTGACGAAGGCGCGGCTGCGTCCGGGGAAGCTGCTGATGCCGAGGGTGGCCACCGTCTCGGCCCGCCGGAGGTCGGAGACTGCTACCGGCTGGGCGAGTTCGCCTTGCACGGCCGCCAGCAGGTCGTCCACGCGCCCGAGCCCGACCACGTAGTCCACTTCGCCCAGGGCCGCCACGTCGGCGGGGCTCACCTGGGCGTAGCAACCCGTCATGATGACGCGGGCCGAGGGACTGGTGCGGCGGGCCTTGCGGGCCAGGCGCCGCGCATCGCGGTCGGCGCGATCGGTGACGGTGCAGGAGTTGACGATGTAGGCGTCGGCTTCGTCCTCGAAAGCAACCCGGGTCCAGCCGCGCGCGTCGATGCGCTGCTCGATCACGGCGGTGTCGTACTGGTTGACCTTGCAGCCGAGGGTGGCGACGGCCACGCGGAGCGAAGCGGCGTTCACGCGGGTGCTCCGGGACGCGGGGAGACCTGCGTCGCAATCGTCTCGCTATGGGCGACCGGCGGCGCGGTCGCGTCCGTACGGGCGGCCGCCGTGGCAGTCGCGTCGTGTCGCGCGTCGGGCGTCGCCGCGCAGGGCAGCGATTCGCGGATCCACGCCCCGCCCACCACTTCGTCGCCGCGGTAGAAGACCACCGCCTGGCCCGGCGAGATCGCCTCGATGGGATCGTCGAAGATCACTTCCACGCGGCCTCCGCCGAGATGGGTGAGCGTGGCGGGAACCGGGCGGTGACGGTGGCGGATGCGCGCTTCGACGCGGCTGCCGTCGGGCTCGGCCTGGCCGGAGGACCAGGTGGCCTCGTCGGCAACGAGCCCGCGGCGGAGCAGCGCGGCGCGCGGCGCCACGCGCACCGAGCCCGAGGCGGCGTCCACGGATTCCACATAGAGGGGCTCGCTGTGGGCGATGCCGAGGCCCCGCCTCTGGCCCACGGTGTAGCGGTGCACGCCGCCGTGGCTGCCCACCACCCTGCCCTCGCCGTCCACGAAATCGCCGGCGCGGGTGCGTCCCGGCGCGAGCTTCTCGACGAAGTCGGCGTAGCCGCCGTCGGGAACGAAGCAGATCTCCTGGCTCTCGGCCTTGTCGGCGGTGGCGATGCCGCGCGAGGTCGCGAAGGCGCGCACCTCTTCCTTGGTGAGGTCGCCCACCGGGAAGAGCGTGTGGCCGAGGGCCTCCTGGCCCATCTCGAAGAGGAAGTACGACTGGTCCTTCGCCTCGTCTCGGCCGCGCAGCAGGCGGTGGCGTCCCGCGTCGCCGGCGCGGCGCGCGTAGTGACCGGTAGCGACCCACGAGGCGCCGAGCTCGGCGGCGCGCCGCCTCAGGGCCGAGAACTTGATCGAACGGTTGCAGAGGATGCAGGGGCTCGGCGTGCGCCCGGCCAGGTACTCGTCCACGAAGGGCGTGACGACGTCGCGGCGGAAGGCCTCGCGCATGTCGAAGACGTAGTGGGGAACGCCCAGGGCGCCGGCCACGCGGGCGGCATCCTGGAAGTCCTCGAGGCTGCAGCAGCCGCTGGAGCGTCCGCCCGGCCTCTCCTCGGCCAGGCGCAGCGAGATGCCGACCACCTCGTAGCCGGCTTCGACGAGAAGCGCGGCGGCCACCGAACTGTCCACGCCGCCGCTCATCGCGACGACGACGCGTGCGCCCGCCGGCGGCACGCCGCCTGCCCTCTGATCGGCCGCGTTCACGCCGCCTGCCCTCTCGCCGGCGGCGTTCACGCCGCCTGCCCTAGGATCGGCCGCGCTCACGCGGCCTGCCTTGCCCTTCTCACCGTGGAGAGGAGGGCGTCGGACAGGGCGAGGGCGTCTTCTTCGCGGCTGGCCCAGCCGGCGCTGAGGCGCAGCACGCCGCCGTGCCATCGGGGCTCGAGGCCGAGGGCCTTCATCACGTGGGACGGTTCCGGCGATCCGGCGGCGCAGGCCGAGCCGGCCGAAATGCAGAAGCCCGCGAGGTCGAGGGCAGCGATCATGCTGTCGGCGTTGCAGCCGGCGATGGCGATGGTGAGCGTGTTGGTGAGCCCGCTTTCCGGCGTGATGCGCAGGATGTCCGGAATGCCCGCGGCCAGCCTCTCCCACAGCGCATCGCGCAAACGGCCGAGGCGAAGGTTCTCCGCTTCGCGCCCCGCCATTGCGGCCTCGGCTGCGGCACCCATGGCGGCGATGCCGGGCACGTTGGGTGTGCCGGCGCGCAGCGACCATTCCTGGGGACCGCCGGTCAGCAGGGGCCTCAGGAGGCCCCGCATCCTTTCCGAGAGGAACACGGCGCCCACGCCCGGAGGCGATCCGAACTTGTGCCCCGACATCGACAGCGCGTCCACGCGGCCGCCGAAAGGCAAGCGCAGGCGACCAGCGGCCTGGGCGGCGTCCAGGTGCACGCAGGCCGAAGCCGGGCAGACCGCCAGCAGCGCGTCCATTTCCAGAACGGCGCCGCTCTCGCCGTTGGCGAGCCCGAGGCTCACGAGGCAGCGCGTATCGTCCTTTGCAAGATCGGCCAGAGGCGAAAAGTCGAGGGAAGAATCGGCGCGCGCCGCCAGGCGCACGATGCGGTGTCCCCGCGCTTCGAGGTCGTCGGCCGTCGCCAGCAGGGAGTGATGCTCCACCTCCGAGACGACGATGGGCGCCTGCGGGGCGGCCGCTGCCCAGGCGCGCAGCACGGTGTTGTTGGATTCGGTGGCGCCCGACGTGAAGACGACGTCGCGAGGCGCAGCGCCGTCGGCCAGGGCTGCCACGCGGCGGCGGGCTTCCTCCAGGGCGAGGCGGGCGCGACGGCCGCGGGCGTGCATGCTGGACGGATTGCCGCCCGCCTCTTCGATCCACGCGCGCAGGGCCGCGGCCGCCTCGGGTCTCAGGAGGCTGCTTGCGTTGTAGTCGAAGTATCCCTGCATGGCGCCGCGTGACCCTAGGAGGTCCGTCCCCCGCCGCCCAGCTCTTCTTCGCGCAGCAGGTGGTAGACCACGCTGTCCACCAGGGCCTGCCAGCTCGCCTCGACCACGTTGTGGGAGACGCCCACCGTGCCCCAGCGCTTGTCGCCGTCGCTCGACTCGATGAGCACGCGCACGAGGCTCTCGGTACCGCTCTTGCCGTCGAGGACGCGCACCTTGTAGTCGTGGAGCTGCACCCTCTCGATGCTCGGGTAGAACTTGGTCAGGGCCTTGCGCAGCGCACGGTCGAGGGCGTTGACGGGGCCGTTGCCCTCGGCAGCCGTGTGCTCCACCGAGCCGTCGGGCCCTTCGATCATCACGGTCGCCTCGCAGTGGGTGTGGCCTTCCTCGGAGCGCTTCTCGTCGGTCACACGGAAGCCGATCAGGCGGAAGAAGCGCTCGAAGGGATGCAGGTTGCGGCGCATCAGCAGCTCGAAGGAAGCGTCGGCTCCCTCGAACTGGAAGCCGCTGTGCTCGAGGTCCTTGATGTGGCCGAGCAGCGAGGCCAGCTCGTCGTGGCGCCCTTCCACGTCGATGCCGAACTGCTCGGCCTTGTGCACGACGTTGCTGCGGCCGGAGAGGTCCGAGACGAGCACCCTCTGCTCGTTGCCGACCAGCGAAGGATCGATGTGCTCGTACGTGGCGGCGTTCTTGCGCACCGCCGCCACGTGCAGCCCGCCCTTGTGGGCGAAGGCCGAGCGCCCGACGTAGGGCAGACGCTTCTCCAGCTCCACGTTGGCCAGCTCGGCGCAGTAGCGCGACAGGTCGGTAAGGCGGCCGAGCTGGGCGTCGCTGACGCAGCGGTAGCCCATCTTGATCTGGAGGTTCGGCACCAGCGTGCAGAGGCTGGCGTTGCCGCAGCGTTCGCCGAAACCGTTGATGGTGCCCTGGACCTGGGAGGCGCCGGCTTCGACGGCCGCCAGGGAATTGGCCACGGCCAGGCCCGAGTCGTTGTGGCAGTGGATGCCGAGGGCGACGCCGAGGGCCGAGGCTTCCCTCGTGGCCGCGGCGACGTCGCCGGGCAGGGACCCTCCCCGCGTGTCGCAGAGGCAGAGCAGGTCGGCGCCCGCTTCGGCGGCGGCCTTCAGGCAGGACAGCGCGTACTCGCGGTTGGCCTTGGCGCCGTCGAAGTAGTGTTCGGCGTCGAGGATCACGCGGTCCACCCTCTTCTTCAGCCAGGCCACCGACTTCGAGATGAGCTCCAGGTTCTCGTCGAGCTCGATGCGAAGGTCCTCGTGGACGTGCAGGTCCCAGGTCTTGGCGACGATGGTGACGACGGGGGTTTCGGCCTCCAGCAGCGCCTTCATGTTGGCGTCGGCCGAGGGCGCCTTGCCGGGACGGATCGTGGAGCCGAAGGCCGCGATCCTGGCGTGGGCGAGCTTCTCGGAGCGGATCTGCTCGAAGAAGGCGGCGTCGCGCGGGTTGGAACCCGGCCAGCCGCCCTTGATGACGCTGACGCCGAAGTCGTCGAGGCGCCGGGCCACGGCGATCTTGTCGCGGACCGTGTAGTTGACACCCTCGCCCTGGGTGCCGTCGCGAAGCGTGGTGTCGTAGATCTCGATGTAGCGGGGCGAACCGGCGGCTTCCGCCGCGTGGGAGGCAGGACGCGAGGTCGCGGGACGGCGCGGGCTCATGGCCCGCTCGCGCGCACTCTCGCGAACCATGCTCAAGCGCTCTCCCGCACGGCCTTGGCGTCGGGGCCGAGGAAGGCCGAGTGCAGGGCGCGCACGGCGGCGTCCACCTTGTCGTTGGCCACAACCACGGAGATCTTGATCTCGGAAGTGCTGATCATGCGGATGTTGATGCCCTCGTGGGCCAGCACCTCGAACATGCGGGCGGCCACGCCGGCGTGGTTGCGCATGCCGAGGCCCACCACCGAAACCTTGCCGAGGCCGGACTGCGTGACGACGCCGCGGGCGCCGATGGTGGACGCCAGCTTCTCGGCAATGGACTTGGTGGCCGCCGCGTCGCTCTCGGCCACCGTGAAGGTGACGGCCGTGTGGCCGTCCACGCCCACGTTCTGGACGATCATGTCGATCACCACCGAGGCCTCGGCCAAAGGCACGAAGATCGAAGCCGCCAGCCCCGGCGAATCCGGAACGCCTTCGATGGTGACCTGGGCCTGTTCGCGCTCGAAGGCGACTCCGGAAACGAGGATCTCTTCCATGTTCTCTTCCTCGGGAACCACCCAGGTTCCCTCGCTGTCGTCGAAGCTCGAGCGCACGTGCACGGGGACGCTGTAGCGCTTGGCGAACTCCACCGAGCGGATCTGCAGTACCTTGGCCCCGAGGCTCGCCAGCTCGAGCATCTCGTCGTAGGAGATGCGGTCGAGCTTGCGCGCGTCGGGGCAAACGCGGGGATCGGTGGTGTAGACGCCCTGGACGTCGGTCAGGATCTCGCAGACGTCGGCCTTGATGGCGGCGGCGATGGCGACGCCGGTGGTGTCGGACCCGCCGCGCCCCAGGGTGGTGATGTTGTCGTCGCCGTCCACGCCCTGGAAGCCCGCGACCACGGCCACGCAGCGCTCGCCGAAGGCCCTCTCGATGCGCGAGACGTCGATCGACTGGATGCGCGCGCGCCCGAACGACGAGTCGGTCTGGATGCGCACCTGGTGGCCGAGCAAGGAAACGGCCGGCACCCCGAGGTCGTGCAGGGCCATGGCCAGCAGCGCGCAGGAGACCTGCTCGCCGGTGGACACCAGGGAATCGAGTTCGCGCGGCGACGGGCTGGTGGAAATCCCGCGCCCGAGGGCGAGCAGGCGGTTGGTCTCCCCGGACATGGCCGAGGCCACGACGGCCACCTCGTGCCCCTCGTCGTGGACGCGCTTGATGCGCTGAGCCACCGCGCGGATGCGTTCAGGGGTGCCGACGGACGTGCCGCCGTACTTCTGGACGATGCGTAGCCTCTTCTGTGACATGCGGAGCCTTGGTTGCGGACGGGGTCACGGCAGGACGCGCCGCCTTGCGGCATCCAGCCCGGGACCCCTGAAATTCAGGTGAATCGACCTAACATCGCCGGATTCCACCGCGAGTTCAACGCTCACGAGGCGCTCGGGCTCGGCGCCCTCGTAGTACGGCCACCACTCCACCAGCGTGATCGCGTCGCTCGCCAGCGTGGCGACGAGGCCGATGCCGTCGAGGGCCTCGCGAACGGTCTCGGCGGGCAGGTCGGCGAAGCGGTAGAGGTCGGCGTGGGCAAAGGGAATGCGTCCCTCCGGGTAGTCCACGAGGTAAACGAAGGTTGGGCTGGTGACGTCGCGGGGGTCGATGCCGAGCCCCGTGGCCACCCCCCGGGCGAAGACCGTCTTGCCGGCCCCGAGGGGACCCGTCAGGGCGATCGTGGTGCCGCGCGGCAGGGTTTCGGCCAGGCGGGCGCCCAGGGCTTCCGTCTCCTCCTCGCTCGTGGTCCGGACCTCCACCGCCGCGTCGGGGTCAGCGCTCATCGCCGGCGTCGTGCTGGGGGCCCTCGTCATAGGGGCAGCCGCGAGGCCAGGACGACGGGCAAGGTGTCGGCCAACTCCCCGGCCAGGAAGCCCGGTCCTCCGATCTCCTCGGCCAGCAGGTCCCCGGCCTCGCCGTGGACGAAGACGGCCAGGGCCGCCGCTGCCAGGGGATCGAGGCCGCGGGCCGCGAGGGCCCCGCACACGCCGGCCAGCACGTCGCCCATCCCGGCGCAGGCCATGCCCGCGTTGCCCGACAGGTTGAAGGCCGTGACCGAGCCGTCGGAAATGACCGTGGCTGCGCCCTTGAGCACCACCACTGCTCCCAGTTCCCGGGCGAGGTTGTCGGCCAAAACCTTGCGCGACAGTTGAACGTGAGCGCTGGTCCTCTCCACCAGTCTTCCCATCTCGCCCGGGTGGGGCGTCAGGATGGCCCGCGGCGCTCCGCTGTCGCTGCGGGCGTCGAAGAGGGCGCTGCGCCGGTCCTGGCCCCAGGCGGACACGAGGTTGAGGCCGTCGGCGTCGAGGACCAGCGCGACGGGTTCGGCCACGAGCAGGGCCAGGGCCGCGTCCGCGCCCGCCCCCGTGCCGACGCCAGGGCCGAAGACGACGCAATCGACGCCGCGGGCTGCTGCCACCAGGACCTGGGCCGCGTCCCTGGTAAGGCTGCCGTCGCCGTTGGCGGCCAGACCGAGGGTCATGGCCTCGGGCAGCGCGACCGCGACGGCCGCCTGCACTTCGGGAACCCCGGCCACGGTGACGAGGCCGGCGCCGGCGCGCAAGGCTCCGCGTGCCGCCAGCAGGGCCGCGCCGGTCTTGCCCCGGCTTCCCGCCACGATCAGCACGTGGCCGCGACTGCCCTTGTGGGCCAGCGACGAAAGACGGGGCATGGCGCCGGCGGTGGTGGCGGGGTCCAGCACCACGCCCTGCCGGCTGAGGCCGGACTCGGCGGGGTCCAGAAGGCCGATGTCAGCAACACGAACCCGTCCGGCATGATCGGGGCCGTCGTCGAGGAAGAGGCCGGGCTTGGCGGCCCCGATCGTCACGGTGGCCCGGCAGCGCACTGCCACCCCCAGCGGGACGCCGGTGTCGGCGCAGAGCCCGGAAGGAATATCAGCAGCGACGAAGGGTAAGCCGCTGCGGTTGAGGCAGTGGATGAGTTCGGCATCGGGGCCTTCGACGGGTCTGGCCAGGCCGGTGCCGAAGACGGCGTCGAGGCCGAGGTCGAAGCCGGCCCCGCCGCTGCGCAGGGCCTCCATGGTCCGGGCCCGGTCGAAGACTTCGCCGCCGGCATCCTCCCACGCGGCCAGGTTGGCCGCGGCGTCGCCGCCCTCGCGCGGAGGCCCGGCGGCCAGGCCGACGGTGCATTCCCAGCCGCGGGCCGCCAGCAGGCGGGCCACCACGAAACCGTCGCCGCCGTTGTTGCCGCTGCCGGCCACCACCAGCAGGCGCGGAGCCAGCAGCAGAGGAACGCCGTGGAGAGCGGAGTCGGCCAGGCCGTCGGCAATGGCCTCGCCGGCCGTCTCCATCAGGTCGAGGGAAGCGGTGCCGGCGGCGATGGTCAGCTCGTCCAAGCGGCGCATGGACTCGCGGTCGAGGACGGAGGCGGCGGCGCCGTGGAGGTTCATTCTGGTTCCTTTCTGCCGCGGGCCCGGCGGCAGGCCACGAGCATCTCGCGGGTGGCTTCCTCGATTCCGACGAAGACCGCGCGGGCCACGATCGAATGGCCGATGTTGAGTTCTTCCATCTCCGGCAGGGCCGCGATGGGTCCGACGTTGGCCAGGGTGAGCCCGTGCCCGCCGTTCACGTGGAGGCCGGCGGCGGCGGCGTGGGCGGCGCCGAGGCGCAGGGCCTCCAGCTCCCGGGCGACGTCGGCGGGCTCGGCGGCGTTGGCGTAGGAGCCCGTGTGAAGCTCGACGACCGTGGCACCCACGGCCACCGAGGCGTCGATCTCGCGGGGATCGGGATCGATGAAGAGGCTGACGACGATGCCGGCGTCGCGAAGGCGGCGAACGAGGGGCGCCAGCGTGGCCTCGCGCCCTGCTACCGCGAGCCCCCCCTCCGTGGTCAGCTCCTCGCGCTTCTCCGGCACGATGCACACGTCAGCGGGACGGACTTCGCAGGCGAAGGCCGTCATCGCTTCGGTGGCGGCCATCTCCAGGTTCACCTTGGTGGCGACCACGCCGAGAAGGCGGCGCACGTCGTGATCCTGGATGTGGCGACGGTCCTCGCGAAGGTGGACGGTGATGCCGCCGGCCCCTCCCTTTTCGGCGGCCAGCGCCGCCTCGACGGGATCCGGGTAAGTGACGCCACGGGCCTGTCGGATGGTCGCGACGTGGTCGATGTTGACGCCGAGACGGATGGGAGCGGCGTGGCCGGGACGCGAGGCGGCCACGGCCTAGCCGAGCGCGGCCCGGATGGCCGCGGCGATGCTGCCGGCGTGGCGCTCGACGGCGCCTTCTTCCTCGCCCTCGACCATCACGCGCGCCAGCGGCTCGGTGCCCGAGAAGCGCACCACCACGCGGCCGCGGCCGCCGAGGGCGCCTTCGGCTTCGGCGATGGCGCCGACCACCGAGGGGATGGACTCCAGGGCGCGCCGCTCGCGCACGCGCAGGCTGACGAGGCGCTGGGGATAGCTGCGCAGCAGGGCGCGGCCCTCCGACAGGCTGCGGCCGGTCGCCTTCATGCAGGCCAGCACCGACAGGGCGGTGACCATGCCGTCGCCGGTGGTGGCGTGGTCCAGGCAGATGATGTGGCCGGACTTCTCGCCGCCCAGGGTGAAGCCGCCCTCGACCATCTTCTCGACCACGTAGCGGTCGCCGACGGGAGTGCGCTCCAGGGCGATGCCGCCCTCGCGCAGCGCCACTTCCAGCCCGAAGTTGGACATCACGGTGGCCACCACGGTGGCGCCCGCCAGCGCTCCCCTCTCCTTCATGGCCAGGCCGAGGATGGCCAGCACGTGGTCGCCGTCCACCTCCTCGCCCTTCTCGTCCACGAGGATGCAGCGGTCGGCGTCGCCGTCCAGCGCGATGCCGATGTCGGCCTTCTCGGCCTTCACGCGCTCGCACAGTCCGGCCACGTGCATGGCGCCGCAGCCGTCGTTGATGTTGTGGCCGTCGGGCGACACGCCGATGGCGACCACGTCGGCGCCGAGCTCGGAGAGCACCGTGGGCGCGATGCGGTAGGCGGCGCCGTGGGCGCAGTCGATGACGATGCGCAGCCCTTCCAGGGTCATGTCGCGGGGCAGCACGTTCTTGAGGAAGACGTTGTAGCGGCCGTCGGCGTCGTCGATGCGGAAGGCCTTGCCGATGCCGCGCCCGGTGGGACGGATCGCGTCCAGCGCATCGCCGGCCATCAGCGCCTCGATGTCCGCTTCGGCCGCGTCGGCCAGCTTGAAGCCGTCCGGCCCGAAGAACTTGATGCCGTTGTCGTGGTAGGGATTGTGCGAGGCCGAGATCGCCACGCCGGCGTCGGCGCGCAGGCTGCGCGCCAGGAAGGCGATGCCGGGCGTCGGCATGGGTCCCACCAGCAGCACGTCCACGCCCATCGACGTGATGCCGGCGGCTAGCGCGGTCTCGAACATGTAGCCGGACAGGCGCGTGTCCTTGCCGATGACGATCTTGTGGCGGCGCTGCCCGGAAGTCTGGAAGTGGTGGCCGACCGCGCGCCCCAGGCGCAGCACGATCTCGGGCGTCATCGGCTCCTCGTTGGCCACGCCGCGGATGCCGTCGGTGCCGAAGAGGCGCCGGACGGCGGGCTTCGCGGCCCTGCCCTCTGCTTTGCTTGCCATCGTGGTGGCCGCCGGCCGCGAGAGCCCGCTGCTCCTCAGACGCCGGCCGGCAGGGCCGCGCCGGTGCCGGCCAGGATCTCGTCGAGCTCGGGACCGTCGAGGGTCTCGCGCTCGAGCAGGGCCGCGGCCATGCGGTGCAGGGCCTCGATGTTGGCGGTGAGGATGGCCTCGGCGCGGCGGTAAGCGTTGGTCAGCAGGCTCTTCACCTCGATGTCCACCAGGCGCGCGGTGTCCTCGGAGTACTCGCGCTGGTGGTGGAGGTCGAGGCCGAGGAAGGGCTCGTCGCTCGGGCGCTTGAGCGTGACCGGACCGAGCGACTCGCTCATGCCCCACTCGCAGATCATCTTCATCGCCAGCTGGGTGGCGCGTTCGATGTCGTTGCCGGCGCCGGTCGTGATTTCCTTCAGCACCAGTTCCTCGGCGACGCGGCCGCCGTAGAGGATGGCCAGTGTGTTCAGCAGGTAGGTGCGGTTGTAGGAGTGGCGGTCCTCCTCGGGCAGCTGCTGGGTGACGCCGAGGGCCATGCCGCGCGGGATGATGGTGACCTTGTGCACCGGGTCGGTGCCCGGGAGCATGCGCGCCACCAGGGCGTGGCCCGACTCGTGGTAGGCCGTGTTCCGCTTCTCTTCCTCGGAGAGCACCAGGCTGCGGCGCTCGCTGCCCATCAGCACCTTGTCCTTGGCCGATTCGAAGTTGCTCTGGGTGACGGTGTCGCGCCCCTCGCGGGCGGCCATCAAGGCCGCCTCGTTGACCAGGTTCTCCAGGTCGGCGCCCGAGAAGCCGGGGGTGCCCTTGGCCACTTTCTCCAGCATCACGTCGGCGGCCAGGGGCACCTTGCGGGTGTGGACCTTGAGGATGCCGGTACGGCCGCGCACGTCGGGACGCGGCACCACCACGCGGCGGTCGAAGCGGCCGGGGCGCAGCAGGGCCGGGTCGAGCACGTCGGGGCGGTTGGAGGCCGCCATCAGGATGACGCCCTCGTTGGACTCGAAGCCGTCCATCTCTACGAGGAGTTGGTTCAGGGTCTGCTCGCGCTCGTCGTGGCCGCCGCCGAGGCCCGCGCCGCGGTGACGCCCCACGGCGTCGATCTCGTCGATGAAGATGATGCAGGGCGCGTTCTTCTTGCCCTGCACGAAGAGGTCGCGCACGCGCGAGGCGCCGACGCCGACGAACATCTCGACGAAGTCGGAGCCCGAAATGGAGAAGAAGGGAACGCCGGCCTCGCCGGCCACCGCGCGCGCCAGCAGGGTCTTGCCGGTGCCCGGGGCGCCCACCAGCAGCACGCCCTTGGGAATGCGGCCGCCGAGGCGGGTGAACTTCTTGGGATCGCGCAGGAAGGCGATGATCTCTTCCAGCTCGTCCTTGGCCTCGTCGATGCCGGCCACGTCGCTGAAGGTGACCTTGTTGGCGTGTTCGCTCAGCAGCTTGGCCTTGCTCTTGCCGAAGGACATCGCCTTGCCGCCGCCCACCTGCATCTGGCGCATGAAGAAGATCCACACGCCGACCAGCAGCAGCATGGGGAACCACTGCACCATCATCTCGATGTACCAGGGGTCTTCGGTCTCGGGGCGGACGGAGAAGGGAACGCCCTTCTCGATGATGTGCGCGGTCACGTCGTGGCCCGGAGGGGCGTAGGTGCGGAAATCCGTGCTGCCCTCGAGGCGGCCGCGCAGGGTGTCGCCCTGCATCACCACGGAATCGACGCGGCCCTCCTCCACCTTCTTGATGAATTCGCTGTAGCTCAGCTCCTGGTCCCGGACCTGCTGGGCCTGGAACATGTTGAAGAGCAGGACGACCATCAGGCCGAGGACGAGCCACAGGGCGAGGTTTCTCGAAAGCTGGTTCATGGGGATCGCTTGCCGGCCTACCCTTTGCTCCGCTTCGCCGGCTTTTCCACCAAGGCGAAAAAGCTGGGCAACATTGCGGATTTTCTTGCGAAAAATATCAGTTGCGCGGGAACCTAACACGGGCTTGGGAAGGCGGCAACACGGCTTTCTCCAGCGTCACGCGTCCTTCCACCCCGACCAGTGTCGCTCCGGCCACGTCCAGGCTTCCGCTTCCGCCGCTGCTGGCGAGCCAGCGCTCCACGGCGGCCACCTCGCGGCTGCCGACCATTTGGCCGCTGGATTCGCTCATCCAGCGCCGGATGGCGCGGGACCTCAGGGCCGGATGCGCCTCGAGCAGGGCCCCGGCATCAATCCAGCGCCCGCTTTGCTTCTCGATGCTCTGGCCGACCTCTTGCCCGCGCCCGCCTCGCACCGCGTAGGCCAGCAGGCGGGTGGTCTCCATCTCCAGGAAGTCCTCGTCGTCGCGCCAGCGCGGCGCCAGGTCGAGGAGGTGGCGCAGGGCACCCTGGCCGAATGCCGCCTCGATGGCCGGAAGCAGGCGGGAACGAAGGCGGCCCCGTGCGTAGCGGTCCGACTCGTTGCCGGGATCCTCGGCCCAGGCCACGCCCCTGGCTTCGAGGACGCGGCGCAGTTCGGCGCGCGGAACGCCGAGCAGCGGTCTCAGCAGCGGAGGCCGGGCTTGGCGCATCCCCGACAGGCCTCCGGGACCGGCTCCGCGCAGGAACCGAAAGACCATGGTCTCGATCTGGTCGTCGCTCGTGTGGCCGAGGAGGATGAAGCGGGCGCCCGCGGCGAGGCGGATTTCCTCGAGGGCCGCGTGCCGGGCGCGGCGCAGCGAGTCCTCGTCGGAACCGCCGGGATCCACGCGCCTCGGATGAAACGTCGCGCCGAGGCGGCGGGCCGCTGCCCTTACCAGTTCCACTTCGGCGGCCGCCTCGGGCCTCTGATTGTGGTCGATGCAGGCCACGTGAACGTCGAGGCCCAACCTGGGCGCGAGCAGGGCGACGATCTCGAGCAAGGCCATCGAGTCGCCGCCTCCCGACACCGCGACGACCACCGGCTGCGCGTTCACGCCGGCGGCATCGAGAACCCTGCTGGTCTCGCGCAGGCAACGATGCACGAAGTACGGGAGCCTGGTGGGCTGGAACTTCATCGGGACGGCCATAGTGGCTGCGCCCCGGCCTCAATACGAACCAGCGCCTACGAACTCGGGATGGAAAGCGGATCTCCCCTTTGGCAGCATCACCGGCCTCATGATGTCGCTTCCCGCCTTCCGCCTCGCCCTGCCCGTTTTCCTCCTCGTGCTCGCTGTGTCCGGGATCGCCGGGGCTACGGATCCGCCCATCCCCGCTCCCGGCCAGAGCCTGCCCCCCCACGCCGCCGGAGGCTGGCCCACCGCCACCACCGGCGACGACAAGAAGCCGGGGCGCACGCCCGAGCAGCAGGCCCACCTGGACGCCGTGACCGGCGAGCTCAAAAGGCTGGCCAACGAGTCCGGTCCCGACAGCGTGGTGCTCCAGGCCAAGCTGCTGGTGCGAAGCATGGGGGCGGGCTCCGTCGGCCCTACCGAGGTCCGCGTGGCGGGAGAGTCCGCCACGGCGGGGCCCGGCTTTCTCGGGATCGTCGTCACGACGGGGCTCTACTTCGACGCGAAGACCACCACGGGCGAGTCGCGCCGGGAGAGCGCCTGGAAGGACGTCGCCCTGCCCGTCCTCGACGAGATGGTTTCCTTTAAGATCGAGCCCTCGGGGCTGGAACTGGTCTTGCTTTTCGACGTCCAGGAGTTCGGCGGAGGAGAAGCGCCGGCGGCGGATCCGACGTCGCCTTCCACGCCCGAGGCCTTCCGCGTGGAACTGGGCAAGGCCTTGCTCGAAGACCTCGTCGCCGACCGCCTCGTCGGCGAGGCCGTCCGCGCCCAGGTGCAGTTCCTCGACGTCGCCCCGCCGCCGCCGCCCGTGGCAGCGCCTGCGCCTTGAGACCGGCCCGGCCGTCGTAGAGCACAGACCATTTAGTGTCCACTTGTCACTAAATGGACGAGCCGCTAGTCTCCACGCCGTACCGAAGGAGTTTTCGAACCTGCTCGATGCCGCCTCGCGTCATCGAAAAGTTCCTTGACTCGGACGGTGCCAGGAAGCGACAAAAGTAGAGAGCGGCACTTTCGACCGCATTGTCTGGCGGTGGGTGCTGTGTCATAGAGCGCATAAGTCGGGGGACTTTTTCCCGTCGGAACATTCGGAACATGGGGAGGACGCCTCGAAGAGGCGCACCCGGAGGAGATTCATGAAGCAGGCACTTTGGACCATCCCTGCAGTCGTGATCGGCTCGGCTATCGCCCTGTCGGCCACGACCGCATCCGCCGCAAGTTTCAAGGTCGGCACGGGCCAGGCTTATACGTCGATCCAGGCCGCCGTGGACGCCGCCGCACCCGGTGACACCGTCATCGTCTATCCGGGCACCTACGAAGACGACAACGGCAACCCCGCCGCCGTCACCATCAACAAGTCCCTGAAGCTGAAGGCGAAGAGCAAGAAGGATGACCCTGCGAAGCAGGTGACCATCGTTCCGGGTCCGGGCCAGCTGCACGGCATCCTCGTCGAAGGCACGGAGATGGCGTTCGTGGACGGCATCCAGATCAAGGGTTTCACCGTGCAGGGCTTCCCCAAGAACGGGATCTGGCTGCGCTACGTGAACAACTTCAAGATCGACAGCAACACGTCCATCGACAACCTGGAAAACGGCATCTGGCCCACCCTGTCGGCCAACGGCCAGGTGAAGAAGAACGTGTCGTACGGCTCCGACGACAGCGCCCTGTGGGTGGAAGGTTCCGAGGAAGTGCGCGTGCTCAAGAACGAGCTCTACGACTCGGTGACGGGCCTCGAGGTCACCATCTCGAAGAACGTCGAGATGTCGAAGAACACCGTTTACAACAACACGGTGGGCGCCGGCTTCTACCACCCGAACGGAGCCGGCATGGACGCTCCCGAGGGCCTGGAATTCGCTGTCGGCTGGGAGCTCAAGAAGAACCACATTTACGGCAACAACCGTCCGAACTCCGCTCCTCCCTCTTCGCTGGCGGGCCAGCTGCCCCCGGGCGGCGGCGTACTGGTGCTCGGCGTGGACCGGATCCTGATCGAGAGCAACCTCATCGAGGGCAACGATTTCTACGGTGTCGCTCTTGTCGATTACTGCGCCGCCGTCGCCGGCTCGGCCAGCGACTGCGGCATGATCCCGGCGATCGTGGAAGGCTTCCCCGAGTTGAACAAGATTGCGAAGAACGAGCTGATCGACAACGGCACGGCGCCGGACCCGATGCACCCGCTCGCGGATTACGCGGCCGACCTCACGTACATCCTGACGGACATCTTCGATCCGAACCCGAGCCCGCCGTATTCGCCGAACACGGTCTGCGCCACTACGCCGTCGACGTTCACGCAAGCCGGCCTCGGCTCGGTGAACCAGTCCGGCAGCCCGTTGATCATCCGGGCCAAGTGCTAGGACCGGTGGCCTGACGGCCTTGAGCCACGAAGCCCCCGGTCGCCGCGAACGCTGCGACCGGGGGCTTCTCTCTTTGACGGGGGAAGCTTCCCACCGATCCCTCTGCATCCCTTCTTCCGGACGAGCCCATTTCGCCGTGCAATCCGCCTCTACCTCCCAGCTTCCCGTCGATGCCCGCCGCGGCGTCACCGCACGCCGCATCGCCGGAGCGGTCGTCGACGAACTGCACCTGCTCGCGCGTCCCTCCGACCCGGCAGCGGGCGTCGCGGCCCAGGCCGCCTCGGCCTACGGCAGCCTGGTCGCCGTCCTGAAGGCCCAGGGCGCCGGCCCCGAGAGTCTCGTCATCGAGAACGTCTTCCTGAGGCCCCTGGCGTCCGACTACCACGCTGTGGCGGCTGAACGCGCCCGCGCCTTCGGGAGCGCCGGCTTCCAGCCGGACGGCCCCGCCTCCACCTTCATCGGCCAGGCCCCCCTCGAGGGCGACGGAGCTTGCCTCGAAGTAGCCGCCGTCGCCCTTCTGCCCCGCGGCCCGGGCGCAACCTTTCTGCCCGCCGTCCATGCGGCGGCCTCCTGCACCTGCCCAGCCTGCGCCGCCGGCTTTCGAGGCCGCCTCGTGCGCCTCGGCTCCCAGACCCAGCTCCACGCGGGCAACGTCTTCGGCCGCGGTGGCGACGCGGTGGCCGAGGCCTTCGACATGTTCGTGGAGGCCGAGAAACTGCTGGCGGCCGCCGGCATGGACTTCGGCGACGTGTTGCGAACGTGGATCCATCTCCGCGACATCGACCGCGACTACGCGGCCCTCAACCAGGCGCGCCGTGATTTCTTCGCCGCCCGCGGCATCGAGCGCCGGCCGGCCAGCACCGGCGTGCAGGGCATTCCCTTCGCCGCCGACCACGACTTCTCCCTTAGCCTGTTCGCGGTGAAGTCGGCCCGGCCCCTGGACGTGCCGCTCATGTCCACCCCGGCCCTCAACGAAGCCTGGACCTACGGCGCCGACTTCTCGCGCGGCCTGAGGCTGGTGGACGACAACAAGGTGAGCCTCCTCGTGTCGGGCACCGCCAGCATCGACGAGCGCGGCCTCAGCGTGCACGACGGCGACCTGGCCGCCCAGGTGGAGCGCATGCTGCACAACATCGAGACCCTGCTCGAGGAACAGGGCGCCGGCTTTGCCGACCTGGTCTCGGCCGTCACCTACGTGAAGCGCGCCGGCGACGCGCCGCTTGTCGCGCGTCTGCTCGCGGCTCGCGGCTTCGGCGGGTTCCCTCTCGCCGTGGTCGAGGCGCCGCTGTGCCGCCCCGAGCTGCTGTGCGAGACCGAAGCCGTGGCCGTCCTGCCCCTCACGGCCGGAGCACGCTGACCATCATGCGATTCCCGAAGACGACAGCGCTGCGCAACGGAACCCTGGCCGCGATGCTGGGTGTCGCCGCCCTGCTCGCCGCATGTGGCAATGCCGAGACGACGGGTGGCAATGCCGAGACGAAGGGCGTCGACGCCGGCAACACGGGCGACGCTGCGCCCGCTGCCCCTGTCGCCGATTCGAAGCCTGCTGCGCCGGTCCCCCCAACCCCGGCGACCGAAGCCGCCCCCGCCGCCGCACCGCCCTCCGGCTCCGCGGCCGGATTCGCAGCCACCGCCCTCAGCAAGCGCTCCACCTTCCCCACCGAGCTCGGAACAGCGGCCACCCTGCGCGCCGGCCTTCCGCCTTCGCCCGCAGAAGCGGAGGCGGCCGCCGCGCCGGAGCCCGCCGCCGAAGTCACCGACGGCCCGATCGCAATCACCTATCCCCAGGAGGGCACCCTCTTCCCGCCGGAGATCGTCGCGCCCACTTTTACGTGGCAAGGCGGCGGCGGCGACACGAAGACCTGGTCGATCACGGTGCGCACCGAGGGCGACGCCGAGCTCCGCTTCACGGCCGACTCGCGCCGCTGGCGTCCCTCCGAAGACGACTGGAAAACGATCAAACAGCGTTCGAACGAGCGAGACGCCGAGGTGACCGTTGCCCGCGAAGGCGGCCCCGGCGCGGCCGCGGTCAAGATCCGCACCTCGAAGGACCCCGTCGGCGATTCGCTGTTCTACCGGGAGGTGCCCCTGCCCTTCCTCACCGCCGTGCAGGACCCGTCGCGCATCCGCTGGCGCTTCGGCACCATCGACTCGCCCGAGGGCCCGCCCATCGTGCTGCAGAACCTGCCGGTCTGCGGCAACTGCCACTCCTTTGCCGACAACGGCTCGGTGCTCGGCCTGGACGTGGACTACGGCAACGACAAGGGCGCCTACGCCGTGATCGAGACGGCGAAGAACATGGTGCTGAACGACGAGAAGATCATCACCTGGGCCGACTTCCGCAAGGAGGACGGCGAGCTCACCTTCGGGCTGCTGTCGCGAGTGTCGCCGACCGGCCGCTACGTGGTGAGCACGGTGAAGGACCGCTCGGTGTTCGTGGCCACGCCCGACATCTGGTTCTCGCAGCTCTTCTTCCCCATCAAGGGCATCCTGGTGGTGTACGACCGCGAGAAGAAGACCTTCACCGAGCTGCCCGGCGCCGACGATCCGAAGTACGTGCAGAGCAATGCCGTGTGGAGCCCGGACGGCAAGGAAATCATTTTCGCGCGCGCCGGGGTCTACAAGCCCGAGCACCTGGAGCAGCAGAACGCCGCGCTGATCGACGAGAAGGACGTCCCCGAGTTCACGCGCGACCGCAAGCCCTTCCGCTACGACCTCTACCGCATTCCCTTCAACGACGGGAAAGGCGGCAAGGCGGTGCCCGTGGAGGGAGCGTCGGGCAACGGGCGCAGCAACTACTTCGCCAAGTACTCGCCGGACGGCAAGTGGATCGTGTACACGCAGTCCGACTCCTACATGCTGCTGCAGCCCGACAGCGACCTGTGGATCATTCCTGCGGCCGGCGGCAAGGCACGGCGCCTTCGCTACAACACCGCGCGCATGAACTCCTGGCACAGCTGGTCGTCCAACAGCCGCTGGCTGGTGTTCTCGTCCAAGGTGAACACGGCCTACACCCAGCTCTTCCTCACGCACATCGACGACGAGGGCAACGACAGCCCGCCGGTGCTGCTGGAGCGCTTCACCTCGCCCGACCGCGCGGCCAACATCCCCGAGTTCGTGCGCCTGCCGGGGGACGCCATCACCGGGATCAAGGAGGAGTTCCTCGACGCCTACTCCTTCCTGCGCGCCGGCATGGCCAACGAGAACACGGGCGACCACAAGGGCGCCGAGCGCTCCTTCCGCCGCGGCCTCGAGCTCAACCCGGACAGCGCCGAGCTGCGCAACGCGCTGGGCTGGACCCTCTTCCAGGACGGCCGCACCGGGGAAGCCGTGGCCGAGTACGAGAAGGCCGTCGCCCTCGATCCCAAGCACGTCAAGTCCCACAACAACCTGGCGCTGGCGCTGGTGGAACTGGGAAGCCTGGAGAAGGCCGCCAAACATTACGGACAGTCGGCGGAGCTGGAGCCCAAGGCCGAAATCCTGAGCGACCTCGGCTTCATCCTGGCGCGCCTGGAGCGCCACAAGGAAGCCCGCGAGCACTACGAGAAGGCCCTGGCCCTGGACCCCCGCTGCGCCTCGGCCCTCTTCAATTTGGGCGTCGACTCCGTGCGGGCCAGCGAGTACGCTCGGGCCGAGAAATATTACCGCGAGGCGCTGGCCATCAAGCCGAACGCCCAGACCTGGAACGGCCTGGGCTATTCCCTTGCCCGCCAGCGTCGCAACGACGAGGCCGTGGAGGCCTACCGCCAGGCCGTGCAGGCGGACCCGACCTTCGTGCCGGCCGGCGACAACCTGGCCGATGCCCTGGCCCGCCAGGGCACCTACGCCGAGGCCGAGCCCCTGTACCGCCGGGCCCTGGAACGCGAGCCCACGGCGGCCCGCTCGAATGCCGTTGGCACGGTGCTGATGAAGCTCGGTCGCCTCGAGGAAGCGACCCGGCAGTTCGAGGAGTCGCTGAAGATGGACGCCGCCAACGCTGAAGCGGTGCGCAAACTGAAGGAACTGCAGCAGCCCTGACCCGACCAAAGGAGACCAAACGGATGCAAGGATTCAACAAAATCTCGGGGCTGGCGCGAGTTGCTGCCACCGCGTTCATCAGCATGGCGATCGGTGCGGGCAGCGCGCAGGCCTATCCTTCTTACGACGACCCTACGGTCATGGGCTTGGATTCCTGCGCCACCTGCCACCCCGACTTCCCGGGGCCCGGCTCCCTGCACAGCCAGCACCTGATCAACCTCGACATCCAGCTTTCGCCCCTGGCCCCGCAATTCGCCACACGCTGCAATGTCTGCCATCCCGACGGCGCGTCAACCACCCCCGTCGCGACCATGGGCAGCAACGATGACAACGGCGGCGGTTTCGGCTGCGCGGGCTGCCACGGCCAGGACTACGGCGAAGTCGCGAGCACCGCGCCCTACACCGGCCTGCCCAAGGCCAGCGGATGGGGCTTGCGCCAGGTGCACCAGGACGCCGGGGTGCTCGTGTGCCAGGGCTGCCACGGCACCGGCCCCATGGTCGTCCTCGACGAGACGGTCAATCCCCCCTACTACGCCATGAAGATCAGCAAGCTGAGGAACGCCTGCGACAGCACCCAGGAAGACCTCAGTTACGACGATCCGCCCAACCACTCCGAGGACTTCGTGGGCCTCGACAACGACGGCAACGGTTTTGCCGACTACCCGAACGACCCCAACTGCCCGCTGCCGACCACCACCACGTCGACGACATCCACCACCACGACCACGCTGCCCGTTACCTGCGACGTCTCGCCGGCGGTCGCCTGCACCGACGCGGAGAAGGCCAAGCTCATCGTCAGCGAGAAGGCCGCCGGCAAGGAGAAGCTGAAGTTCCAGCTCATCAAGCTGGTGCCCGCCGTCGTCCAGGCCGACTTCGGAGCGCCCGTTGCCAGCGACACCAGCTACGCCCTGTGCATCTACAACCAGGCCGCCACCCTCGTGGGCTCCTACGAAGTCTCGCGCGGCGGCGACACCTGCGACGGCGATCCCTGCTGGTCCAACTTCAAGACCACCGGCTTCGCCTACAAGGACAAGCTGCTGTCGGCCGACGGCATCAGCAAGATCCAGCTTGCCGGCGGCGACGCCGGCAAGGGCAAGGTGAAAGTGCTCGGCAAGAACAAGGAGGCCACGCTTCCCACCGGCATCGCCGCGCTGCTGAGCGGGGCCACTTCGGCCACCGCCCAGCTCGTGAACAGCGACGGTGACTGCTTCGGGATGGCTCTCCCGACCGTGAAGACGGCCGACGGCCTCGTCTTCAGCGCCTCCGCGCCGTAGCAGCAGGGGCTCGGGGACGGCGCGCCGAACGGGCGCGCCGTCCCGCCTCTCTCGGCTTCTCTCAAGGGGCTTCTCTCAAGGGGCTTCTCGGATTCGTGTGGGTAGCCACCCCTGGCTTCTCGAGGATTCTCTGTCGGTCAGGTCGGCCGCAGCATCACCCTGGGTAAGGTCGGGAGGTAAGGTCGGGAGTGGCGGCCTCGGCTCCGGCACGCGGGTGACTTGCTGCACCAACATTCCCCGGGGAATGCCGGGCGGAACCCGCGCGCGAAAGCCGGTCGGTGTCCACGAAACCGGGTCAAGCTCACGGCTCCGGCACGCAGGTGACAGCTTCACGAGCATTCCCCGGGGAATGTTGCGCGGGACCCGCGCGCGGACAGCGGCCGCTATTACATCTCTGTAATGGAAGCGTTGTCGCGAGGTCGATTTCTCTTGACGCGATTCTTCGCCTCCTCCGGCCGCCCGTAGCGGGCCGAAGAGCCGTCGATCGTTTTTCTCGCCCAATTCACGCGCAGCGCCCGTCAGATCCCGCGCGTGGCTTCGGGAGGCGATGTCCTGCGACGGCGCTAACGTCGCCGCCAACGACGCAGAAAAAACCCGTGGTACAAGCGTCTTCATGACGACACTCTTCGAATCCGTCGCAAAGCTCTCCGAACAGGAACTGCTCGATCACTTCGCGGGCCTCGTCGTTCGCGACCGGCATACGACAAGCGAGTTGCTCGTCGCGATCGCCGAGATCGACGAGCGCAAGCTCTGGGCCAGGCATGCCTGCTCCTCCATGTTCATCTTCTGCATGGAGCGCTTTCACATGTCGGAGCAGGTGACTGCCAAGCGACTCTGGGCTGCGCGCACGGCGCGCCGCTTTCCTGTGGTCCTGGAGATGGTCGCCCGCGGCGAGCTGCATCTCGGTGCGATCCATCTGCTGGCCCGGCACCTGACCGCAGAGAACCACGAACAGGTGCTCG
>JBHEPB010000252.1:0-34144 GCA_046260515.1 Binatia bacterium
GGCAGGTACACCGGATGTTCGGCGGGCTCTTCCCCCTCGACCTCCGGAACCTCGTGGGCGAAGGCAGGCGACCCGCCGCCGAAAGCGACCAGCGCGGCCAGAGCGAACGCAACGGGCGACCGGCGCCCAAGACGAAACTGCATCGCGACCATCCCCCCGAAACCCCGGGGCCGAGTATCACGAGGCGCGCCGTCAGAACAATTGTGGGGAAGGCGCAAATCGCGGTACGCCGCGTGGCGCGACGCAGCGCAGCACGCACCTCACTCCAGCACGCATCGCACCCCGCCCCGGTCCATTTCGGCCACGCACTTGTTGCAGGAGTTGCAGCGCGAGCGTTCCGCGCTGCCCGCCGCGAATCGCGCCACCAGGTCGGGGTCGGCGATCAGGGCCCTTCCCATCGCGACGAAGTCGAAGCCCTCGGCCATCGCCGTTTCCAGGGCGGCGGCCGACAGGCAGCCCCCGAGCAGGATCAGCGGCACCCGCACCCTTTGCCGCACGCGCCGGGCCAGGGGCAGGAAGTACAGTTCCTCGAAAGGATAGTCCTTGATGGTGTGGCGCCCGAACAGCCGCAACGCCATGCGGTAGAGAAAGCTCTTCTCCACCTCGATCATCTCCTGGAGCGGCGCCTTGCCGCGAAAAAGGTAGAAGGGCGTGCGGCTCGTGAAGCCGCCCGTGAGCTCGATGGCGTCCACCCCGGCGGTCTCCAGGGCCGCGCAGACTTCGACGGCCTCCTCCACCTCGAGTCCTCCGCGAAAACCGTCGCGAAGGTTGGTCTTGACGATCACCGCGCAGCCGTCACCCGCGGCGGCGCGCACGGCCGCGACGACTTCGAGGGGAAAGCGCAAACGGCCCTCCAGGCTGCCGCCGTAGCGGTCCCTGCGGCGGTTGGTCGCGGGCGAGAGGAACTGGCTCAGCAGGTAGCCGTGGCCGAGGTGGACTTCGACGGCGTCGAAGCCGGCGCGGCGGGCCCGGGCCGTTGCGGCGGCGAAGTCCTCCACCGTGGCGGCAAGATCGTCGCCGTTCATCTCGCGCGAAAACGGGATTCCCGACATCAGCCCGTACTCGTTCAGCAGGCGCGACGGTCCGAGCGAGCGGCGCCCGGGCAGCTCGGTGTTGCGGCTGAAGTAGCCGCAGTGGCCGAGCTGCAGCGACACGGCAGCGCCTTCGGCGTGCACGGCGCCCGTGAGTTCGGACAGGGCCGGGATGATCTCCTCCCGCATCCACATCTGCTCGGCAAAGGTGCGGCCATTCGGCGAGACGGCGCAGTAGGCGACGGTGGTCATGCCGACGCCGCCGCGGGCGAGTTCGACGTGGTGGCGAAGCAGGGCGGGCGACGGCGCGCCGTGGGGCGTCATGCCTTCGTAGGTCGCTGTCTTGATGACACGGTTGCGCAGCCTCAGGCGGCCGAGCGACGCGGGAGCCAGGACCTTGGCCAGCAGGGGCCGGCCGGCGGCGCGGGCCGCCGACATCGAGGCCGCAGCCGTCGCCTTCTGGCCGACCATGGGATTCAGCGGCCCGGCCCCCTTGCCCACGCCACCCTCTCGTCCACGTGGCGATGCACCACCACCTCGACGGCAACGAAGCCCTTCGAGGGCCAGAAACGTCCGCCGCGGGGATTGCCCGAGACATAGTGCAGGGCGCACCACTGGATGCCGCGTTCGGCCAGGCTCGCCATCGCGTGGTCGAGCAGGGTCGAGCCGACCCCGCGGGCGCGATCGCCGTCGTCCACAAAGCCCTCCCAGAGGTAGATCATCTTCTCGCAGACGAGCAGGGGCGACAGGAAGACAGCCGGCACGAAGAGCAGGGAGCCGAGCGCCGTTCCCTTGTCGTCGTGCGCGACGTAGGCGAAACCCTGGCCGCTCAGGAGAGCGTCGCGGCGCACCGCCCTCACCTTGGCGTCGGCCTCGCCGGTGTAGGGCCAGAACATCGGCGCGGCGGTCTGGAAGGCCATCAGCCGGCGATGAAAGGTTTCCAGGGCCTCGTCGTCGCGCCCCCGGACTTCCTCGATGCGGATGGCCGCCGCGCCGCGGCTGTCGCCGTCGAGGCGCCGGGTGGGCCTCACGGCGCAGACCGACTTGCGCCCGAAGCCGAGCAGGTTCCAGGCTTCCATCGCCGCCGGCTCCAGGGCGCTCATGGCGACGTTGTGGATGAAGAAACCGTCGGCGGCCCAGCGCGCAGCGAGGGCGGCGTACATCTCCTGGTAAACGAGGGCGGCGTCGGCATCGGCGGCCAGCGCGTGGCCCTGCAGGGGAACGTTGGTCGAGCGCGGCTCGGCGTAGATGGAGGCGAAGTCCTCGGGAGCGAAGAGTTGCCTCTCGCCGGCGAGGTAGCCGAGCATCCGTCCGTTTTCTTCGGCGACGACGGCGGAAGCGCGGGGGGAAGCGACGAGTTGCTCGAGGAGCTGGCGGCAGGCGGTGGCGCCGAGGAAGCGCTCACCGAGCAGGAGCCCGCCCGGGCAGGCGGCTTGGACCCGCGCCTGCGCGGCGGCGAGCAACTCGGCAGCGGCCGGGACGTCTCCCGGCCGGAATTCGCGGACACGGACAGTGGTCACGGCCTTTCCTCAGGTCGCTGCATAGCTCGGCAGCCTCCTCTTGGCCATCCGCCACGGCGGCGGCTATGTTCCGAACATGACCAACGACAGCGCCCGCCGCGCTACCGCGCGAAGAACCGATGCCGAAGACCTCCTCGACTTCCTCGACGCTGCGCCGACTCCCTACCACGCGGTGGCCGAGGCGGCGCGGCGCCTGGAACTCGCCGGCTACCGTCTCCTGCGCGAGGAAGACGGCTGGGAACTGGCGGCCGGCGACCGCGCCTACGTGGTGCGTGGAGGCGGCAGCCTCGTCGCCTTCGAACTCGGCACCGAGGAAGTCGCCGAAGCCGGCTTCCACCTGATCGGGGCCCACACCGATTCACCGGGTCTGCGCCTCAAGCCGCGCGCCGACGTCGAGGCCCACGGCTACCGCCAGCTTGCGGTCGAGCCCTACGGCGGCGTTCTGCTGCACACCTGGCTCGACCGCGACCTCGCCGTGGCCGGGCGCGTCAGCGTCGCCGCGGGCGAGGAGCCGAGGACGGTGCTGGTGGACCTGCGACGCGCGGTGGCGCGCATCCCGAGCCTGGCCATCCATCTGCAGCGCGAGCTGCGCACCGAGGGCCTCAAGGTGAACGAGCAGACGCACCTGCCTCCGATCACGGGCCTTGCGGGCGGGGCAGAACTCGCCGCGCTGCTGGTGGAGGAACTCGAGGCCGCCGGTGAGGACGCCATCGACGCGGAGGACATCCTCGCCTTCGACCTGATGTTCTACGACCTGCAGGGAGCGGCCATCGGCGGCGCGGCGGGCGACTTCATCTTCTCGGGGCGCCTCGACAACCTGGCTTGCTCGCACGCGGCCCTCTCGGCCCTGGCGGCCGCCGGCAGGACGGAAGCACCCTTCACGCGCGTGGTCGCCCTGCACGACCACGAAGAGGTGGGCAGCCGCAGCGCCACCGGCGCGGGCGGGACTTTCCTGCTCGACGTCGTGGACCGCCTGGCCATGCTGACCAGCGGCGGCGATCCCGAGGCGAGGCCGCGAGCCCTGGCCCGCTCCATCCTGGTGTCGGCCGACATGGCCCACGCCGTGCATCCCAACCACGCCGATCGCCACGAGGCCGGTCACCGACCGGTGATCGGCGGCGGCCCAGTGCTGAAAGTGAACGCCGGCCAGTCCTACGCGAGCGATGCGGAGACGGCGGCGCTGTTCGCGTCCGTGTGCCGGCGCGCCGACGTGCCCCTGCAGCGCTTCGTCACGCGCAGCGACCTCGGCTGCGGTTCCACCATCGGTCCCATCAGCGCGGCGCGCGTGGGCCTTCGCACCGTGGACGTCGGCAACCCGATGCTGTCCATGCACTCCTGCCGCGAGATGGCGGGAACCGCCGACGTGGAGCCGATGATCCGCGCGCTGGCGAGCTTCCTGCAGGCCGCGGAGTAGGCCGCCATGAGCGAAGCGCCGAAGAGGAGCGAAGCGCCGAAGTGGTTCGTGGAGGCGGTCGCGGCCTCTCCCGAAGAGCGCAGCGTCGAAGTGGAAGGCTGCACCATCCGCTACCTGCGCTGGGGCGAGGTCGGCAAACCCGGCCTCCTGCTGGTGCACGGCGGCGCGGCCCACTCGCGCTGGTGGAGCTTCCTGGCTCCCCTGCTCGCCCGCGACTACTGCGTGGCGGCCCTGGACATGAGCGGCCACGGCGACAGCGACCGCCGCCAGCTCTACCCCCGCGAGCTCTGGGCCCTCGAGGCCATCGCCGTAGCCGAGCACGCGGAACTCGACCGCAGCGGCCCGCCCATCATCGTGGGTCACAGCCTCGGCGGCCTCGTCACCATCGTCGCCGCTTCCCTCTACGGGGACCGCATGGCGGGCGCGGTGATCGTGGACTCTCCCGTGCAAAGGCCCGACCCCGAGAGCCAGGAAGGAAGGCAGGGCCGCGCTTTCCGAAATCCCAAGGTGTACCCGACCCTGGAGGAAGCGATCACCCACTTTCATCTCATCCCTTTCCAGCCCTGCGACAATCCGTGGATCGTCGAGCACGTGGCCCGCCACTCGCTGAAGCAGGTGGGAACCGGATGGGCGTGGAAGTTCGACCCGGTGGTCTTCGAGCGCGTTTCGCTCAAGCCCATGAGCGACTACCTGGCCGACACGCGCTGCCGCGTGGCCATCCTGCGCGGCGAATTGAGCGACCTCGTGCCGCCCGAGACCGGCCAGTACATGTACGACCTGCTCGACCGCAACGCACCGGTGATCGAGATCCCCCAGGCCCACCACCACCTCATCCTCGACCAGCCCCTCGCCTTCATCGCCGCCCTGCGCGCCGTGCTGGCCGACTGGGAGCACTCGCTTCCTCGCAAGCGCAGCCTGGCGCAGAGTTAAATCCGGGAAGAAACCCGGGACAGGTACAGGTTTCACCGAAACCTGTACCTGTCCCGGGTTTCTTTTCCGCCGCCTGTTAGATCGGCGACGTGCAGTGGCCGCAGCGTTTGGCGGCCAGGGGGATGGGCATCAGGCACTGGGGGCAGTCCTTGGTCGTCGGAGCCGGCGCCGGCGCCGGAGCCTCGCGCTGCATCTTGTTCATGCCCTTGACCACCATGAACAGGGCGAAGGCCACGATCACGAAGCTGACGATCTGGTTGACGAACATGCCGTAGTTGAGCGTCACGGCGCCGGCCGCCTGGGCGTCGGCCAGGGCGAGGTAGGGAGCGGGCTTGCCGGCGCCTTCCTTCAACACCACGTAGAGGTTGCTGAAGTCCACGCCGCCGAGCAGCAGGCCGATGGGCGGCATCATCACGTCGGCCACCACGCTGGAGACGATCTTGCCGAAGGCCGCACCGATGACGATGCCGACGGCCATGTCGACCACGTTGCCGCGCATCGCAAAATCCCGGAACTCCTTGAACATGGCTATTCTCCTTCCCGGCCGCGGCCAGGCGTTGGGTGCTCGTCGGACTCTTCGAGCTGCAAGGTCACGTGGGCGATGCCGAAGCGCTCGTGCAGCAGCGTGCGCGCAGAGGAAAGGACGTCGCGGCCGCGAACGCCGGCGGCCAGGACCAGGTGGCCGCTCAGGGCTTCCATGCCCGACGTGATGGTCCAGACGTGCAGGTCGTGCACGCCATCCACGCCGGCGAGCGTCTCGAGGTCGCCGCGCACGCGCACCACATCGATGTGATGGGGGGCACCCTCCATCAGCACGCCGATGGTTTCCAGCAGCAGCCTGGTCGCCGAGCGCACGATGAGCAAGGCGATCAGCAGGGAGGCCGCCGGATCCGCCCAGTACCAACCGAAGGCGACGATGAGGAGGGCCGAGGTCATGGCGCCGGCGCTGCCGAGGGCGTCGCCGAGCATGTGCAGCCAGGCGCTGCGCACCGCGATGCCGTCGTGGCTGTGGCCGCCGAGCACGGCCATGCCGGCCAGGTTCACCACCAGGCCCCCCGTCGCGATCACGAAGGCGACGGGAGCGATCACCTCCGGAGGACTGGCCAGTCGCTGCAGGGCTTCCCAGGAGATTGCAGCTGCCACCAGGCAGAGCACCACGGCGTTGGTGAGGGCGGCCAGGGCCTCGGCGCGGTGGAAGCCGAAGGTGCGCGTCGACGTCGGCGGCAGCGCGGCAGCACGCAGGGCGGCCAGCGAGATGCCGAGGGCGGCCACGTCCGAGAGCATGTGACCGGCGTCGGCGAGCAGAGCCAGGGAGTTGGTCCACCAGCCGCCGACGGCTTCGGCGACGAGATAGGAAGCGGCCAGCCCCAGCGTGATCCTCAGGCGCGAGGCGGCGCGAAGCCGCTGGGCGGCATGGGGCGGCGCCTGGGACTCGCAGCCGCCGCAGTCGGAAGGAAGGGCCACGGCCCCTGTATGCCCGATTCGGCTCACGGAGCCGACTTCGACAGGTAGGGGTCCACTCTCACTCTCATCTCGCGCTCGATGTCGAGGGCTTCCCGGAGCCGCGCCTGGTACTTGCCGCAGAACTCCGGCAGCACCTCCCCGATCACGGCGGCCTGCCTCTTCAGCTCGATGGCTTTCTCGAGGCTCTTCACGAGTTCCTCGCGGGGGAAAGCGGTTGGGCGATCACTGGTGCGCACCACCTGCACGATGCGCCGCAACGCCGACAGGGATGCGCGCAGGCGATCGCGGCTGAGGACCACGTCGGGCCCGCAGGCGGCGGCGAGCGCTGCTTCGCCGGCGGTGACCGCGACGTTCAGGGAGTCGGGCGTGGCCTCGGCCTCGCAGAAATCCGGGATGCCGTTCCTGTTGAGGTCGGCGGTGCCCTCCTCGCCGTCGAGCAGCTCGTCGTTGTCCGAGTCGGCGTCGAAGCGGTTCGGCATGCCGTCGCGATCGGGATCCTCGTCGCCGTCGGGGCAGCCGACCTCGAGGCGGTCGGCCAGCCCGTCATCGTCGCAGTCCTCGACGCTGCAGACCGGCATCGGCCCGTCGGCCACGAAGAAGGAAGCGGTGGCCGTCCTCTCGAAGGGAACGATGCGCAGGAGAGCCCGCTCCGGCCCCGGGAAGATCGGCTCGCCCAGCGCCGGCCGCGAAGCTTCCCCGACGCGCACCGTCAGCCTCACCTCGTAGAGCCCTCGCCCCGCGAAGTCCGCGAAGTCGGCTCCCCAGGCCCGCGTGATGGGATCGCGGCCCAGCGCAACGGGCACCTGGGTGCCGTCGGGGCGGCGCACGACGCCGTCGACGGCCACGTCCCCGTCGATGTCGCTCACGTAGGAGGGCCTCGCGCTCAGCCTCACCCTGCGCGTCGCGCTCGCCAGGCGGGGCTCGGCGTCGGCGAAGAAATCGATGTTGGGCTGGAGCACGAACGCAAGGGCTTCGCTTCTCTGCACGCCGTTGCCGCCGGGCAGCACGCGCAGTCGCCAGCGCCCGCGCTTGGGATCGGAAATCCTCGCCACGACGAAGCCCCGCTCGGAGTGGACCTGCGGCGAGGTGTCGTCGATCCGTTCTCCGTCCGGGGCCTGCAGCTCGAAGAACAGGCGCCAGTCGTCGATGCGGTCGTTTCGGGTGCCGAGGAACACGACCAGTTCGCGCGCTTTCTCCTCCACCGGAATCTCGAACTCGCGCGAGGCGGAAACGGCGCCCGGGGCCTTCGCCGCCGGGTCCGGAGCTACGATATCGAAGGGCGTCCGCGCCAGGACCGGCGTGGTGCCGAGATGGCGGGAGGCCAGTTCGGCCAGGATGGCCGGCGTGCCGTTGGCCCTGGCCGTCTCGAAGGCGACGCCGCCGCCGCGCGCGGCCATGGCCGACAATGCCAGCCCACCCGCAGCACGGCCGATGCCGACGGTGAACACGCGGTACAACAGCGGTTCGAGGCGGCGCGCTTCCTGGCCCGGCTCCACCCCCACGTTCCGCACGCCGTCGGTCATCAGGACGATGGCGCGGCTTCTGGCCACGCGCTCGACGGACTGGAGCGCGGACTGGGCACGCTCCAGGGCGGTGCCGATGGCCGAGTCGCCTTCGGACGAAAGGGCGCCCAGCACCGCACCCAGCACCGCGCGGCGCCCGCCGGCGACCTCCTGCACCTCGCTCACGATCTCCGCGTCGGTGTGCATGGCGACGAGGCCCACTTCCAGATTGCGGCCGGCGGCCAGCGCGATGAAAGCCCGCGCCGCCACCCTTTCGTACTCGAGGCGGGAGTCGGCGCAGTCGGCCTCGTCGGTAACCCCGTCCACGTCGTCGTCGATGCCGTTGACGCAAACCTCGCCGGCCTGGCCGTCCGTGCGCAGCCCGGTGCTGCGCGACGTATCGATCACCAGCACCACCTGGTCGGCCCCCATCACGTCGGTGAAGAACTTGGGCGCGGCCTGGCAGACGGCGGGCGCGTCGGCAGCGACACCGCCCGACGGCAGGGCGAGGAAGGGAAGGTTCGTCGTGATGGTCTTCCAGTCGCTGGCTCCCCCGTGGAGAAGGCTCTGCTCGGACAGCTCCCAGCGTCTGGAGCCCTCGTTCCAGCTCGACGCACACCACTCGGCCGAGCAGCCGACGATGCCGTCGACCTGGGTGCGGACCGTGGGCTGTCCGGCGGTCACCATCTGCAGCCCGTCGTAGCCCTGCCCCGTCCCGCGTCCCGACCCGGGACTGCGCGAGCCGATGTCGATCGCTACCTCGAGGGGCCCCTTGCCGCCGCTCGTCGGCAGCTCGAAACGCATCTGCTCGGGATAGGTGGCGGCCAGCGAGAAGTCGGGATTGAAGAGCAGGGCCCAGCTCTTCAGCACGCGGAACTCACCCCTGGGGCCGCCGAACTCGGCGGCGTCCGCGGCGATGGTGAGCTGCCAGTTCAGCCGGTCGGTGTGGGAAATGTAGAAGTGGAGCTTCACGCCGGGCAGCGAGCCGGCGGGACCGAGCACATCCATTTCCTCGTGCCACACCGAGGTGGCGCGCGCCGCCAGGAAGTCGCGACCGTCGAAGGCCAGCATCGGTTCGGCCCGGCTCGGAAGCAGACCGCCCAGGCGAACGCGGGAGACGGGGCTCGGCGTTGGGCAGGTGCTGCCGTCTCCGCGCAGGAGGTCGTGGTTCTGCGGCGTGCTCCACTCGCTCGCGAGCACGGCGCGGCACGTGCTTCCGGCGCACTCGTCGTCCCTCAGGCAGTTCTGCCCGAGCAGGGGTCCCTCCACGCAACGCATCCCGCCGCTGCCCTGCATGATGGAATGGTTCTTCTCGTCGAGTCGGCCGAGCTCAAACCCGGGGCCGATCCCGCAGGCGCCGCCGCGGCGTCGCTGGTCGTCGTACTGGTCGCCGAGTCCGAAGGCGTGGTGACCGAGGAGATGGGCCAAGCGGTCGGGCCGCAGCCGCCCGGAGCGAAACACGTCCATGTGGGCCCCGAGGTTGCCGAGGTCGGCGCCGGTCGAGTCGTAGGGGCCGCCGGAGGCCGCGTCCATGTCGTGAAGCCACAGCGCGGCGAGATCCTTGCTGGCCGGCGACGAAAGGAGGTGGATCTGAGCGATGCGGACCTGCCCTTCCGAAGCGTCGCAAAGGATGGACGCCATGCGCGTCAGCGCAGCCTGGGTTTCCGCCAGGTCGGTGTAGGTGGGCTGCTCGCGGAACAGCACCTGGAGCGCCGTGCGTCCGGTGGGATCGTCGATCCAGCCGCGGCCGGCGTGGGAGGGCGCGGCGGCCGCGCCGAGAAAGGTCGCCGCCAGCAGGGAGGCCAGGACGGAACGACGCATCGCCGGAGCGTAGAAGCCGGGTCACCGTCTGGCAAACGGTCCCGGAAGCAGCGGTCGGGCTTTCGCAGGCCCCCGGACGCGGCTATTCCGCGCCCCTGTCCCCTTGTCATGACCGCGCGAGTCGCCGAAACTCCGGGAACCGCCGGGCGAGCCAGCCCCCGGAAAGAACAAGGAGAAACGTGATGGCCGGTTTCCTGAAGAAAATTCTCGGCGGCGCCGCGGCGCCGAAGCTGCTCGAGGTGGGTTCGCCTGCCCCCGACTTCAGCATCGCGGCTCACGACGGAAGCGTCGTCTCGCTGGCCGGCCTGCGCGGTCGCAAGGTGGTGCTGTGGTTCTACCCCAAGGCCGACACCCCTGGTTGAACGGTCCAGGGGAACGGGTTCCGTTCCGAATACGAGAAGTTCCAGTCGCTCGGCGTCACCATCCTCGGCGCCAGCTTTGACGACCAGGCCGCTAACCGGGCCTTTGCCGAGAAGTTCGGCTACCCCTTCCCTCTTCTCTGCGACACCGACCGCCGCCTCGGCATGGCCTACGGCGCCTGCGATTCGCCGGACGCCAAGCACGCCCGGCGCATCTCCTACGTGATCGACGAAAGCGGCATCGTTCGCCACGTGCTGCCCAAGGTGGATCCGGCCTCCCACACCGCCGAGGTGCTGGCGCTGGTGAGCTGAAGACGGCGAGCGCCAAACGAATCGGGGGCCGCGGCGATTGCTGCCGCGGCCCCCGAACGAAGCAACCTTCTACTTTCGCTCAGCGCTGGCCGGGAGGGCCCGAAGGCTGGCCGCCCCTTTTTTCGTCGCCAGGGGCGGCGGCGCCGCCGCCCTTTCCTCCATCACCCTTGTCCGGTGATCCGCCTCGAGACGGAGACGGAGACGGAGGCGGAGACGACGGCGACGGGGAAGGCGGAGACGACGGACGCGTCGAACCGCCGCCACCCTTGTTGCCGCCGCCGCCTGGGCTGCTCTTCGGACGGTCGTAGGAGCCCCCGCCGCTCGGGCTGCTCTTCGGACGGTCCGCGTTGGTGCGCGGCTGCTCGGACCGGGAGGGCTTGTCCACCTTCGGCGAACTCGCCGGTTCTCGCGGCGCACTTCGCTCAGGGCGGGACGGCTGCGCCTTCTCCGGACGCGTGCTCTCGCGCTGAGGCTGGGCCTTGTCCGGGCGCGTGCTCTCCCGCTGGGGCTGGGCCTTCTCCGGACGCGTGCTCTCCCGCTGAGGCTGGGCCTTCTCCGGACGCGTGCTCTCGCGCTTTGGCTGCGCCTTCTCCGGCCGCGTTCCGCCGCGCTCGGGCTGCGCCTTCTCCGGCCGCGTGCCGCCACGCTCGGGCTGGGTCTTCTCCAGGCTCGGAGCACGCGTCGGCTCGCGCGCTGGTCCGCGCTCGGGCTGAGCCTTTTCCGGCCGCGTGCTCCCGCGCTCGGGCTGAGCCTTTTCCGGCCGCGTGCTCCCGCGCTCCGGCTGAGCCTTTTCCGGCCGCGTGCTCCCGCGCTCCGGCTGGGCCTTGTCCGGACGCGAACTGCCCCGCTCGGGCTGGGCCTTGTCCAGCTTCGGCGCTCGCGTCGGTTCGCGGGCAGGTCCGCGCTCTCTGTCGGCCTGGTCCTTGTCCTGGCCGCGGCCGGGACCCTTGTCGCGCGAGTCGGCGTCCTTCGGGTCACGGCCCTGCGGGGTTCGATCGCGTGAGTCCGAGTCCTGCGGACCACGGTCCGCCTTGTCCGCCTTGTCCGCATCGTCGGGACCGCGGCCTTCGGGGCGGCGCTGGGGCTTCTCGGCGATCCCCAGCTTGTCGGGCTCCGGCGCGTCGGGCTTCTTCTCCGCCACCTTCGGCCTGTACGAACGCACGCGGTCCGTGTCGCGGTCGGCGGCTTTTCCGTCGCTGGGCGGACGATCGTCCACCTCCACCTTCACCGGCTTGATGGGACGGCCGGCGGCGCGCTCGATCCTGGAGCGGTCGATCACCTTGGTGATGCCACGACCTTCCCGGGCCTCCCTTTCGTTCAGGGTCGGCATCTGGCGGGCCTGGCGCATCACCGTGGGCATGTGCTGGCGGTCAACGAGCACCCTGTCCACGCGCGTGCTGGCGAAGTCGCGTTCGCGCGTGAAGTTCCAGTAGTCGTCGCGCTCGTTGAAATTGCGCTGGTAGTCGCTGCGACGGCGGTCCCAGTCGCGGTCGTCGCCGCGGCGGTCCCCCCAGTCGCGATCCCAGTCGCGGTCGCCATGACGGCGACGGTAGTCATCCCTGTCCCAGTCGCGGCGCTGGTAACGATCCCAGTAGCTCCACGGACCCATGGGCGCCCAGCCGATGTAGCCGCCGCCGAATCTCCAGCTCACCCACGCCGGGGCCCAGACGCGTCCGGGAATCCAGACCCAGCCGTGGAAGGGGTCCAGGAACCATCGTCCGTAGTGGTACGTGGCCCAGCCGAAGGGTTCGGCCGACACCCACATCCATTCGCCGTAGTCGGTGTAGGCCCAGCGCCCCACCTGGTAGGGGCGCCAGGAGGGGTCGCGATGGCGCGGATACCAGACCCAGCCGAAGCTGGCGTTCTGGACCCAGGAGCCGTGCACGGCCAGGGAGCTGTAGAAGTACGACTCGTCGATGCCGTACCCGGGTTGGGCCTGGGCTGGAGCGGGTCGAGCGGCCTCCATGGCCACACAGCCCAGCACGCTCACGCCCAGAAACGACGCCAGTGCGAATGATCTCGCCAGTGCGGTTGTTCCCATGTTTCCTTCCTTCTCCTGGGTCCGGTCCCTCGTTGGGGACAGCGGCGCCCGGCCCCTTCGACGTTGGGCGAAGCGTCCGCTTCAACCCGAAGGAGCCGGCTCGATCTTTTCCTGCGGGGGTGAGGCGGAAGAAGGAAGGCAGCCCGGGCGCCGGGCCGGGATCAGTGCGAGAGAACCTGCCAGCCGAGGGCAGGAAGGGCGACCAGGGCGGAGAAGTAGATGAGGTTGACCAGCCCCCCCACGTAGGCGACCACGATCACACGGAGGTCTTCCTCGAGGATGCCCAGCGCCATCAGCAGGATCACCACCGCGGGGAGGGCGTTGCTGAAGGGAATGGGCAGAGGCAGGGAGAAGAGGGCGGCGTGGACGATCCACACCACGCCGTTGCTCACGCGGAACCAGCGCTGGGCAAACAACCACTGGGCGCGCGGCTTGACGACGTGCTCGAGAGCGCCGAGCAGCTTTTCCAGGCTGCTGCAGATGCGCAGGACGACGTCGGGCTCCACGCTGACCTGCGCCAGGCGGCGCGGTAGCCACGGCGGGCGTCGAAGCGCGACGAAGACGCCGAGGATCATGAGCAGCACGCCGATGGCGCTCGACAGTCCCGGCAGCGGAATGGGCTGCAGGAAGGGAAGCACCAGGAAGATGGCAAGGAAGCCGTGGCCCTGCGGACCGCAGAGCGTCAGCAGTTCGCCGATGGTGACGGGACCTTCGGCGGCGCGCCGCTCGATGCCGCGAAGGGCTTCGGTAAAGCGCCGCTCTTTCTTCTCGACGCCCTTCGGCGGTTGTAGAGGAAAATGCTTCATGCGCGGCGCCTTCGCGGGCACTCTCTATCCGTCGGCTGCCGCGGCGGCGCAAACGTTGCCCGAAAGCCCCACTGCTCCTCAGGACGCCGAACGCAGGTCCGGAAGGCGGTAGCCTTTTTCCTGGAGATCCGCGCGGATCACCTTCTTGTCGAGCTTGCCGGTGGACGTCAGCGGCAGCGCGTCCACGAAGACGATCTCGTCGGGAAGCTGCCACTTGGCGAAGCTGTGACCGAGGTGCTCGAGCACGGCCTCGGCCGTGACATCGGAGCCGGGAGATTTGACCACCAACGCCACCGGGCGCTCGTCCCACTTCGGATGGGGCTGGGCCACCACCGCGGCCTGGGCCACGCCGGTCACCGCGACGATGTCGTTCTCGATGTCCACCGAGCTGATCCACTCGCCGCCGCTCTTGATCAGGTCCTTGCTGCGGTCGGCGATGATCAGGTACTGCTCGGGATCGATCTTCGCGACGTCGCCGGTGACCAGCCAGCCGTCGTGGAACTTGTCGGGCTGGGGATTGTTGTAGTACTCGGACGCGATCCAGGGCCCGCGGATCAACAGCTCGCCGACGCTCTTGCCGTCGTGAGGCAGAGGCTTCCAGTTCTCGTCGAAGATCTCGATCTCCAGGCCCGGCAGCGGCAGACCCGCCTTGGCGGCGTTGGTGAACTGCTCGTCCAGGGACAGGCCCAGCTGGCGGCGCTTGCCCACCTTGCGCGAGAGGGTTCCGAGAGGATTGGTCTCGGTCATGCCCCAGCCCTGGATCATCTCCACCTGGAGCTGGTCCCAGTACCAGCGCATCAGCGAGATCGGCGGCGCCGAGCCGCCGCAGGTGACGCGCGTGAGATTCGAAAGCTCCCAGCGCTCCGGCTCGGCCTCGATGGCGGCGCGCAGCCCCTGCCAGATGGTCGGCACGCCGGCCGACACGGTAACCTGCTCGGCGGCCATCAGGTCGAGAAGATCCTTGGCGCCCATGAAGCGGTTGGGAAGCACGACCTTGCAGCCGAGCATGGTGGAGGTGAAGGGTAGGCCCCAGCTCATGGCGTGGAACATGGGGACGATAGGAAGGGCGCAGTCCACGGCCGAAAGGCCGATGGCGTCCGTCATGGCCTGGGCCATCGTGTGCAGGTAGGTGGAGCGGTGCGTGTACATCACGCCCTTGGGGTTGCCGGTGGTGCCGCTGGTGTAGCACAGGCCCATCGGCGCGTTCTCGTCGAGCTCGGGCCAGGCGTAGTCGCCCTGGTGCGGGGCGATCCAGTCCTCGTAATCGACGGCGCCGGGCAGCGACGATTTCCAGCCCCCCTTGCCCTTGTCGCTGCAGACCACCCACTGCTCCACCGTCGGACAGCCGGCCGCCAGCGGCTCGACCAGCGGCAGCAGGTCCTCGTCCACGAAAACCACGCGGTCGGCGGCGTGGTTGATGATGTAGTCGAGGTCGCGGGGGCTCAGGCGGATGTTGAGAGTGTGGAGCACGGCGCCCATGGAGGGCACGGCGTAGTAGAGTTCCAGGTGGCGGTGGTTGTTCCACAGGAAGCTGGCCACGCGGTCTCCGGCCTGGATGCCGTGGCCGGCCAGCGCGTGGGCGAGCGCGTGGGAGCGGCGGCGCAGGTCGGCGTAGCTCTGGCGGTGCAGGCCCGACTCGGTGCGGGTCACGATCTCTTCGCGGGGGCTCAGCAGGGGGCCCCGCTCCATCAGGCGCGAGAGCAGGAGCGGGGTGCGTTGCATGGTCATGGGCGGTTCTCCTCCCGAAGCTTCGTCGTCGCGGCCGGCGCCGTGGAACGCACGGCCGCGGTCGCCCCTCATAGTCGAGGCGCGCGGTGGAGAGAACTGCGGGCGGCCGGCGCCGGGCAGGTCGCGCGTGGCGGAACCGTGGGCGGACGGCAAAGGCTGAGCGCCCTTCAGGCCGCGACCACGAAGTCCTCGCCTTCCTTCCACGACCAGGTCGCCAGCAGACCGCGCACGCGGACCCTCGCCTCGGCCCCGGACACGGCGCTCACCGCGAAGGGGCGCGGCGTCATCCGTTGCAGCCGCGCGTGTTGCACAACCGCCCAGCGATGGGCCGCGCCGCGCACCACACCGCCGATCTTGCGCGGATCCACGTCGGCCAGCCCGGCGGCCACGATCCCGCGGGTCGCCAGGGCCTTGACGAGCCCCTTGCCCACCGGTCCGGCGCCGAGAATCCAGATGGGGCGCCCGGAGGGGACGACGCCGTCCAGGCGCCGCGCGAGATAGGTCGCGCGTGCGTCGAGAAGAGCCTGCTCGCTGTAGCGCGCATGCGTCCTCGTGAGCTGGCCCGGATGCAGGCGCCACTCGAGCAACACCTCGGGCAGGCGTGCGATGCGGAAGCCGTGCTCGAAGGCGCGAAGAAAGAAGTCCCAGTCCTCGGGCCAGGACGCCGGCCTCCAGCCGCCGAGGATGCCGCGCACGACGCCGGTGCGCATGGCGACGCTGGGATGGAGGACGGGGCTTTCGATGAAACGGTCGCGGGCGATGTCTTCGGGGGTGAGCAATCCGTTCTGCCATTCCAGGTAGGCGCGCATGCCGTCCTGCAGTTGTTCCGCGGGAAAGGCTGTTGCCCTCGACGCCACGGCGAAGAGACTCCGGTCGGCATCCAGCGCGTCGGCCTGGCGCGCGACGCGTTCGGGGTGCATGCGGTCGTCGGCGTCCATGCGCACCAGGATGGGCGCCCGCGCGGCTTCCAGGGCCAGGTTGAGGGCCGCCACGATGTCGCCGCCGCGGCTTCCTGTCCCGAGCAGGCGCAGCCGAGCGTCACGCCCCGCGCAGGCCTTCAGAATGGAAAGAGAGGCGTCGCGGCTGCCGTCGTCCACGGCGATCAGCTCGAAGTTTTCTTCGGTCTGCGCGAGCACCGAGTCGAGGCACTCGGCCAGCCAGGGAGCGGCATCGCGCACCGGCAGCACGATCGAAACGCGTGGAGGAGTCTTGCTGATCATCGTCGTTCCGGGCTCTCTCACCTTGTCCGGCAGGAGGGCGGGCCTTGCAACGAAGCGGCACGGGTGAGAAGGGCAGCCCATGACGACCAAACGGCGCAAGTTCTGGGGCTGGGGTTACGAAGACGAGGGACCGACGAAGGAACACCAGCAGGCCCTCGGCGCCCTGATCGGCGCCCGCTTCGGCATCGAGGTGGGCGAACCCACGCCGGAGCCGCGCATCGAGGAGATCCGGTTGCGCGCGCCGCGCATCGCGGCGCCTTCCGCATTGGCGGGCATCGTCTCCGCCGACACGGAAGACCGCGCCGGCCACACTTACGGCAAGGCCTTCCGCGACATCGTGCGCGGCTTCCGCCGCGACTTCTCACCGGCCCCCGACCTCGTGGCCCATCCCCGCCATGAGGCCGACGTGGGGAGCCTCCTCGACTGGTGCTCGTCGGCGCGCGTAGCGGCCATTCCTTACGGCGGCGGTTCCTCGGTGGTAGGCGGCGTCGAAGCCCGCGGTCTCGACGACTACACCGGCGTGGTCTCCATCGACCTCGGCGGCCTCGGGCGCGTGCTCGAGATCGACCGCACGTCGCGGGCGGCACGCATCGAGGCCGGCATCTACGGCCCCGCCCTGGAGGACGCGCTGCGCCCCCACGGGCTGACGCTCCGGCATTTTCCCCAGTCCTTCGAGTTCTCCACCTTGGGCGGCTGGATCGCGACGCGATCGGGCGGCCACTACGCCACGCTCTACACCCACATCGACGACTTCGTGGAAAGCGTGCGCACGGTGACACCGGCGGGCGTGATGGAGAGCCGCCGCCTGCCGGGCTCGGGAGCAGGGCCCAGCCCCGACCGCTTCGTGATCGGTTCGGAAGGCTCCGTGGGCATCATCACCGAGGCCTGGATGCGGCTCCAGGACCGTCCCACGCACCGGGCATCGGTGAGCGTGCTCTTCGACGACTTCTTCGCCGCCGCGCGCGCGGTAAGGGCCCTGGCCCAGGCCGGCCTCCACCCGAGCAACGTGCGCCTGGTGGACGCCGACGAGGCGATGACGAGCGGAGCCGGCGACGGCACTTCGCACGTGCTGCTGCTGGCCTTCGAATCGGCCGACCATCCCGTGGACGCGTGGATGACGCGCGCCCTCGAACTCGTGAAAGACCACGGAGGCCACTACCCCGACGGCGCGGGTAAGAGCCGCTGCGACGACGGGGCTACGCGCGACGGCGCGGCGGGAGCCTGGCGTGGCGCCTTCCTGCGTGCACCCTACCTGCGCGACGCCCTGGTGGGCCTCGGCATGATCAGCGAGACGTTCGAGACGGCCTGCACGTGGGATCGGCTGGAGGAGTTCCACGCAGGCGTAACTACGGTGGTGCTCGCAGAGTTGAAGAAGCTGTGCGGCGGCGGCTCGATCACCTGCCGCTTCACGCATGCCTACCCGGATGGGCCCGCGCCCTACTTCACGATCATGGCGCCGTCTTCAGCGGAGCGGCAGCTCGAGGACTGGGACGCGATCAAGACGGTGGCTTCCGATGCCCTGCTGAAGTTCGGGGGGACGATCACGCACCACCACGCGGTGGGGAGGGATCACATGCCCTGGTACACGAAGCAGAGGCCGGCGCTGTTCGGTCGCGCGCTGGCGGCGGCGAGGCGCGAACTGGATCCCGCGGGGATCATGAATCCGGGAGTGATCGTCGGCTCGGAGCGGTAGGCGCTCGACGTCGTCGCCTCGGTTCCGCCCGACTGAAGAGTTCTTCAGCCACCTTTGTCACGCGACGTTCGAAAGTCGGCGGCGTGGAACGCAAAAGGGCTTACTATGCCGGCACGCATTGCTGCGTCCCGAGGGAGTACGCCACGAGAAATTCAGCTTCACCGTCTCGGCCGCAGTCGTGCGGCATCCCAGCCTACCCGGCTGGGCGCTGGCCGGACGACGCCGACTTCGACCGGGAGTTGTTCCGTGCCCTCATCGAGAATGTCAGCGACGGCATGTATGCGATGGACCGCAACGGCATCGTCGTCTACATGAGCCCCGCCGTCGAACATCTAACCTCGTTCCGTCCCGAAGAGATGCTCGGCCGATCGTTTCTCGAGTTCGTGCACCCGGACGACCAGGGCGCGATGACCGACATTTTCCAGCGCAACCTCCGCGGGGAGAACGTTCCGGGAGAATTTCGTGTGACCGACAAGGCCGGCGACATTCGCTGGCTGCGGAGCTTCGGCCGACCTCGCCTCGAGGGTGGCGAGGTGGTCGGAATGGTCGGGAGCTTCACCGACATCGGGGAGCGCAAGCGTGCCGAGCAGGCCGCCGCCGAAAGCGAAGCTCGTTACGGCCAGCTCGTCGAACTGTCGCCGAACGCGGTCGTTGTGCACTGTGACGGCAAGCTGGTCTTCATCAACTCTGCCGGCGTGGCCCTGATGCGGGCGGGCAGCAAGAACGACCTCATCGGAAAGTCGGTGATGGACGTCATCCGTCCCGACCAGCGCGAGGGCGTCGCCAGCCGCATCCTGCGTATGCAGGAAGAAGGAGTGGCGGGGCCGGCTCGCGAGCAGACCTACCTTCGCCTGGACGGCACGTCCGTGGACGTCGAGGCGATCGGGATGCCCATTCTTTATGCGGGCAAACCGGCGGTGCAGGTGGTCATCCAGGACATCACGGAGCGCAAACGGGCCGACGAAGCCCTGCGCGCGAGCGAAGAACGGTATCGTTCGCTCGTTGAGGATATGCACGGCGTGGTTTACACGCTCGACCGAACCGGCAACGTCACCTACATCAGCCCGGCGATGGAGCAGATTTCCTCGTACACTCCAGACGAGGTGATGGGTGCAAGGTTCTCTCGCTTCCTCCATCCCGAGGATCTTCCGCGACTGGCCGAATCGTTCACGCACAGCCTGTCGGGGCGTCCCGGCGACATCGAGTTCCGCGTGCTCGACAAGGAAGGACGGGTCCGCTGGCTGCACTCCTTCACGAGTCGCCAGATCGTCGATGGCGAAGTCGTGGGCGTAACCGGGATCTTCAGGGAGATCACCGAGCACAAGCTTGCCAAGGCGGCCCTCGAGGTCAGCGACAATCGCTATCGAGAGCTTTTCGAGAAGGCGCACGAGATCATCTATTCGCACGATCTCGCCGGCAACTTCCTGTCCGTCAATCCGGCTCTCGGGCTGGCATCCGGGTACAGCGTCGCCGAGTTGCTCAGGATGAACATCGGCCACCTCCTGTCGGCGCCGAGCTTGGTCAGCGTCGAGCACCTCCTGACCGACGTGCTACAGGAAAGCGAGAGACAGAACACCAGGGAACTGACCATCACGACGAAGGAAGGCCTCGAAGTCACGCTGGAAATCAGTCCGCGCGGGACATACCACCATGGCGTTCTGGTGGGCATCCAGGGCATCGCCCGTGACATCACGCAACGCAAGAAGGACCAGGAAGAAATCCGCCAGCTCAACGAGGAGCTCGAGTTGCGAGTGCTCGAACGAACCGCGCAGCTGGAGACCGCCTGCGAGGAGCTCGATGCCTTCACCACGACGGTATCCCATGACCTGCGCGCACCGCTGCGCGTGATCGAGGGGTTCAGCGCCGTCTTTCTCGAGGAATACGGCGATACGCTCGACGAGCATGGCCGGCACTACATCCAGCGCGTCCACGCGACCAGTGCGCGCATGGACCAGCTCATCCAGGGCCTGCTCGCGCTGGCGCGCGTGTCGCGCATCGGGATGAAGCACGAGGCAGTGGACGTCAGCGCGGTTGCCCGTGCCATCGGCGTCGAACTGGGTCACGTTCACCCGGGCCGCGACATCGAGTTCGTGGTTGCCGAGAACATGGACACCGTCGCCGATCCGGCGCTGCTGCAACTGGTGATCGAGAATCTCCTAGGCAACGCCTGGAAGTACACGAGCAAGCACGCCCGCGCGCGGATCGAGATGGGAATGAACTCGAGCAGCGGCGAGCACACCTACTTCGTGCAGGACGACGGCGCCGGGTTCGACATGCAGCACGCGGACAAGTTGTTCGGAGAGTTCCAGCGACTGCATTCCGAGTCCGAGTTCCAGGGGACGGGCATCGGCCTGGCCACGGTCCGTCGCATCGTCGAGCGCCACGGCGGACGCGTCTGGGCGAAAGGCGCGGTCGAGAAAGGCGCGACATTCTTCTTCACGCTTGCCGCACCGGCCCTGCCGGCATCCGCGGAAGCGGACGCGAATACGGCCGCCCGCCATACGCAGGGAACGGACGGGAGTATCGCCGCCTCCCCACGAGCCGGCGCCGTGGTCGAATATCGGCGCCGACCAAGACCGGCGTAGCGCCCCCGCCCGGCTCTCCTGGGTGCGTCGAGTTTCCCAACTGCAACCCCGAACAGGTACGCGCCAGGGGCCTCGGTCGTGCCCAAGCGCCACTTCTTGCGCATTCCCCTCCTCCGGAATCCGGCGAACTTTCCTTCTTCGCGACATGCCCCCGTGGTGGCATCGTGTCGAAGAAGATCACGCGGTCGATCGGTGGCTGCGGAGGAAGCTTCAGAATCTGGAGGTAAGAAGTCATGAGAAACATCACCATCGCAGCCGTCGCGAGTTGCGTCCTGTTCGCCGCTGCCGCCGCCACGGCGCAAGCCCAGGACAGCGGAATCAACCAGTTCGGCAAGAATCTCGGAGCCGGCGTGGCGCAGGGACTGAAGGCCGGGCTTCTCCCCGCCGCCGACAAGCAGTTCATGATCGATGCCGCCAGTGGCGGAATCGCCGAGGTGGAGATGGCACGCGTCGCCCTCACCAGGTCGAATTCCACCGCCGTCAAAGAACACGCGCAGGTCATGATCAATGATCACACCCAAGCCAATGACGAGTTGCGACGCATCGCGACGGCGAAGGGCGTAACCCTTGCGGACGTGCCGAACCCGAATCACAAGGCGATGGTGGACAGACTCCGCGACACGCCGACCAGTGACTTCGACAAAACGTACGTCAGGGAGGCTGGCGTCCAGGCGCATCGCGAAATGCAAACGCTGTACCGCAACGAATCCAGCAGTGGGCTCGATCCTGACCTCAAGGCGTTCGCTGCCAGGACTCTTCCGGCCGTCGAGACGCATCTGAAGCATTCGGAGCGACTCGAGGAGGAACTCCGCGCATCCGCGCGGTGAGACGACGCCCAGTCGCAGTGGAGGCGTTTACGTCTTGGCCGCACGCCCGCGCGGCGCCGCCGCGCGGGCGAGACGGTCGCGAATCGCGGCGCCGAGGCCGTGATCCGGCACCGAAGCGACAGCGATGCCGGTGACGCCCTCGCGGTCGAGTTCGCGCAGCAGCGCGAAAAGGCGTGAGGCCGCTTCGAGGAGGTCGCCGCTCGGACTCAGATCGGCCGCCGCATCCCGGCGGGTCGCGCCGAAATCCAGGAACACCTCCCCCTCTTCCGGCGCCGTCGCGTCGAGGCGCACGCGAGCCCTCGGCGCGTAGTGGCTGGCCAGCATGCCGGGGGCCGCGATGGCGTTTCCCGCCACCGCAATCTCGACCGGGCCGAGCAGATCCTCGAGTTCCTCGCGGGTCACCGCTCCCGGGCGCAACAGACGCGGCACCGGGCCGGCAAGATCGAGAACGCTGCTTTCCAGACCGACCCCGCAGGGACCGCCGTCGAGAACGAGTTCGAGGCCGGCGGCAAACTCCTCGACCACATGGGCCGCGGTGGTCGGCGACACGCGGCCTGAACGGTTGGCGCTCGGCGCGGCAACGGGCCGGCCAAACTCGGCGAGCAGGGCGCGCGTCGCAGCCGGAGCCGGAACGCGAACGGCGATGGTCTCCAGCCCGGCGCAGGCCAGCCAGGCCACCGGGCAGTCCGCCCGCCGCCGCAGCACGAGCGTCAGCGGCCCCGGCCACCAGCGCGCGGCGAGCGCCTGGATACGAGGGTCGGCTTCGACCAACGCGAGCGCAGCTTCGACATCGGCGACATGGCTGATCAGGGGGTTGAACTTCGGACGGCCCTTGGCCTCGAAGATGCGCGCAACCGCGGTTTCGTCGGTGGCATCGGCACCCAGGCCGTAGACGGTCTCGGTGGCGAAGGCGACCAGCCCGCCGCGCCCGAGAATCCGGGCAGCGCGGGAACGGGCGGCCGCATCGGCGATCGGAAGATACTCTGCGGCCACGGCGGAGCGGTCGCCGAAACCCGCGGCCGGGTCAACAGTCGTTGCAGCGGCCTCCGCCGCGACGCTCGTTGGAAACCCGCCCCGCCTCGGTAAAACGTGGGCCGACGACCCCGGGTTCAGGAGTGAACCAACCATTATTGCAGGCATCCGGAAACGCGAATTTGATTTCGCCTATTGAACGCCCCATAGAACCACGGCCGACAGGGGGACGTTTCCGCCCCGCCGGATCGATCGCCAAGCCGCCGGGCCGACGCCCCCGAGAGCGAAGGAATCCATGAAGGACGCCAACTACCTGCTCGAAGATCCCCTGCGCCCCCCGGTCCCGCGACCGGAGGACGCCAAGAACGCCTACGACCGCGCGATCCTCGAAGGCGCCGAACTGGTCGCCAGGCCGCGGGCCGGCGGCGGCACCGACCGCGTGCGCCTGCAGCATTCCAAGGGCCGCATGACGGTCTGGGAGCGCCTTCGGGTGCTCACCGACGCCGAGCCCGAGATCTACTGGCAGAACTGGGGCCGGGATCTGGACGGCGCGTCGATCGTCACCGGCATCCTGAACGTGCGCGGCCGCGACGTCGCCGTATACGGTCACGACTTCACCGTGCGCGCCGGCGCCATGGATGCCACCAACGGCGAGAAACTCGCCCGCCTCATCTACATGGCGGGCGAACACGGCATCCCGCTGGTCGGCCTCAACGACTCGGCCGGCGCCTTCGTTCCCGCCGGCGTCGGCGGTCTCGACGGCTACAGCGAAGCCTTCACCGCCCTGCGCAAGGTCAGCGGCGTCGTGCCGAGCATCATGTGCATGTTCGGCTTCAACGCCGGCGGCGGCTCCTACCTGCCGCGCCAGGGTTCCTTCGTCGTCCAGCCTCGCGGCACCTTCTTCGGCCTGACCGGCCCCGCGGTCGTCAAGCAGGTGCTCGGCGAGGACATCACGGCCGAAGAACTCGGCGGCCCCGACGTCCACGCCGAATCCGGCGTCGTCGATGTCGTCGCGGAGGATGAAACCGATTCCCTGCGCCGGACGCTGCGCCTGCTCGACTTCCTGCCCGACAACAACCGCAGTGGCGCGCCGCGCACGGAATCCTCCGACCCCACCGACCGCTTCGGCCATGAGGAAGAGATCCTCTTCCGCAAGATCTTCACGGGCCCGGGCGGCTTCAACGCGCCCTTCGACATCACGCTCTACATCCAGCAGCTCGTCGACCACGGTGAGTTCTTCGAGATGCAGTACCAGCGCGCCCGCAACCTGGTCACGGCCTTTGCCCGCCTGGGCGGCCACGTGGTCGGCATCCTCGCGAACAACTCGGCGGTGGGGTCCGGACAGATCGACATCGCCGCCGCCGGCAAGGGCGCGCGCTTCGTCCGCTTCTGCAATCTCTACAACATCCCGATGATCTTCATCGAGGACACCACCGGCTTCCGTCCCGGCAGCGACCAGGAAACCGGTGGCATCGTCGGCGCCGGACGCCGCCTGCTGGACTCCATCATCGACCTGCGCACGCCGCGGCTGACCCTCATCGTCCGCAACGCCATCGGCGGCGCCTACGCCACCTTCAACTCGCACTACACGGGCGCCGATCTCGTCTTCGCCCTGCCGAGCGCCCGCATCGCGGTGATGGGACCCGCGGGCACGGCCTACGTCTACAAGAAGGAGATCGAGGCCGCCGAGGCCGCCTATCGCAAGCGCGTTGGCGCGACCCCCGACGAGCAGGCCGCGGCGGCGGCCGAGCGCGACGCGGTGCTCGCCGGGCTGCGCGACCGCTACGAGCGCGAACTGATGAACCCGCGCGAAGCCCTTGCCCTCGGTTCGGTCTCGAGCGTGATCATGCCGGGCGACACCCGCCGCGTGCTCGCGCGCAACCTCGACTATCTCATGCGCCACTACACCCCGGGCCCCATGGGCGGCCCCCAGCGGGAGTTCGAGTGATGATCGATCGCAGCGGACAGCGAACCGCGTTTCACCGCGCCCCGAGCCCCTGGGCCCGCGGCTTTTCCCTGGCCGGACTCAAGTGCCTGATCGTCTGCCGCGGTCCCGTGCGCAAGGAAGCCATCGAGGTCTTCGAAGAGGCCGGCCTCGGCGCCTGGGGCATCCTCCTGTCGGAGAAGGACTCGATCTCCTACACGCACTGCATGGCGCCCGAACTGCGCGACTTCCGCTTTCCCGAGCGCGTCCACCGCGTGCCCGACTACACCGGCGCCACGCAGGAGGAACGCCAGCAGCGCATCGCGCAGATCATCCGCATCGCTGAAGAGGGCGGATACACCCACATCTTCGCGGGCTACGGCTTCATGGCCGAGGACGCCGAGTTCATCGCTGCCATCGAGAAATCGAAGGTCGCCTTCATGGGTCCCTGCTCCGAGGTGGCGCGACGGGCCGGATCCAAGGACGAGTCGAAAAAGACGGCGCGCGCCCTCGGCGTCTCGGTCGTTCCCGGCGTGGACGACATCTCCGCGCAGGCGCTGCTGCGCAAGGCTGGGTCGCGCGGCGCGCTCGCCAAGGCGGCCAAGACGTCGGGCCTTGCCTGGAAGGACGACGGCGAGGGATCCGACGAGGACGCCGCCGAGTCCCTCCTGCAGGCGGGCTACCGCCAGCGGGTCGAACTCGTCACCGTCGCCGAACTTCAGGACGAGGCGGCCAGGATCACCGCCGAGATGTGGCAGCAGAATCCGGGTCGTCGCATCCGCCTCAAGCACATCGGCGGCGGCGGCGGCAAGGGCCAGCGCATCGTCTCGAAGCCCGGCGACATCCCCGGCGCCGTCAAGGAAGTCCTCGGCGAGTCCAAGGCCATGGCGCCGGGCTCCAACCGCAACTTCCTCCTCGAACTGAACATCGAGACCTCGCGCCACAACGAAATCCAGCTGCTCGGCAACGGCCACTGGTGCATCGCCCTGGGCGGTCGCGACTGCTCGTTGCAGATGCACGAGCAGAAGCTGCTCGAGTTCTCGCTGACCCAGGAACTGCTGGCCACCGAGATCGCCGCCTCCGAAGGAAAGCGTCGTGCCATTCTCGAGCGCGAAGCCGGCACCCTGGCGCGCATGGAGGCCGACGCCGAATCCTTCGGCGGCGCCATCGGCCTGGACAGCGTTTCCACCTACGAGTGCATCGTGGACGCAGGCGAGCACTGGTTCATGGAGGTGAACACGCGCATCCAGGTGGAGCACCGGGTGACGGAACTCGCCTACTCGCTGGAGTTCACCAACCCCGACGACGGCGAAGACCGCTTCATCGTCGATTCCCTGATCGAGGCCATGGCCTTGATGGCCGCGCACGGGAGCCGGGTACCCAAGCCCCGCCGCATCGAGCGTCACACCTCGGGCATCGAAGCCCGCATCAACGCCACCAACCGCGCCCTGCAGCCTCACGCCGGAGGCCTGCTGCGCTGGTGGTCGCCGCCGGTCGAGGGCGAGATCCGCGACGACCAGGGCATCGGTGTCGTCAATCGCGACACCGGGCTGTTCCTCGAGTACGCGCTGGCCGGAGCCTACGATTCCAACATCGCGCTCGTGCTGACCGACGGCCGGGATCGCCGCCACAACCTCCAGCGCCTGGCCGACATCCTGCGCCACACCGATCTCGGAGGGCGCAACGTCGAGACCAACCTGGACGTGCACTACGGGCTGATCGGCTGGATCCTCGGCAAGGACCCGATGTTCCAGCCGACTACCGCCTTCATGGGCCACTACCTGGCCGGCGTCGGCGCACTGGCGAAGACCACCGACGACATCGATCCGGACGTTGCCTGGAAACGAGTGGTGGCCGGCTACACGGATGCCCAGGCGCGCAAGGCCCTCGACCAGAAGACGACCTTGCTCGTCCGCCCCCTGGCCGCGCTCCTGAACGATCCGCATCTGCTGGCGGGGTTCGTCGGTCGGCATGAGGGATGGTTGTGGACCGGCGAAGACGAGTTGCGGTTGGCCGTCGATCCGGCCGCCTTCCTCGACGCCACCTACCGCTACCTGGGCCTGGACCCGACGGCAGAGAAAACTCCGACCGAGCGCATCTGGGACCACGACCAAGACCTGCTCGGCCACTGCCGAACGTTCTACGAGACGGTGGCCACCCGGATCGGCACGCGCCAGTGGTCGGAGCTGCGCCGCATCCTCGAGGGCGACATAGAAGCGCGCATCGCCGGCGACGACGCCGCGCTCTGGCAGCGCTGCCGCAGCGCCCACCGCGGATTCCTCGTCGGCATGGAGCTACTGCTCCTGCCCGCGCGCATCTCCGCCGCCGCGGAGTTCTCGCGCATCGGCATCGATGAGGAGCTGCGCCCGGTCGTTCCCGAGCGCTTCCGCGATCCGGCCCTGGCCAAGGAACTGACCAAGGCCCTGGCGCCGCCGCCCAAGGCCGCGTCCGACCAGATCGTCACGCCCACGGGCGGCCAGTACTACGCCCGCGAATCACCCGATGCCGATCCCTTCATCCGCGAAGGCGATCGCTTCGAGGTCGGCCAGCCCCTGTTCATCATCGAGGTGATGAAGATGCTGAACACGATCACGGCGCCGTTCTCGGGCCGGGTGGTGCGCAACCTGATGGAAGGCCACGACGGCCATGTCGTGCTCAAGGCTCAGCCCATCCTCATCATCGAGCCCGACGAAACCGTGGTGCTCGAAAGCGACGAGGAGCGCGACCAGCGCCGCAGCAAGACGACCGCCGATATGCTCGCGCCGCTGGTGGGGCCGGGCTTCGACGCGTTCGTGCACGGAGCCTGAGTGCACGTGCAACCCTGATGCTGCATGCAGCAGGACCTCCACCTTGACGGGGTCGAGGAAAACCGCGATGCGGGCGTCCTCCGCTCGACGGAGGACGCCCGCCCCCGGATGAACCGCGGATTCGGCTGACGCTCTCCCGCCCGCTCACTCCACCGCAACGACGAGGCTCAGGCTCGGGAACACTTCGGCGACTTTCGAACGAACGTCGGCGTCGAGGGTCAGGAAGGACGCGTCGAGGCTCAGAGCCAGTGCCACGTAGACCGCGTCGTACGCTCGAAGGTGCCCGGTGCGTGCGACCTGGACGGATCGCTCGAGCAACGAAGCGTCGATGGGGACGCTGTGGAACCGGGGGCCTGTCACCAGGACGTCGATGTTGTCGAGCAGTTCGTCGGATTCGCCTCGACGAGCAAGGGCGGCAAGCACTTCCAACCGAAAGAGCGAGGGAACCAGAAACGCGCGGTCCGCGGCATACGAGTCGTAGAGTTCACGCGCGGCGCAGTGGTGAATCTCTCGTGGGGAAACGGCTGCGACGAAAACCGAGGCGTCGAGGACCGCTCCGTTCAACGACGTCCCTCTGCGACGGCCGCCACGGCGTCGAAGGGTTCGGATGGCCTGGGAATTCGCGCCAGCCCATCCATCAGCGCGCGGACCGTCGCGATCTCGGCAGCGGTGAGGCGGCGCGGCTCTCCCTCGATCGGAGCGATGCGGGCAGCCGGCTCACCATCGACGGTGATCACCACCGACTGACCGGTACGGCGGACGGTGCGAACCACCTCCGACAACCCCGCTTTCACCGCGGAGAGATTCAGCGATCGGCTTGGAGTCGACATGGCGACCAATGTGGTCAGATCAGACTAGTGCGGTCAACTGTGGCGAAGCGGATTGCCAATGGCGTAGCCAAATGGCATTGAAATGCCATGCGATCTACCATCGACGCCGCCGGCCGGGTGGTCATTCCCAAGGAGATCCGGGATCGCCTCGGTCTCACCGGCGGGAGACCCGTGATCATCCGGGAGCGCGACGGGCATATCGAGATCGAACCCTCCCCGACGACCATGTCCCTGGTTCCCGGAAGGCACGGACCCGTCGCGCAACCCGGGGAAGTCCTTCCGCCGCTCACGGACGAGATCGTGCGAGAGACCCTCGAGCGAACGCGCCGGTGATCGCGGTGGACACGAGCGTCGTCGTGGCCGGGTTCGCCTCCTGGCACGAAGCGCATGCACCTGCGGCAGCGGCCCTGTCCCGACGACCGCGCGTGCCGGCCCACGTTCTCGTCGAGTCGTATTCGGTGCTGACACGGCTGCCTCCACCACACCGCGCCCCGGCCAATCTCGTCGCAACGTTCCTGGCCGGCCGGTTCGAAGATCCTCCGCTGTCGCTGCCGCCGGGATCCCACCTTCGCCTGATCGAGGAAGCCGCGGCTGCGGTCATTACCGGCGGGAGCATCTACGATGCGCTGATCGCCGCGACAGCCAGGCATTCGAAAGCACGCCTGCTGACCCGCGACCGGAGAGCCGTCCTTGTCTACGAGAAACTCGGCGTCGACTTCGAGATCGTGGGATGACGGCGCACGACGCTTCGAGCGGGGGAAACCGCCTCCGCGTTTCCTGGCGCCGCGTCGCTGCGTCGCTCCTCCTGGCCGGGCCGCTGCTCCTCGGTGAGACCGCCGCTGCCGCCGACCGGGCCATCGGAGCGGACCGGTTGCGCGTGCGCGACCAGCGCAGCCTGCGCCACGGGGTCGCGAACGTGCGAAGAACCTTCGACCTCGGTTCGGCCGACGGCGCCATCGTCGCGCCGGAAGTCGGCGGCGCACTCGACCCTTCGCTGGTCGGCGCCGCACTCTTCGTCCTCGACGCCGGTGGCGGCGAGGCGGCGCGCGTCGAGCTTCCGGCCGCCGGCTGGACGCGCTCCGGCGAATCGTGGCGTTTCCGCGCCAAGTCGAAGACGGACGCGGGCCGCAGCAAAACCAGCGTCGACCTCGGGCCCGGACGGCTGAGGGCCAAGGTGCGCGGTAAGGGGACTCTCGCGTTCTCCTACTCGCTCGACGAAGCGACCCAGGGCGGCTTGGCCGTCGTGCTCGAGATCGCGGGCGGGGCCGAACGCTATTGCAGCGAGTTCACCGGCGGCGGCGGCGGCGGCGACACGGGCTCGAGCGACGCCGGCTGCAACGTCTCCGGTTCCTTCACCGGCAAAGGGGCCCCGGCGCCCGCGTCGTGCGCCGACACGCCGGGGGCCACGGTCAGGCGGGACGTGTGCGACGCGGCAACGCTGTTCGACCTGCTCGTCGAAGGACAGATCGAGACCCATGCCATCCCTGGACTCGGCGCCGCGTTGATTCGCGGCGGCCAGGTAGTCTGGGCAAGAGGATACGGCCTGCGCCACTCGTCCCCGGATCGGCCCGTGCTCCCCGACACGCCCTTCCTGCTGGCCTCGATCAGCAAGACCGTGACCGCGACGGCGGTCCTGCAGCTGGTGGAGGACGGAGTCTTCGGGCTCGACGACGACATCGACGCCATCCTCGACTTCGACGTCGACAACCCGCTCGTTCCCGGCGACGAAACCATCACCGTCCGACATCTCCTGACGCATACATCGGGACTCGCCGACGACGAGTCGGTGTGGGGCGGCTTCCCCGGCGAGGCCGCTTCGCTCTACGTCCTCGGAGATTCGCCGATCGCGCTGCGCGACTTCCTGGTGGGCTATTTCACGCCCGGGGGCCAGTGGTACGACGCGCATCGCAACTTCACCGCCTCGACGCCCGGCACGCAATACCTGTACTCGAACCTGGCGACGGCCCTTCTCGGTTACCTCGTCGAGGCGGCCACCGGCACGTCCCTGGACGACCACTGCGACAGCCACCTCTTCGCGCCCCTCGGCATGCTCGACACCGGCTGGCACTTGTCCGACTTCGCGGCCGTGGACCTGGCGATGCCGTACGAGTCGTTCGGCGGCGGGCTCCAGGAGTGGGGCCACTACGGTTATCCGGACTACCCGAACGGTCAGCTTCGCGCGAGCGCGGCGGACCTTGCGCGCTTCCTCGCCGCCTGGGCAGGCGGAGGAATCATCGACGGAGTGCGCATCCTCGAGGAGGCGACCGTCGCGGAGGCGCTCACGGTGCAGTCGCCCGGGGTCGATCCAGCGCAGGGGCTCTCCTGGTACTACGCGACGATCGGCTCGCGAAGCGTGGTGGGCCACAACGGCGGCGACTACGGCGCGACGACGGACATGTTCTTCGACCCTGCCACCGGAAACGGCGTGGTGGTGCTCGTCAATACCGACGAGACCCCGGCCCGCGTGCGTGCGATGGCGCGCATCGAGGAAGCCCTCTTCGCGATCTCGGAGAGTCCCTGACTTGTCGGCCGACGGGCCACGGGGCGGTCCGGCTAAGCCGTCGCCCCGTGGCGCTGCCCAAGAAACCCCAGCGCCATCGCCGCGTGCAGACCGGCGCCGTGCTGCAGCACCGACTCGTCGATCTTCATCAGGTCCGAGTGCAGGGGGCCGCCGCCGTCGGTGCGCGCGCCAATGAAGGCGAAGGCTCCCTGCACCTTCTCCAGCATGTAGGAGAAATCCTCGGCGCCCATGATGGGGCTCGGCAGGTCGTACACCACCAGGCCCAGGCGGTCGGCGGTCAGCCGGAACAGCTCCACGCCCGAGTCGTGGTTGACGGTGGGCGGGTAGCCGTGGAGCACGCTCACGTCCACGTGGATGCCGCGCGCATCGGCCACACCGTGGGCGACGCGGCGCAATTGCTCGTGGGCTTCCGTGCGGCGCTTGGCGCGCAGGGCGCGGATGGTGCCGCCGCACTCGGCGGTGGGCGGGATCACGTTGTTGGTGGTTCCGGCCTTCACCTGGGTGACGCTGATGACGATGCGGTCGTCGGGATCGGTCTCGCGGGCGACGACGTGGGACAGTCCGTCCACGAAGGGGCCGATGGCCGGGATCGGATCGCGCGCGTGGTGGGGCATCGAGGCGTGGCCGCCGGAGCCCTTGAAGGTGACGGCGAAGGCGTCGGCCGAGGCCATGATGGTGCCCTTGCGGATTCCGAGGGTGCCAAGAGGCGTGCTCGGGTCGATGTGCAGGGCGAACACGCCGTCCACACCTTCCAGCGCACCCTCCTCGATCATGATCTTGGCTCCGCCGTAGCCTTCCTCGCCGGGCTGGAAGAGCAGGCGCACGGTGCCCGCGTACTTCGAGCGCCGCGAGGCGAGGATTTCCGCGGCCCCGAGCAGCATGGCCACGTGGGCGTCGTGGCCGCAGGCGTGCATGCAGCCCTCGTTACGCGAAGCGAACTCGAGGTTGTTGTGCTCGCGCAGCGGCAGCGCGTCCATGTCGGCGCGCAGGGCCACCATGCGAAGAGGCCCACTCGCCTTCGCCGTGCCGATGAAATCGGCGACTACCGAACTGAGCCCCTCGCCGCCCAGGATGGCGTCGGCGCCGATGCGCTGCAGCTCGCCGATGACCATGGCCTGGGTCTTGGGAAGCACGAGCCCGAGCTCGGGGAACTGGTGGATCTGGCGGCGGTTGGCGATCAGGCGCGCGGAGAGGGCGGCGGCGTTGTCGCGCAGGGCGTGAAGAAGGGAAAGGTCGGTGGTCGCGAGTGTCATGCGGCTCCTTGCCTGGACAGCAGTTTCTCGATGATGCGGCGATAGACGGCGCGCTCCTGGGCCCCGGGCAGCGGGAAGCCGCCTTCGAGAACCACGCAGGGCACGCTGGAGATGCCGAGTTCGACGGCTTCGTTGTGGTCGGCGACGACTTCTTCCGCCAGGGCGGGATCGGCCAGGTCGCGCTCGAAGGAAGCGACGTCGAGGCCGCATTCCCCGGCCACCAGGCGGATGGTTTCAGGCGAGGTCACGTTGAGGTTCCTCGCGAAGTAGGCGTGCATCAGGGCACGGTGGTAGGGGTCGAAAGCTCCCTGCCGGGCGGCGGCCTTCACCGCCACGGCGGGAGGAATGGAATGCGAGGGCGGCTCTTCGTCGGTGGCCCACACGCGGAACTCGCCGGCGTCGGGCTGGGAGGCCGGCCTCAGCCACGACTCGGTGTAGCGTCGGAATTTCTCCAGCGGCTTGGGCTCGGCGTAGGGACGCAGCAGGAAGCTTTTCCACACCAGACGCAGATCGGCGATGTCGCGCACATCGTTCTGGACCTGTTCGAGGCACACGGCCGCGTTCTGGCACCATGGTCAAAGAACGTCCGACCAGATGGTGAAAGTGATGACGGGAAGGGGCATCCGCGGATGTTGTCACCGTGGGGCTGACACGGCAAGGCCACACAACGACACGCTACCGAACCCCCGAGATCGACCAATCCCCCGGATCCCCGGCATCCATTTCGTCGTCCCAACGCTTCCGATTCTGTGGTCGTGCCAACAGGAACTTGCTTGGGCGTCCAATCCGATAAATCTGTCCATCGGTGTCTCCTCTCGTTGGATGTTGTTGAAGTACCAACTCGAGAATCGCCGACGGGGTACGGAGACACCACCCCGTTGCTACGACCGGGCGCAGGCCCGATTGGTGAACTGCAGACGCCACAGCCCTACGATGCCTATCCGCCGGTTCTTTCTTCCTGCCGCCACGAACCGCCCGCAACCGGGGCCGGTTCCTTGACAGCCTCCGCCCGCGGGCCCACATTTCGTCGTATGACGAAATCTACGAGGTCCAGGTCGGCGAGTCCGGATCGGCCCCTTCGACCCCGACCTGCACGCCCTGCTCGAGAAGGGGGCGGCTCTCGGCACGGTGCTCGCTTTCATGATGGCCGTGATCGCCCTTTCGCTGCCGGAGATGATCATTCTGCGCAAGGTGCTCCGCCCGGTGCTGATCGGAACCTTCGCCGGCGTCGTCGGAGTCGGCATCATCGTCGTCGGCTATTTGTTCAACTGGCTCATCTGAGGAGGGTCTCCCCAGGCCCCACCTCGTGACAGGATCCACAAAGGAGAGATCGTCATGATCAGAATTGAGGTACTCGGTCCCGGCTGCGCCAAGTGCAAGGTGCTCTACGAGCATGTCGACCGGGCCGCCAAGGAACTCGGGCTCGACTACGAGATGGAAAAGGTGACCGACATCAACGTCATCCTCGGCTACGGCGTCATGGGAACTCCGGCCCTGGTCGTGGACGGGAAGGTCAAGTTCTCGGGGCGGGTGCCGTCCCCCGAGCAGATCAGGGAGATGCTCTCGTGAGCGCGCGGGTCGCGGGTTTCGCAATCCCGTCGCCGGCACGCCCGGGGCCACACTGGAGTAGCCGTGGCAGGCGCCTCGTGGTCGCGCTGACGATGCTGGCCACATCGACCTTCGGCGTGGGCGTCCTCCACACTCGCGCACTGGCGGAAGCGGGGAAGCAGCCGGTGGAGCCGGCGGCCTCGGCTCCGGCAACGCCGGCTGATCAAGCCCACCGCGTGATCGCCTACTACTTCCACACCAGCTACCGCTGCTCCTCGTGCCGGACGATCGAGGCGTACTCGCGCGAGGCCGTCGAGACGGCGTTCGCCCGTGAGCTGGAGGACGGCCGACTCGTCTGGAAGATGGTGGACTTCGAAGCGAAGGGCAACGAGCATTTCGTCGAGGACTACGCGCTTTTCACCAAGTCGTTGGTGCTCGTGAACGAGGTTCCCGGCAAGCCGGCCGAGTGGAAGAACCTCGAGAAAGTGTGGCAGCTGCTGCACGACAAGCCGGCGTTCCTCCTATATGTGCAGGAGGAAACGCGCGCCTATCTGGCCGAACGTCCATGATCGACCCCCTCGCCAGCCTCGCTTCCGCCCTGTGGCTGGGCATCCTGACATCGATCAGCCCCTGCCCGTTGGCCTCGAACATCGCCGCGGTTTCGTATGTGGGTCGGCACGCCGAGGATGCCCGGCGCGTGCTGCTGGCCGGGCTCGCGTACTCGGTCGGCCGCGCCGTCACCTACGTTCTGGTCGGATGGCTGGTGGTGGCGAGCGTCCTCTCGATCCCCAGTGTCTCGTTCTTCCTGCAACAGCGCATGAACCAGATCCTCGGACCGCTGCTGATCCTGATCGGCATCGGCATTCTGGGCTGGATTCCGCTGAGGTTGCCCTCAACGGGGTTCAGCGACGGGCTGCGCGAACGGGTGGCGGCTCGGGGGATCCTCGGGGCCGGCAGTCTCGGCGTGCTCTTCGCCCTGTCGTTCTGCCCGGTCTCGGCCGGGCTGTTTTTCGGGGCGCTGATCCCACTGGCGGTC
>JBHEPB010000253.1:0-18670 GCA_046260515.1 Binatia bacterium
GGACGAGACCGCGCCCACCTCGGTAACCGGCAAGCGCGAGCACGGCGACCGCCTGTCGGGCAAGCTCACGTACCCGGCCCTCTTCGGCGTCGAGCGCTCGATGCTGATGCTGCGCGCGGAACTCGACGCGGCGGTGGCCGCCCTTTCGCCGCTCACGCGCGACGCTGCACTGGTAATCCAGGTGGCCCGTGAAGCAGTGGCGCCGGCCCTTCGCGAAGCGGGAGCCTGATCCTGGCTTCCCGCGTCCGCGCCGACGACCGGCTGGTCGCGCTCGCGCTGGCGACATCGCGAGAGGAAGGCGCGCGCCTCATCCTGGCCGGCCTCGTGCTCGAAGGCACCAGGCGCGTCGACAAAGCCGGTGAGCCGGTCGCGGCCGATGCCGTTCTCACGGTGAAGAGCCGCAGCCGCTTCGTGTCGCGGGGCGGCGACAAGCTGGAAGCGGCGCTCCATCATTTCGACATCGACGTTGCCGGCGCCGTTGCCCTGGACGCGGGCTGCTCGACCGGAGGCTTCACCGACTGTCTCCTCCAGCGCGGCGCCGCGAAGGTGTACGCGGTGGACGTCGGCTACGGCCAGTTCGCGTGGGCGCTTCGCCAGGATCCGCGCGTGGTGCTGATGGAGAGGACCAACATCCGCAACGTGGACCCGGCCGGTCTCCTACCGCCGCCGAACCTCGTGGTGGCCGACCTGTCCTTCGTCTCCCTCGGCAGCATTCTGCCGAGCCTCGTGCGCCTGGCCGATCCGGCTGCCGCTCGTTTCGTACTGCTGGTGAAGCCCCAGTTTGAAGTAGACGCGGCCGACACCGAGCGCGGCGTGGTCGTTTCCGAAGACGTGCGAGCGAGAGCGGTCGCTGAGGCGGAGGAAGCCGTGCGCGGCTGCGGGCTCACGGTGGAAGGCGTCGTGGAATCCCCTCTGCGCGGCGCGGAAGGGAACGTGGAGTACCTGCTGGCGGCTCGCGCGGAAGAAGGACGAAAGGCGAAGGGCTGAAGTCTGGTGCCGGGAAGATCCGGCTAACGCGAGGCGGCTCGGGCTTGAAGGGCTTCACGCGTTGCCGCCGGCAGCGACCCGAGCCCGACGCACTGCGGGTCGGCGGTCGCTTCGAGAAGGGCGCGCGCCAGTTCGCTACCCTCTCGTGCGGGGCTGTGCGCCGCCTGGCGGGCGATACCGAGGGCCGCCGAGGAATCCGCGCAGGCAAGAGCGACGAGGTAGGGATCCGGCGCGGAGAGCGCCGCGCTAGGGGACGCGTCGGCCGGCTTTGCCAGTTCGGTGTGCTCGAACGTGGCGCCTTCGAAGTTGGCGCCGCGGGTGACCGCGCCGCGCAGCGTGGCGCCCTGGAGCAGGGCTCCGCGCAGGTTGGCGTCGGTGAGGTCGGCGCTCGAAAGGTCCGCGCCGCGCAGGTCCGCGCCGTCCAGGTTGGCCCGTGAAAGGTTCGCGCGGCGAAGATTGGCGCCCTGCAGGAAGGTGCGGGCCAGCGATGCGCCCGCGAGGTTGGCCTCACCGAAGTCCGCGCCGCACAGCTTGGCGTTGTCGAAGCGCGCGCCCTGCAGCCTGGCCGACGCGAACACCGCGCTGTTGGCGCGGACCCCGTGGAAGGACGCGTCCTGCACCTTGGCCCAGGAGAACCCCGAACCCTCGAGGATGGCGTCGTCGAACATGGCCTGCTGCATGGACGCCCAGTCGAAAATCGCGCCGGAAAGCCGGGTGCGGCGATTGCCCGCCGGGTCGCACTCCGGCGGATCCTGGCAAGCGCGGCGGTCGGCGCAGTCGGCCGGCGGCGGCTCCGGCGGAGGGCCTTCCCCCGGGGCGGCGCGCAGGTCGATCTTGGGGAAGACGGCGTTGTACATGTCCGCGTAGCGGAAATCGCGCCCCTGCAGGGCCTGGTAAGGGATGATCTTGGCGAGCACGGGTCGCAGCCGGGCGAGGTCGCCGTCGTCGCGCAGGGTGTTGATGTCCTCGGGGCTGAGCGTATTGGAGGTGAGCACGCGCTCGCGCAGTTCCATGTTGCGCGGGAACCACGAGTCGCCGGCGTAGTCGTCGTCCGGGATCGTCGCCACCAGCAGCGAGAATGCCACCGACAGTGTGCAGCCGGCCACCACCAGGCTCGGCACCGAGAAGGCACGGCGCAGCGTCGTGAGCCATCCGCTCGCCCCCTCCTTCACCTTGAGCAGCGGTGTGATGCGCGGCAGAAGGATGAACAGGATGAGCACCACGTCGGCGACCACGGCAGCGCGGTGGAACCAGGTGTCCACGGGGCTGTGGTAGGGGAGGAAGCGCACCTGGATCCACAACAGGAGGCCGAGGGGAATGGCCACGGCCGTCACCCACGTGATGAACGCGGCCAGCAGGTGGAGCAGGCGCGAAGGGGCCTGCCCGGTGAAGTAGAGCACGTAGTAGAAATTGGCCAGGCGCTGGCGCAGGAAGGGCCGCTCCCGTTCCGGGGCCTGCTGCAGTTCGCCGTCGAAGCGTTCGAGCTCGGTGGCCAGGATGGAAAGCTGCAGCAGCAGATCCGAGTGCAGCAGCACGATGAGCCAGGGGGCGATCGTGTAGAAGCCGAAGGCCCCGATGATGGGGATCTGGGCGTTGAGCAGCGGCAGCGTCACCAGGTTGGTGGCCCGCAGCAGCATCTCGTGGCTGGTCGCGGCGATGGTGACCGCAATGTACGCGCCCACCGACACGAAGGTGACGAAGCGGCTGCTCACCGCGCCGGCGGCGTCGTTCACCGAGCCCAGCAGCTTCTCGGCGTATTCCAGGTGGGGATCCTTCATGGCGCGGAGTTTCCCGTGGCAGGTTGGAGGGGCGGGATCATCCTTTCGCGGATGAGGTAGAGGGGGCGGGCCTTCGTCTCCATGAGGACCTGGCCGAGGTACTCGCCGATCAGGCCGAGGAACATCATCTGCGCGCCGCACAACACGGACACCAGGATGGCCAAGGACGTCCAGCCGGGAATGGGGGCCTCGTAGAATTCGTGCATCACGCCGACGTAGGCGCCGTAGGTGAACGCCAGCATCGAGACGGCGAAGCCCGCGATCGTGGCCAGGCGAAGCGGCAGCCGCGAAAAGCTGAGAACCCCGGCCAGTCCGAGGGCAGCCATTCGCATCAGGCTGTACTTGGTGTTCCCGTGGCGACGCGGCGCCTCGTCGTAGGGAATCGAGACCTGGCGAAATCCGGCCCAGGCCACGAGGCCGCGAAGCAGGCGGTCCTGTTCGCGCAGGTTGCGCGCGGCCCGTACCACCTTGGCGTCGAGGAGGCGGAAGTCCGGCGCGTCGTTCACGAGGGGCAGGTCCGACAGCTTGTTCAGAAGGCGATAGAACGCACGGGAACTCCATCGCTTGAAGAGGCTCTCGACGTTCGAAGGATTGCGGACACCGTGCACCACTTCCGCACCGCCTTCCCAGGCTTCGAGGAAGCGGGGGATCATCTCCGGCGGTTTTTGCAGGTCGGCGTCGAGCATCACCACGGCGTCCGCGTCGGCTTCGTCGAGGCCGGCGGTGAGGGCGGCCTGTTGCCCGAAGTTGCGGGACAGGTGGATGGCGCCGATGCGCGGATCCTCGGCCGCCAGCGCGGCCAGCACGATGGCCGTCTCGTCGTCGCTGCCGTCGTCGACGACCAGCAGGCGGGTGCGGTAGGGCAGTGGAGCCATCACCGCGAGGATGCGGCGGGCCAGCGCGGGCAGCGAAGCGGCTTCGTTGTAAGCCGGGATCACGATGTCGACGCTGCGCACGTCGCAGGCGTACCCGCCGGGTGGGGGGCGGTCAAGTTCGGGCGACCCGGCGAGTGCCGCGGCGCAGGTCCGCCGTTCAGTCTTCGATCTCGTCCTTCAGATCCTCGACGGCTTCTTCGGTCTTGCGGCCGGCTTTCTCGAGGGGGCCCTCGTTGGGATGCAGGACCTTGTCGACGGACTCGTCGATCCTCTCGCCGGCCCGTTCCATCGGGCCCTTTTCCTTCTCGCAGCCGTAGACGCCGAGGGCGACCGAAAACACGAGCATCGCAATGGTGATCTTCTTCATGGGAATCTCCTTGTGGGCCGAGACCGGTCTGCCACGCCGAACGTTATAGCCCACCATCGCAGATCCGACAGCATCTGTCTCCTGTCCATCGTTGGTCCGGTAGAGGGCCTGGGGGACTCCGATTCGCCGGTCCTAGTTTTTCAGGCCTGGCAAGAAGCAGACGTGGCCCGACGGTCCGGCCGAGAGACAGGGGACGCCGAGACAGCACAGAGTGCCGTCGGGCGTGCAGGGCTGCAGCCACGCGATGCAGGCCGGCATCGTCGTGGTTGTGGTGGTCGTCGTTGTCGTCGTCGACGGGGGCTCGCAGCACGGACATAGCATCGCGACATCGTGCCCGACGCCGCGCCGGAGGACGGCGAGCGCGTCGCCTGCGGCAATGTTGCCGGACCCGTCGGCATCGCAGATGCACGGCAGGCACTCGGTGGTTCCGACGGCCGATCGCAGGACATGCAGCGCGTCGCCGGCTGTGACGCCGTCCGGGGCGGCCGCGTCGCCGCAGGGATGCTCGTTGGGCGTGATGATGGTGTCCACCGTGAAACTGCCCGAGTTGTTGTACCAGCCCCCTCCGTCGCTCGTTCCGAGGAAGAGGCGCGTGGCGCCCGGCGGGGCGACGAAAGACTGCGGCGCGCCGTCGAACTGGCCGGCACCGGTGTCGGAAGTGAGGCCGTCGCCGATGAAGAAGATCTGGCCGATCCCCGGGGACAGTGAGGAGAACCCGAAGGCCGACTGGAAGTTCAGGCGGGCGGGCGTCGCCGCGCCGGTCGGGGACTGCTGGCCCAGGAACACGCCGTAGAGGGAATTGACACGGACCTGTTGGGGCGCGGAGATCCCGTCTCCGAAGTTGGTCATGTCGAAGATGCCGTCTCCATCCGGATTGTTGCCCACCGGCGTCCCGGGGGCGAAGGACACTCGCCCCGACGCTGAGAAGGAAAGGGCATCGCACGAAGAGAACGCGACGTCGCCTACGATCGGGGGGCGATGCTGTGGAGCCGCGTCGCCGCCGCAGCACAGGTAGCCGTCCGCCCGGCCGGCAAGGTTGGGGTTGGCCGATCCAGGGACGATGGTCGCACCCGCGGCAACGGTCGCCGTCAGGATCACCGGAAGACAAAGAGCAGCGGAGCCAAGACGTTTCATGAACTCGTCCTCCTCGCGGCGGCCGGGTAGCCGGCCGCCTTGCACACGAATTTCTACTTCACCGCGCGACGCGAGTCTCGCGGATCCGGTCGCCCCGATTGGGGGAAATGTGTCTAAAAGAAGAGCTGCAGGTGGAAGTGGTAGATGGCCCAGGAGGCCACCCCGCCCACCGCGATCCCCGCCCACGGCAGTTCCGACAGCACGAGTTTGCCCCGCCCGCCGAGGATGGCTGCGAAGGGCACGACAGAAGTCTCCGCGAAGAACTCGTCCAGGGTCCCCTTCTCGGTGACGCGCTTGCGGGAATCCTGGTGCAGGCAGCCGAGCAGCCCCACCAGGAAGACCCCGCCGAAGAACAGCACGTCGTGGAGGAAGCCGTTCAGCACCACGTGGGCGAGGCCCCAGATACCGATGTTGATGAAAAGGGGATGGCGGGTGATGCGGGTCAGCCCGTAGGCCCGGGTCCTCGTCCGGGGGCCGATGGAGGCCGGGCTGGGCTGGACCAGGGCGGCCAGTGCCATGGTGAAGGCCAGCCAGGACACCAGGAGACCGGCGGTGTGGACGCCGGGTACGCCGCGCAGGTTCCACAGCATGCCGCCGCCGTGGATGCCGCCCAGCCAGGCCATGACCAAGGGCACGAACGTGGCGAAAGCGACGAGGGAGTAGAGGCCGAGGTAGACCGGAAGGCCGAGGGCGGCCACCAGCCGGGCCCGCACCGAAAGCGAGGACAGGCCGATGTGGGAGGCGGCGAAGGCCGCGGTCCAGAACAGGATGGCGGTTGAGGTTGTCATGGCGGTCTCCCGGCTGCCGCGCCGCGTTGACTTCGTGGGGGGCCGACCATAATGTCGCGAAATACCTAAAGGAAGTGCGATGGCAAGAGTTACCGTAGAAGACTGTCTCGAAAAGGTGGAGAACCGCTTCCTGCTCGCTACCGTGGCGGTGCGACGTGCCAAGCAGCTGCTGCGCGGCGCGCGGCCCCTGGTGGAAACCGAGAACAAGGAAGTCGTGACCTCGCTGCGCGAGATCGCCGCCGGCGTCGTCGCGCCCATCAGCGATCCCACCGCGGGCCTTTAAAGCGCTGACGGCCGGCAGCGACGTCGCTTCCGGCCGCAGAGCCGCCTGAGGCTCGCGCTGTCTGTCATGGCCGCTCGCCAACCCGCCAGACCCAAACCCAAGCCGAAGGCCGCGGGTGCATCCCGCGCCAAATCCGCTTCCTCTTCTTCCGCCGCGCCGGCGCCGCCGGCCGAGGATTCCATCGACACCGAAATCCCGGTCGTCGAGTTCGAACTCGAGCCTGAAGTCCTCGAAGACGAGGTCCTCGAGGCGCATCTCGGCGACGAAGTCGCTTCCGGGGGCGGCGACGAGTTCGAGGTGCTGGCCGACAGCAACGACGCCCCGGTCCCCGTCCTTCCCGACCATTCGGCGCTGGCGGCGGTGGATTCGCTGTCGCGCTACCTGTCCGAGATCCGCAGCTATCCCGTCCTCAGCCGCGAGGAGGAGCACGAGATCGCCCTGCGCTATTTCCACGACGGCGACGCGGACGCCGCCGTGCGCCTGGTGACGGCCAACCTTCGCCTCGTGGTGATCGTCGCCCGCGAATACCAGCGGGCCTTCCACAACCTGCTCGACCTCATCCAGGAGGGCAACGTCGGGCTGCTGGAAGCCGTCAAGCAGTTCGACCCCTACCGCGGCGTGCGCTTCCCCTCCTACGCGGTGTGGTGGATCCGCGCCTACGTGATCCGCTACGTGATGAACAACTTCCGCCTGGTCAAGGTCGGCACCACCCAGGCCCAGCGTCGCCTCTTCTTCAACCTCAAGAAGGAAAAGGCCCGCCTCGAAGCCCTCGGCTTCACGCCGTCGGCCCGCGAGATCGCCGAGAACCTCGGCGTGAAGGAAAAGGAAGTGATCGAGATGGACCAGCGCCTGGCCACCTCCTCGGAGGTGTCGGTCGAGACTCCTCTCGGCAACGACGGGGGCGGCGGGACCGTGCTCGACCTGCTGCCGGCTCCAGGCCACAGCGCCGAAGACGACGTTTCCGAAGGCGAGTTCTACGCCCTCATGAAGGAGAAGATCGAGGAATTCGGTTCGGGCCTGAAGGGTCGCGAGGCGGAGATCTACCGCGAACGCCTCGTCGCCGAGGAGCCGCTCACCCTGCAGGAACTCGGCGACCGCTACGGGGTCAGTCGCGAGCGGGTGCGGCAGATGGAAGTGGCGGTCAAGAAGAAGCTGCGCGAGTACCTCGTCTCCCAGGTGCGCGACCTCGACGAGGACATGGTGCGATGACGGCCACCGTGCTAGGGTCGGCAGGCGTGCGAGACCATCTTTCCGCAGCGCTGGTCGTGATCGGCAACGAGATCCTCTCCGGCAAGGTCGTCGACACCAACACGCCCTTTCTCGCGAAGGAACTGCGCCGGCTCGGCGTTTCCCTGGAGAGGGTGGTGGTGATTCCCGACGACCTCGTGCTGATCGCCGCCGAGGTTTCCGACTTCTCGCGTCGCTTCGACGTGGTGTTCACTTCCGGCGGCGTGGGGCCCACCCACGACGACATCACCATGGACGGCGTGGCCGCGGCCTTCGGGCGACCGCTGGTGGAACACCGCGAGCTGCGCAGCGCGATCGAGAACTTCGTGGGCAAGCGCGTCAACGCGGCCCACCTCAAGATGGCGCAGGTTCCCGAGGGCGCCGAGCTCATCGTGGACGACAAGCTGGCTTTTCCCACGGTGCTGGTCGGCAACGTCTACATTCTCCCGGGCATCCCCGAGCTCTTCCAGGCCAAGGTGGTCTCGCTTCGCGACCGCTTTCGCACCAGTCCCTACTTCCTTCGCCAGGTGCTGGTGCGCGACAACGAGACGCTCATCGCCGAGTTCCTCAACGCGACCCTCGTCGCGTTTCCCGAACTGCTGCTCGGCTCCTATCCCAAGCTCTCGGACCCCGAGTACCGCGTGCGGCTCACGCTCGAGTCCAAGGACGAGTCCTACGTGGACCGGGCCCTGGCCGACCTCGTGGGACGCCTCCCGGCCGGGTGCGTGTTTCGCGTGGAGAGCTGATCCTCTTGCTGCTGACGCCGGCAGTGGCACAGTGGCAGGGACGACGTCGCCCAAGCCGGGCGCAAGGGGGGGCGAGGTCCATCATGTCGAAGACGTCGGGGCCAGGAGCCCCGCAGTGGAGGTGTGGAAGTGGATGCAGTGAATTCGAAATCCCCGAAAACTCGTAAACTCGCGGCGATGGCCCTCGCGGCCGTGATCGTCTCGGCGCCCCTGTCGGCGTCGGCCCGGGAGTCCAACTCCAGGGAGGCCGGCAACGACTTCGGCATCGGGGCCGTGGCCGTGTTCGCCAACCTGGTCTACATGCCGGTCAAACTCGTCTACGGCATCCTCGGAGGGGTGACGGGCAGCTTCGCCTACGTCCTGTCCGGCGGAAATCGCGACGTGGCCGACGGCGTGTGGGTTCCCTCCCTTGGAGGCGACTACGTCCTGACGACGGAGATGATGAAGGGACGCGACCCGGTGCACTTCAGCGGCGTCCGCCCCGGCCCGGGCGACGACACCTACGCCGACGCCCCCGGCACCGGCTACGAAAGCTCCGGCAGCACCTTCTAGCCCCCCAAAACCCGGGACAGGTACAGGTTTCTCCGAAACCTGTACCTGTCCCGGGTTTCCGGTAACCCCCCGGCGGGTTGTCTGGCATGGCGAGAAGCGTTAGCTTCCCGCCGACCAATCCCGAAGGCTCCAAGTCCGAGAAGTTCGAAACCCGAGAGGTTCCACTCCATGAAGCATCAAGCACGTCTCCTCGCCGCAGCGCTGGCCGTCGTCTCGCTGGCGACCCTTTCCGGCTGCGACGCGATTTCCGGTTATTTCCGCGCCCAGAACGCGGCAGTGAAATGGGAGGGCCCGATCGAGGAGATCGCCTCCTCCGACATCACCAAGGACGGCAAGGTCTTCACCATCTCGATGATGTCGCGCATCGACGCTCCGCCCGACAAGGTGTGGGCGGCCATGAAGCAGCCCGAGAAGCTCAGCCAGAACAGCGACCAGTACAAGAAGAGCGACATCCTCAAGGACGAGGGCAACCACAAGGAACTCGAACTCCATGTGATGGCCCTGGACAACCTCCAGCAGCTGACCGTGTCCATGGACTTCGACGACGAGGCCAAGACCCTCAAGATCAAGACCCTGACCTCGACGATCGCCGACATCGAGGGAGTCTACGCCCTGACCCCGTCGCCCGATGGGACGAAGTCCCTGTACACCTACACCGCCAAGCAGACCGACAAGGTGGCGCTGCCGATCTCCGAGGACGTGCAGCGAAGCGCCATCAAGGAAAGCTTCGTGAACCAGGTGCGCGCGATCAAGAAGCAGATCGGCGGCTGATCCGCAGCCGGCGCCGTGCCCCCTTGCGAGGCCGTCCCCGACCGGGGACGGCCTCGCGTTTTTCGGGCGACGCCTGCACCCTCGCTTTTCCCCCATGAAGGTCCGCACCGCCGAATTCCGCGCTTCCGCCACCACCGCCGCTTCCTTGCCGGCCGCGGTGTACCCGGAGGTCGCCTTCGCGGGCCGCTCGAACGTCGGCAAATCCTCGCTGCTCAATCGCCTCACCGGCCGCAAGAGCCTGGCCCGCACCAGCCGCACGCCCGGCTGCACGCGCGGCCTGCTGTTCTTCGACATCAACGAAGAAATCACGCTCGTGGACCTGCCGGGCTACGGCTATGCGAGCCGCTCCCAGACCGAACGCGCGGCCTGGAAGAAGCTGGTCGAGCACTTCCTCTCCACGCGCCAGGAACTGGCGGGCGTGCTCATTCTCGTGGACGTTCGTCGCGGCCCCGAAGAGGAAGAGTCCGACCTGGCCGCCTACCTCGAGTCGGTTGGCGTGGCCTACGCCTTCGTGCTCACCAAGGGCGACAAGCTGAAGCGTTCGGCCCTGGCTCGCCAGGTCGCAAGCATCGGCGCCGCCGTCGCGCCCGCCATCTGCCTGCCGACGTCGTCCGACACCGGAGCCGGCATGGATATGGTGTGGCGCTGGATCCGCGCGGCCGTCGAGACGGAACCCGACGAGGAGGGTCTCGACGACATCGAGTTCCACGACACCGAACCGGAAGAGACGGAGCCGGAGGAGTGACGCCGGCCGACCTGTGGATCTCGCTGCGCCCGGCCCAATGGATCAAGAACGGGTTCGTGCTGGCGGCCCTGGTCTTTTCCCTCCACCTCACCGACGCCGGCGCTGTTTCCCGCACCCTGTTCGCCTTCGTCCTGTTCTGCCTCGCCTCGAGCGCGGCCTACGTGGGCAACGACGTGCTGGACGCCGGCCGTGACGCCGTCCACGGGGCCAAGAAGCACCGCCCGGTGGCAGCCGGCCGCGTCGGCGTCCGCGAGGCGACCCTGCTGTCGGCCGGGCTGGCCGCCGCCGCCCTGGCCGGAGCCGGCCTTCTCGGCGCGGCCATGGTGGTCTGCGTGGCTGCCTTTCTCGCGCTGCAGGCCGCCTACTCGGTGGCCCTCAAGCACATCCCCGTGGTCGATGTCGTCTGCATCGCCAGCGGCTTCGTGTTGAGGACGGCGGCCGGCGTGGTGGCGGCCGGGGCCAAGATGTCAGCCTGGCTCTTCCTCGCCACCTTCCTGCTCGCCCTGTTCCTGGCCCTGGCCAAGCGACGCGCCGAGATCACCTCCCTCGGCGAGATGGCCCCGGCGCACCGGCCGGCCCTCGATCTGTACCGGCGGACGCCGCTGGATACGGCCATCCCGGCCCTGGCCCTGCTCGTGATCGCCCTCTACACCCAGTACACGCTGAGCGAGGACGTGGCCCTGCGCCTCGGCACCGGGCACCTCTACGTGACGGTGCCTTTTGTGGTCTGCGGGGTTTTTCGGTACCTGTTCCTGATATACGGCCGCGACCAAGGCGGGAATCCGACGGAAGCCCTCCTCGGGGACCGACCCCTGCTGGCCTCCGTAGCCCTGTGGGCTGCGGCGGTGGTGGTCCTCATCTACTTCTGACCGGACCGAGCCTGAGGGCGGACCGGGCAGGCCCTGAGGGGCGAACCGGGGCCGTCCCGGACGCTCAGGGAAGCCCCGCAGCCCGCGAAAGCCGGACGGGGAAGGCGACGCTCTTCACGGATGCTCGACAACGTTCGAAAAATCATTCTCGGCGACATCAGCAGCCGCTTCATCAAGCGCCTGCGGCCCGTTGTCTCGCGCATCAACGACCTCGAGCCGACGATGCAGGCCATGTCCGACCAGGAACTGGCCGGGCAGACCGTCTTGTTCCGGGAACGCCTGGAGCGGGGCGAACCCCTGGACGCCATGCTCACCGAGGTCTTCGCCACCGTGCGCGAGGCCGGCAAGCGCGTCCTTCAGATGCGCCATTTCGACACCCAGCTGGTCGGCGGCCTCATCCTGCACGCCGGCCGCATCGCCGAGATGAAGACCGGCGAGGGCAAGACCCTGGTGGCCACGCTGCCCCTGTACGCCAACGCGCTGTCGGGCAAGGGCGCCCACCTCGTCACCGTCAACGACTACCTGGCCCGCCGCGACGCCGACTGGATGGGACAGATCTACCGCTTCCTCGGGATGAGCGTGGGGACCATCTACCACGACATGCCCGAGGAGGAGCGCATGGCCGCGTACCGCTCGGACATCACCTACGGGCAGAACAACGAGTACGGCTTCGACTACCTGCGCGACAACATGAAGTTCTCGGTGACGTCGTTCGCGCAGCGGGACCTCAACTTCGCGATCGTGGACGAGGTGGACTCGATCCTCATCGACGAGGCCCGCACGCCGCTGATCATCTCCGGCCCGGCCGAGCAGTCCACCGAGAAGTACTACACGATCAACGGGATCATTCCCCGCCTGCACAAGAACGAGCACTTCACCATCGACGAGAAGCAGCGCACGGCGATGCTCACCGACGAAGGCGTGGCGCTGGTGGAAGAACTGCTCCACGTTCCCAACCTCTACGACCCGACCGCCATCGAGCTCCTGCACCATGTGAACCAGGGCCTGCGCGCCCACGCCATCTACAGGCTGGACGTGGACTACATGATCCACGACGGCCAGGTGGTGATCGTGGACGAGTTCACCGGGCGCCTCATGCCCGGCCGTCGCTGGAGCGACGGCCTGCACCAGGCGGTCGAGGCCAAGGAAGGGGTGCGCATCGAGCGCGAGAACCAGACCCTCGCGACGATCACGTTCCAGAACTACTTCCGCATGTACGACAAGCTCTCGGGCATGACGGGCACGGCCACCACCGAGGCCGAGGAGTTCCGCAAGATCTACGGGCTGGATGTCATCGCGGTGCCGACCAACCGCCCGATGGTCCGCCTGGACCACCCCGACGTGGTCTACAAGACCGCGCGGGAGAAGTACGAGGCCGCCATCGAGGAGATGCGCGACTGCCACGAGCGCGGCCAACCGGTGCTGGTGGGCACCATCTCCATCGAGAAGTCCGAGATGCTGGCCGCCGAACTGAAGAAGCGGGGCGTTCCCCATCACGTGCTCAACGCCAAGCAGCACGCGCGCGAGGCGGAGATCGTCTCCCAGGCCGGTCGCAAGGGCGCGGTGACGATCTCCACCAACATGGCGGGACGCGGCACGGACATCGTGCTGGGCGGCAATCCCCAGTTCCTCGCCCGTGCGGCCTGCCCCCTGGGCGAAGAGGACGCGCGCTGGGAGGAGACGCTGGCCCGTTTTCGGGCCCAGTGCGAGGCTGAGCGCGAGGAAGTGGTGGCCGCCGGCGGACTGCACATCCTCGGCACCGAGCGCCACGAGTCGCGGCGCATCGACAACCAGCTGCGCGGCCGTTCGGGCCGCCAGGGCGACCCCGGCTCCTCGCGCTTCTTCCTCTCGCTGGAAGACGACCTGCTGCGCATCTTCGGCGCCGAGCGCATCCAGGGCCTGATGCAGCGCCTCGGCATGGAAGAGGGCGTGCCGATCGAGTCGAAAATGGTCTCGCGCGCCGTCGAGAACGCGCAGAAGAAAGTCGAAGGCCACAACTTCGACATGCGCAAGCACCTGCTCGAGTACGACGACGTGATGAACAAGCAGCGCGAGATCGTCTACGCGCGGCGCAAGGCCTACCTGACGGCCGACAACCTTCGCGACGAAGCGCTGGCCCTGGCCAGCGAACAGGCCGAGGCCCTGCCCGACGCCTACCTGCCCGGCGACCGCCGCGGCGAGTGGGACTGGAAGGGGCTGTCGGAAGCCGTCTTCGGCCACTACCACGTGCGCTTCGAGGTGCCCGAGGAGGAGCGCGCCACCATCGGTGTGGCCGCGCTGCGCGAGCGCCTCGTGGATCTCGTGCGCTCGGCCTACGAGCAGCGCGAGAAGGACTTCGGCGAGGACGTGGTGCGCCAGCTCGAACGCTGGGTGCTGCTCCAGGCCATCGACCACCACTGGAAGGATCACCTCCTCGGGATGGACCACCTGAAGGAGGGCATCGGGCTTCGCGGCTACGCGCAGCGAAACCCGCTGCAGGAGTACCAGCGCGAGGGCTTCGACCTCTTCGAGGCGATGATGGCCCGCTTTGAGGACGACGCCGTCGAGAAGCTGTTCGCCATGAGGCCGATCACCGAGGAAGAGGCCCAGCAGCGCATGGCCCAGGCCGCGGCCGAAAGGGCGGCCCAGGCGGTGGAGCACGGCGCGGGCGAACCCGGCAGCGAACCCGAGCCAGCCCGGCCTGCTGCAGCGCCGCTCGCCGCCGGGGAGCGCCAGGCCTTCCAGCAGCGCATCGCCCAGCAGCGCCTGGAGGAGCAGCGCGTCCGCGCCGAGAGCCAGATGGTGCTCTCCCACGGCGGCGAACGCCCCCAGGCCCAGCGCACCGCGCAGGCCTCCCCCGATGTCGGCCGCAACGATCCGTGTCCGTGCGGCAGCGGCAAGAAGTACAAGAAGTGTCACGGAAAGTTGGCCTGAAGCCGTGAAGATCGAGCCTGCACCTTCCCCGACGACGGTTCGCGGCTTCCGCTTCTGCGGGGTCCACGGCGGCATCAAGAAGAAGGGACGGCGCGACTTTGCGCTGATCGTCGCCGACCGGCCCTGCGCGGCCGCGGCGGTTTTCACGCGCAATCGCTGCGCCGCGGCTCCCGTGCTCGTGGGCCGCGAGCACACGGCCGACGGCCAGCTTCAGGCCGTGATGATCAACTCTGGCAACGCCAACTGCGCCACCGGCGAGCAGGGCCTCAAGCTGGCCCGCTGGAGCTGCGACGAACTGGCCTCCCGCCTCGGCATCGCGCCCTCGCTGGTGGTTCCCTGTTCCACGGGCGTGATCGGCGTCCCCCTGGACCACCGCGTGATGGCCCGTGCGATCGCCCTCGGCGTGGACTCGCTGAGCAAGAAGGGCTTCGGAGCGGCGGCCCGTGCGATCATGACGTCCGACGCCTTCCCCAAGTGGACGGAGCGCCGCGTGCTCCTGGGCGACGTGGAAGTGCACGTGGCTGCCATGGCCAAGGGCGCGGGCATGATCGAGCCGAACATGGCGACGCTGCTCGCCTTCGTGATGACCGACGCCAAGATCTCGCCGGCGGCCGCGCGCTCGATGCTGAGTGACGGCGTCGCGAAGAGCTTCAACCGCATCAGCGTGGACGGTGACACGAGCACCAACGACACCTGCCTGCTGATGGCCTCGGGCGAGGTCGCGGGGATCTCCATCGACGGCCCCGATTCGGCGGGTTACGACGTGCTGGCGAAGGCGGTGGCGGAGGTCCTGGAGGAGACGGCGCGCATGGTCGTGCGCGACGGCGAAGGCGCGACGAAGATGGTCGACGTGGTGGTGCGCGGGGCGGCCGACGACGCCGAGGCCGACCGCGCGGCGCGCCGAATCGTGAACTCGCAGCTGGTGCGCTGCGCGATCACGGGGGCGGATCCGAACTGGGGACGTCTCGTGATGGCGCTGGGCAACACCGACGCGGCGTTCGACCTCGTCGACCTCGAGGTGGATGTGGCGGGACTGCCGCTGGTTCGCGCTGGCGTCGTGATCTCCGAGGATGCGGTGGCGGCTGCTCGTCGCGCGATGAAGGCGGCTGCTTGGGAGATGGTGATCCGACTCGGCAAGGGGCCGGGCACGGCCACCGTCATCACCAGCGACCTCACGGCCGAGTACGTTCACTTCAACTCTGCTTATACGAGCTGAGTTCTAGCCTCCGGGGGTGTATCGGTCGGGGGCCCGCGCGGCACGCCCCGGCCCCCGACCTCCAAGACCAGAAAACCCGGGACAGGTACAGGTTTCGGGGTGTCGCGATCGGTCGTCGAAACCCGGGACAGGTACGGGTTTCGGGGCGTTGCGTATCGGTCGGGGGCCGGGGGCGTGCGCGCGGGCTAGTCCTCGCTACGCTGCGGAGACGCCCGCCCGCACGCCCCCGGCCCCCGACCTCCAAGACCAGGCCTTCCTCGCGGCGCTCCGGAGGTGGCCTCACGAACGCCCCCACGCCCGACCTCCAAGACCAGGCCTTCCTCGGGGCTGTCCTCGCGGCGCTCCGGAAGCGACCTCGCGAACGCGCCGGCGCCCGACACTCCAAGACGCACCGGAAGCTTCACGGATCTCGCGTGGGGGCGGACGGTCTGCTAATCGGGAACGGTGAGAGTGATGAAGTACGCCGCAGCCGTGGTTCTCTCCTACGTTGCCCTCGTCGTCGCGTTCGAGGTGTTTCTCGGCGTGGCGCAGCCGCAGTTCGAGACCGATCCCAATGCGGAATGGGGAGCGACCATCACCATCACGACGGCGAGCGCCGATGGTTCGACGCGGAGCCGCGTCGTGACTCCCATGGTCAGCGACGGTCAACTGTATGTTTCGGCGAACCACTGGCCGCGCTCCTGGTACAACCGCGTCCTGGAGAACCCGAAGGTCCAGGTCACCAACAAGGACGAGACGAAGGATTACCTCGCCGTCCCGATTCCAGCCGCCAGTGAAGAGCACGACCGCCTGCAGGTGGAGCATCCGCACTCGGCGGGGTTCCGGTTCCTGACGGGCTATCCTCCGAGGCGCTTCGTGCGGCTCGAGCCGCGATAGCTCGGCTTCGTCCTACTCCCGATCCCCCAGCGTGAACCGAATGGTGGCGCCCTGGCCGGTGGCGCCGATGCCCCAGACCTTGCCGCCGTGGACGCCGACGATGCGCTTGACGGTGGCCAGGCCCACGCCGTGTCCCTCGAACTCGCGGGGGTCGTGGAGGCGTTGGAAGGGCGTGAAGAGGCGCTCGGCCTGGGAGGGATCGAAACCGACGCCGTCGTCGCGGACGAAGTAGACCCTCCGGTCACCTTCGTGCTGGACGCCGAACTCTATGCAGGCGCGCGGGTGGGGTCCGGTGAACTTCCACGCGTTGCGCAGCAGGTTGTCCATCATCGCCGTCAGCAGGCGCGGTTCGCCGTGAACGCGCAGGCCCTCCTCGATGCGGAACTCGACGCAGCGGCCCGGATCGGCGGCCGTCAGCGAGGCGGCCAGTTCCCGGACCAGGGAACTGAGGTCCACCGGTTCGAAGTGGGGTTCCACCCTTGTGATGCGCGACAGGCGCAGCAGGGCGTCGATGAGTTCGCCCATGCGCCGGCTGGTCGTGCAGATGCGGTCGAGGACGGCCCGGGCACCGGCCGGCAGGCCCTCGGCGTGGTCCTCGACGAGGATGCGGCTGAAGCCGTCCACCCCGCGCAGCGGCGCCCTCAGGTCGTGGGAGACAGCGTAGCTGAAGGCCTCGAGTTCGCGGTTGGCGCTCTCGAGCAGCGTGGTGCGCTCGACGATGCGCGCCTCCAGTTCGGCGTGCACGCGATGCTGCTTCTCCTCGATGCGTCCTCGCACCAGGGCCGCGGCGAAGATTTCCCCCACCACGCTGAGCAGGGAAACTGTCGAGTCCGGCCATTCGACCGGGTTCACGGTGCCGAAGGTGACGAAGCCGATGGAATGCTCGCCACTGACGAGCGGCACCGCCACGCCGGAGTGCACGCCGTGGGATGCGAGGAACCTGCGTTCGGGGGCTCCCTCGGGGAAGTCCGCCGCGACGTCGGCGACGACCATGGGCCGGCGATGGGTGAAGTCGTCGTTCCACCTCGGGAAGAGAGTGCGGTCCATCGGCGGGAGCTTCAACGTTCCCTCGAAGCCGCGCTGCCGGTCCCACACGTGGCGGCAATGGGCCAGGCCATCGCCGTCCTCCTCGTCGATCCACACCGAGCACTGGTCGATCCCGAGCACGCCGCCGGTTTCGCGCAGGGCCTCGGCGATGGTCTCGGCGATGCGCGCCGGAGCCACGGCGATCAGCCGCGTGGAGTACAGGGTGACGACGCGGGCCAGGCGGTTGCGGAGCGTCAGCTCGCGCTGGGCCTTCTTGTCCACCGTGATGTCCACCGCGTAGATGAGGAAGCGGTCGGGCGATTCGGCGATGCGGGCCAGGCACACGAGGATGGCGACGCGGGAGCCGTCGCGGCGATACACGTCCTGCTCCCAGGGCTCGCTGCACCCGGAACGTTCGAGCTGTTCGAGGGCCCCCATCGTCATGGGCCGGTACTCGGGCGGTGTGATCGCGTCCCAGCGCAGGCGTCCGGTTTCCAGGTCGCTTCGCGAGGCGCCCGTCACCAGCAGCGCCGCGTCGTTCGCCTCCCAGATCCTGCCGTCGCTGTCGGCGGAGAGGATGCCGAGGACACCCGACTCGAGGAGCTTGGAGAGGCGCAGTTCGCTGCGTTCCAGCTCGCGCCGAAGGCGCTGCTGCTCGAGGGCGCTGCGCAGCATGCCCGCGGCGAGGTCGAAGAGCAGCATCTCCTCGTGGCGCCAGCCGGCCTTGCGCGTGGTGGTGGCGAAGGCCGCGAAGCCGAACAGTTCGCCCTCCAGGGAGCGCACCGGGATGGCCACGATGGACTGGATCGAGAAGATCTCCCAGGCCTTCTTCTCCTGGACGGCCTCCTTGGGAATCTCGGAGGCATCCTCCAGGTGCAGGATCACTCCCCGTCGCAGCTGTTCGGCGGTCCAGCCCATGATCGTCAGGCCGTCGATGGAGCGCAGCACGTCGCGCTGGTGGTCGGCGGCCCATTCGTGGGTCACGTTCATGGCGGACGTCGCCGGGTCCAGGCGTACCAGGGCCGCGCGCTGCGCACCGGCGAAACTCGCGATGCGCTCGAGGGCGCCTCCCAGCGCGGTCTCGAGTTCGTTGGCGTCCAGCCCGATGAAGTCGCTGGCCAGTTCAGCGATCAGGGCTTGGAACTCGGCGTGCCGCTCACGGGCGCCCGGGTTGCCCTCGGTGCGCGCCAGCACCTCCCGAACGTGGGTCCGGGTGACCTCGAGAACGTCAGCTTCGGGAGAGGCGAGGCTCTGGGAGGCGGGAAGGCGGGGCGTCGTCATCGGCCGGCTCCGGGCCGATTCGGCAGTTCGAAGAAGATCGTCGCTCCGTGATCCGGTAGCCCCTCGGCCCAGGCCCTGCCCCCGTGCATGCGCACCACGCGCTCGACGGTGGCCAGCCCGATCCCGTGTCCTTCGAATTCCTCCACGCCGTGGAGGCGCTGGAAGGCGCCGAAGAGCTTGCGGGCAAACTCCGGATTGAACCCCACTCCGTTGTCATGGATGCGGAAGACCGTAAC
>JBHEPB010000261.1:0-3894 GCA_046260515.1 Binatia bacterium
CCGGCCGCCGACGTGCCCCAGGTGATCCCGGACAACGATGCGATGACGTCGGTGGTGAGCGTTCCCGACGTCGGCCCGGTGGAATCGCTGCGCCTGCTCATGAGCGGCACCCACACTTATCTCGGCGACCTCGCGGCCACCCTCACCAGCCCGGCCTCCACCACGCGCACCCTGTTCTCCCAGATCTGCGGGTCCAGCGACGACTTCGGCCTCTACCTCGGCGACGAGGCCCTCGGGCCCCTGGTGTGTCCGGCCACCGATGTGTCGGTGCTGAGGATGCCGACGCAGAGCTTCGCTCCCTATGTCGGCGAGGACGCGGCCGGCGACTGGACCCTCTCCGTCAGCGACCTCGACCTGACCAACACGGGCACCCTGGACGAATGGAGCCTCGAGGTTTGCTCCCTCTGCGGCAACGGCACCGTCGATGCGGGAGAAGCCTGCGACGACGGCAACATCGCCAGCGGTGACTGCTGCTCGTCGGATTGCCTGGCCGCCGCCCTCGAGGGCGCGAGCTGCGAGGACGGCAACCTGTGCACCCAGGCCGAGACCTGCGTGGCCGGCGCCTGCGTGCCGGGCGGCGACGTCGAGTGCGATGCGTGCCTGATCTGCGAGCCATCCGCGGGCTGCGTAGTGCCCGACCTCATCTATCCCTGCCAGGAGCCGCCCACCGGGAGTTCGCTGGTGCGCCTTCGCCACGACGCGGTCAACCCCGAGCGCGACCAGATGCGGTGGAAGTGGCGCAGCGAGACGCCGGTGGAACTCGACGAGTTCGGAGCCCCGGACCTGGTCACCGACATCTCGCTGTGCATCTACGAAGCGGGAGCGCTCGTGCTCAGCTCGACGATTCCCGCCGCCCAGTCCTGCGACGGCGGACAGCCCTGCTGGGTGCGCCGCGAACACGACGCGGCCTTCTCCGACAAGCAGAGTCGCTTCGAGGGAATGACCCGGATCCGCATTCGCGAGGGAGCCCGAGGCAAGATCGTCCTGAGCGGTCGCGGCGCCGGCCTGGAACTCGGGGACCTCGACCTTTCGCTCCCCACCACCGTGAGGATGCGACGCCGCGACGGAACGCCGTGCTGGGAGGCGAACTACGACGCGGCGTTGCTCAACGACGCCAGCGTCTTCAAGGCCCGCAGCCGCTAGCCCTACTCGCAGAAGGACCGGCGGGTGTCGGACTGGCAGGCGAGAGGCCCGCTCACGCCGCAGTCTCCGGCGTCGCCGGCGGATGCCGTATCGCCGAGGACCAGGGTCATGCGCAGGGGGCCCATCGGCGCCGTGATGGTCGAGCGTTTCGTCCGGATCTGGAACGGCACGTCGGTGGCGCTACCGAGGCGGTACTGGATCTTCGACAGTCCGGCCGCCGATCCGGGGCTGCAGGTGGGCGCGCCGAGGGCGCCGCTCTTGTTGAGATACTGCACCTTCGCGGCAGTGGTCTTCCACGCGTCGCGAGGGTCGCAGGCCGGATCTCCCGCCGACGGCACGGGCGTTGTCGCCTCGCTCAACTCGAAGATCGCTGCGTCTCCCGAACCCAAGTCCTCAACGAGGATCTGGGCGCCGGCATCCAGGACCACCGGCGCACCGCCGGGAAAGAACAGGGTCCCGCGAAGCTGCATCACCTGGGCGGCCGGGCCGCGGTCGAGGCGCTTGAGACGAACCGAGGCGTCCGCGATGGAGGCAGGGTTGGTGCACTCGTCGGTGCTGCCGTTGCTGCAGGTCGGCGCCCCCACCGTCTCGGGAGCCCACCAGTTGCCCGACATCACGATCATCGACAACAGCTTGAGCGTGTTCTCGTAGTAGTTCTCGGCGGACAGGGGCGTCGCCGCCACCTTGTTCCACACGGCGTTCAGCCAGGCCTGGTTGCCGGCGTCCACCATGGCGCCGACGCCGAAGGGCGCCGTGAAAGCCATCGAGGTGTAGTCGGTGCCGGCGATGGCGTCGCCGTCCAGTTCGTAGCCGGCGCCGATGGCCGAGGGGTCGTTGCCGGTCTTCGTGCGGATCCATGCGTTGAGGGGATCGAGGGCCGCCTTGGCCCGGGCGTCACCGCTCGTCACGTAGTCGGTGGCCAGGCGCCAGGGCACGCGGCAGGCGTTGTAGGAGTACATGCCGTCGCGAGGACCTTCGAGGAAACCCGGCGCAGCCGGAGCCGGAGACGTGGCCGGAGCGACGATGAAATCCGGCACCAGGCCGACCCCGGCGCTGTGCGAAGCCTGCACGGACGAGACGATACCGTAGAGACTGTCGCGAAGGTCGCCCCAGGCGGTCTCGGCTGTGGCCGCCTCGAAGGAAGCGAAATGGCCCGTCATGAAGTCCGAGGATCGCGTGGAGGTGTCGTAAGGCGGTACCCCGGCCGTCACCCAGTCGCCGAGCAGCGTGAAGGCGTGGCCGGCGTCCACGTCACCGTCGAGCACGGCCTCGAGCACGGCCAGGGCCTCGGCCGCGTAGTCGATGCTGCCGCAGCTCCCCCACTGCTTGTCGGCCAGCAACAGTGCGAAGGCGATGTCGAGGTCGCCGTCGGTGGCGCTGTTGTTGCCGTCCACGTCGTTGCAGGAATTGGACTGCTTCCACGACATCAGGCGATCGTGGGTGGCGGTGGGATGCTCGGTGAAGTACGCGAACATGCCGTCGAAGATGTCCTGGGCCGCCGGATCGTGGCCGGCCATCAGCGCCGCCAGCATCATCCCGTAGCCGTGGCCCTCGGAGACCGTGAGGTTGCCCGAGCCGACACTGGTGAGCACCACGTAGCGTCCGGCCCCGCAGGTCTCGGTGAGGTACTCGGCCTTCCAATCGTCGTAAAAGTCGCGCACGGCCTGGTCGAGGGCGGCCTGGGAGAGGTGGTTCGGCAGGATGCTCCCGGCCGCATAGGTCATCGGATGGGAGCCGAAGGGGCGGTTGATGTCGGCCGAGGCCGGCGCGGCCGACAGGGTAGCGCCAACAAGCAGCGCCGCCGACCAGGCGGGAATTCGATGAAGCATGCGATCCTCCCCCGCCGCGTCGGTGCGCGGCACGGGGTCGAGACTGACCGGTCAACTGGAGGCGGTCAATGAGGTCGGGGACGATTGTCCGAGGCTTAGTTTGGGTGCGATCTTTTTCGCCCGCTCAGGGTGTCAGAGCCTTCCTACTCCGAGTTGGAAGCACCTTTGGGAATGGCTGGGGGATGTCGAGCGGCTTCAAGCCATTCCGGCAGCCTGAGTGGCTACCAGAGGAACTCCCAGATGCGGACAGGTTCCTTGAAGCCGGCAAGCACCGGCTGGCCGAGTTCGGCAAAGAGAAAATCCTTGCCTCCCACCAACTGCCGTACGACATCCGCCACGACAACCTGGCCCCCCGCAGCCTGATCCGCAACTCTTGCGGCAAGAATCACGGCGCTCCCGAACAGGTCGTCCCCCTCGGCGATGGGTTCACCCGCGTTGATTCCGATTCGGATACGAAGCGGTTCGTCGTTCGTTTCCGTGCCGGCGGCTACGGCTCGCTGCAACGCCGCGGCGAAATGGAGCGCGCGGGTCGCAGCAGGAAACGACGCCATGAAGCCGTCGCCGAGCGCCTTCAGCTCCGTCCCTCCGTGGGCCCGGAGTGCATCCCGGGTCATCCGGTCGTAGACCCGCAGGACCGCGCGCCGCGATGTCGGGCAGAAGCGGCGTCAAATCGACATCCTTCGACGCCTCCTTCCAGGCGAGGAAATCCTCCTGACGCAGGCAGACGCGTATGTGAGCGGCCCCTGTCCGCGCGTTCTCCGTCCATCCGAATCTCCAGAGCGCCATGGCATCCGTTCCGAGTTGCCAGTCCACCATCGCGAGCTGGTCCACGGCCTTCAGACGCGGCGTGTCCCACTCTCCGGAACCGCGAAGCCAGCCGTCCGTCAACACCAGGTGCGAAACGCGCTGCGGATAACGAGCC
>JBHEPB010000262.1:0-15461 GCA_046260515.1 Binatia bacterium
GGCGAAGGCCGAAGCGCGTGCGGCCAGCGAGGCCGCCGATCCCGGCGCCGCCAACGTCGGCTCCGAATCCAGCCGCAGCTTCAAGTTCAGCCGCGAGGGCGGGCGCGAGGTAACACCGCCGAAGCCCCAGGCCCCGTGAGCAGGCTCGCCTCGTCGCCGGTGGCGTGGCGCCAGAGGTCCTGGGCAATCGAGCGATAGCCCCGATGCCCCACTCCCACTTCCACGTTCTCCACCCCCGGCACGCCCAGGGGTGAACGCCCGGAAGGCCGCGTGCCGACTCCCGCGGCAACCGGATACAGGCGGTCGAGCACGGCGTCCTTCTTCGAGAACACGTGCACCACGCGCGTTCCGTCCTCGATCACCGGCGGCAACCCGCCGTAGGCCGAGGCCGGTGCGGCCGAAGCCGCGAACACGATGCGCACAAGGCTGCCCGGCGCGATCACGCCGGCCTCGATCGCGTACAGAACCACCCGGCACCCCAGGCTGAAGGCGAGGATGGAAGTCGGCTTTCCGGTGGAATGCGCGGCCTCGATGGCAGCCGCCAGCTGGGCGGCTCCCGCGGGCACGTTGGCGACGGCCTGCTCCCAGGCCTGGGAGGCCTGGCGCGTGCCGTGAAGGGCCGCTTCCATGAGGCCGCGGGGAAGGCTCCGCTGCTCGGCCACCTTGCGCGCCACCTCGACGACGGCGCGCGCCCTCATCTCGCGCAGGTCGCCGCTCGGCCAGTGCACCGGGAGCAGCGCGTGCGGCCCGTCGCGAGCAACGTCGGCCAGGGCCCTTTCCACGGGACCCCGCGCTCCTCCGAAACCGTGCACGTAAAGGACGTTCATGTTGGCGCTGCCCGCGGCCGGCCGGGCGCCGGAGGCTACTACGCGGGGCCCCGGGGCGCGAGGCAACGCCGCGCAGGTCGCCGACATGCACTCCATGGCATCGCGGCGGCCCCATCGCCGTGCTAAGCCGCCCGGGTGCCTGCTTCCTCCGCGCCCTCTGCAACGGCCGACCCCTACGGCGCCCTGCTGCTTCCCAAGCTCAAGGAAGTCTTCGGCTACGACACGTTCCGTCCCCTCCAGGAGGACATCGTGCGCGCCACGCTCGGCGGCCGCGATGTGCTGGCCCTGCTGCCGACCGGAGGCGGCAAGTCGCTCTGCTACCAACTTCCGGCTCTGCTGAGGCCCGGTCTCACCGTCGTCATCTCGCCCCTGATTGCGCTGATGAAGGACCAGGTGGACTCGATGACGGCCACCGGCGTGGCTGCCACCTTCCTCAATTCCACGCTCGACGAGCAGGAAGCCCGCGCCCGCCTGCGCGGCCTCTACAACGGCGACTACCGGCTTCTCTACCTGGCTCCCGAGCGCCTCTTCGCCGGCGCCTTCGTCGAGAGGCTGAAGGAGTGGAACGTCGCCGCCGTGGCGGTCGATGAAGCCCACTGCATCTCCGAATGGGGCCACGACTTCCGCCCCGAATACCGCCGCCTGGCCGAGTTGCGCGCGATGCTGCCCGACGTGCCTTTCCTGGCGCTCACGGCCACGGCCACCGAGCGCGTGCGCGCCGACATCCTCGGCCAGCTTCGCCTCCACGAACCGGCCGTCCTCGTCGGCAGCTTCAACCGCCCCAACCTCGTCTATCGCGTCATCGACAAGGAGAAGCCCGCGGCCCAGGTGTCGGCCTTCCTGCGCGAGAGGCCGGGCGACAGCGGCATCGTGTATTGCCAGAGCGGGCGCGGCTGCGAATCGCTGGCCGAGCATCTCAGCCGCCAGGGCATCGCGGCGCGGGCCTACCACGCCGGACTTGGCGAGCGCGAGCGCTCGCGCAACCAGGAAGCCTTCCTGCGCGACGAGGTGCGCGTCATCTGCGCGACCATCGCCTTCGGCATGGGGGTGAACAAGCCGAACGTGCGGTTCGTGGTCCACCACGACCTGCCGAAGAACGTGGAAGGCTACTACCAGGAAACCGGTCGCGCCGGCCGCGACGGCCTGCCCGCCGACTGCCTGCTGCTCTTCCGCGCCTCGGACGTGGCCAAGCAGCTGGCCTTCCTCGACGAGATCGTCGAGCCCGCCCAGAGGCGCGTGGCCGAGACCCAGCTGCGCACGATGATCAACTATGCCGAGTCCACCGGCTGTCGGCGCCGTGAGTTGCTCACCTACTTCGGCGAGGACGAGACCGCGCACGCCTGCGGGGCCTGCGACAACTGCCTGGAGCCGCGCGAGACCTGGGACGGCACAGTCGCGGCCCAGAAGCTGCTGTCCACGGTGTACCGGGCCCGCGAGAGCGGCCTGCGCAGCGACGCCGCCTTCGGCCTGGCCCACCACGCCGAGGTGCTGACCGGAGGCGACACCGAGCGCATCCGCCGCTGGGGCCACGAGAAGCTGACCACCTGGGGCATCGGCAAGGAGCATTCGCGGGGCCAGTGGCAGGCCATCGGCCGCGAGCTGATGCGCCTCGGCCTGCTGCGTTCGTCGAAAGGAGAGTTTCCCACCGTCGAGGTGACGGCCGAGGGCATGGACGTGCTGCGCTCGCGCGCCGCCGTGACGCTGACGCGCCTGCCTCCGCGCCTGGCCGAGAAGGGCACGCCGGCGCCCACCGCAGCTCGCCCTGCGCGGGGCCGGGCCGGCGACATCGTCTGCGACGAAACCCTCTTCGAGAAGCTGAAGGCCCTGCGCCGCAGCCTCGCCGACGAGCTGGGGGTGCCGGCCTACATCGTCTTCGGCGACGTGACGCTGCGCGAGATGGCCCGCGACCTGCCGACGACGCGCGCGGCGCTGTCGGGAATCACGGGCGTGGGAGCGAAGAAGCTCGAGCAGTTCGGCGATGCGTTCCTGGCCGAGATCCGCGGGTATGCGCAGGAGCTGGACGCGGGGCCGGCGGTGGCGGACACGCCGTAGCGGCGCGGTTACCGACAAAGCGCGTCGGCCGTCGATGGGGCGAACTCCCGGTTAGCCGATGACCTCGCCCTCGATTCTCTGCAGTTCCTCCAGGGGGCCGAACAGCACGAGCGCGTCGTCGCCCCTCACCATGGTGTCCTCAGGCGGCGAAGTGCGGCGCTGCCCGGCCCGGACGAGGGCGGCCACCGTGACGACGCCGAGGTCGAGTTCCTTCAGGCGGCGTCCCGCGGCCGGACTGTCGGGGGAGACCACGATGGCGCGAAGGCGGTGGGTGTCCCTCTCGGCCCGCTCGTCTTGCGCATCGTCGCCGCGGAAGAATTCGCGCATCAGCCGGTAGTGTCCCGCTCTTTCGTTCTGGATCCGCCGCATCACGCGCGACAGCGGCACGTCGAGAAGGAGCAGGGCATGGGAGGCGATCATGAGGCCGGCCTCGAGGACTTCGGGAACGACCTCCAGCGCACCGGCGGCCTCCAGCTCCGCCACGTGCGTCTCGTCGCGCGTGCGCACCATCACCGGCAGTTCGGGGCGCACGGTGCGCAGGTGCTGGAGCACCTTGAGGGATGCCGCTACGTCGTCGTGGCTGATCACGACCAGGCGGGCACGGTCCAAGCCGAGAGCCTCCAGGATGTCCCTCTCGGTGGCGTCACCGTAAAACACCGGCTCGCCCGCGGTGTGCGCCTCCCTCACCCGCGCGGAGTCGAGGTCGAGGGCGAGGAACGGGATCTTCTCCTCCTCGAGCAGGTGGCCGACGCTCTGCCCGATGCGACCGTAGCCGCAGATGATCACGTGATCCCGCAGGTGCATCGCCGCCTCGGGCGCCGCCTGCGGCGTCGGCTCGTCTTGATGCTGGCCGCGGTGGCTGCGCAGGAACTGCCTCGCGATCGCATGGTTGAAGCGGATCAGGAAGGGCCCGGCGATCATCGAAAGCAGCACCGAGGTGAGCGCGATCTGCCCCAGCCGCACGTCCACGACGCCGGACTGCAGCGCGATGGCCAGCAGCGCAAAGCCGAACTCGCCGCCGACGGCCAGCAGCAGGCCGGTGCGCCACGCGGTCAAGCCGTCCATGCCGGAAGCACGCATCAACAAAGCCACCAGCAGCGTCTTGCTCACCAACAGGCCTGCCGCTCCGGCCAGGGCCCAACGCCAGATCCCGGGAATCGTGTCGGGATCGAAGAGCATCCCGATGCCGACGAAGAACAGGCCCAGCAGCACGTCGCGGAAAGGACGGATGGTGGATTCCACCTGGTGACGGAACTCGGTCTCGCCGAGCATCATGCCGGCCAGGAAAGCCCCGAAGGCCAGCGAAAGGCCGAGGCTGCTGGTGGTCCAGGCCGCCAGCAGGGCCACCAGCAGCACGGTCAGGGTGAAGACTTCCGCCGAACGGCGGCGGGCAACCAGGTGGAACAGCGGTCGCAGCAGCCAGCGGCCGGCCACGAACACCAGCGCGGAGGCGACAATCGCCTTCGCCAATGCCCAGGAGAGGGCCCCGGCCACGACGTCGGCACCGGCCGCAACGCCGAGCACCGGGATGACCACGACGAAGGGCACAGCCGTCACGTCCTGGAACACCGACATGGCCAGTCCCAGCCGCCCGTGGCGGCTGTTGTCCTCGCCCTGCTCGGCGAGCTGCTTTCCAAGGATGGTCGTCGAGGATTGCGCGAAGACAGCGCCGATGACGAAAGCCGCTGCCGGAGGAAGCCCGGCCAGCCAGGCGGCCAGGGAGACCACGGCCGTGGTCAGTACCACCTGACCGGTCCCCAGCCCGAGCACGTGATGGCGCAGGGCTTGGAGTTGGGGAAGCGAGAAGTTGAGGCCGATGGTGAAGAGCAGGAACACGATGCCGAACTCGGCGAGTTCCCGGATCTCGGGCACGTCCACCACCGGGCCGGCTGTGTGGGGCCCGAGCAACAGCCCCACGAACAGATAGGCGAGGCTGGAGGGCACCCGCAGCCTCTGGAACGCGATCACCACGGCGACCGCGATGCCGAGCAGCAGCAGGACCTGGGGAAGGTGCTCCGTCACTTCGGCATCCGTCCAGAACGCCGACTCAGGCGCCGCGGCCGGAAGTAACCAGCACGTCGCAGGGGGCGTCGCCGAGCAGCCCGGCCGAGACGCTTCCGGTCAGCAGGCGATGAGCGGTGCCGAGACCGCGGGTGCCGATCGCCAGCAGGTCGGCGCGCGTTCGGTTCACGGCCGCGCGCAGGCAGACAGCCGCGTCACCCTGCACGATGCTCTTCCGCACCTTGCGCACGTCCTGCTTGCGCCCCAGCCAGACGTCCAGTTCCGCACCCGCCCGGTCGGCGGCTTCGGCCAGCACGGTGTGGCGCACGCGCGTTGCATCGCGCATGGACAGGAAGCTCATGTCCGGCAGCACGACGTCGTACGCGTGGACGGCGGTGACGGTGCCCTGGGGGTGCAGGGCCACGGCCGCGTGGAAGGCCCGCTTGGCGGCCTCCGAGAAATCGACGCCGACGACGACGCCGCGGTAGTTACTGCGCCCCGGACGGGCGGCGACGAGGACGGGCACGCCCACGCTGCGGATCACGCGCTCCGACGTCGTGCCGCGGAACATGTCGCGCAGTTTCTTCTTGTGATGGACGCCCATCACGAGCAGGTCGGCTTTCACCCGGGCCGCGCTCTCGACGATGACGGACCAGGGGTCCCCGGCGACGACCAGGGGCACCGCCTCCACGTGCGCGGAGCCTTGGCGGGCCGCTTCGCGGAGAATCTCCGCGGCCTCCCGGCGGTGCATCCCCAGGATCGTGCCCGGCAGCGTGGAGTCCACGGCGTGGAGCAGCGTGAGCTTGGCTTCCAGGCGCTGCGCCAGGCGCATGCCACGATCGACCGCGCGATCAGCATGAGGCGAAAGATCGGTGGCGACGAGGATGTGCTTCATCGGTGCCTGTCCCTTGGCGCGGCGGCGGCCCGGCCGCCCGCCGGAAGTCCCGGGGAAGCGGCCGCGCCCGCCGGCGCGGTGCCAACCATGCACCGGACGGAGGGAACATGCATCACGCGCAGGCGCTTTCGCCGCCGGCAGGTCTTCTTCAGGAAGTCGCCGCGCGCACCTCGCCCTTGTGGTCGAGCATGCAGGTTACCGTCGCGCGCGACGAGGAACTGATCAAGACGGCCATCGACCCGGCCACGGCCGCCGACCGCATCGTGGCCGTGGTGCGTTCGCCGAAGCCCGCCCTGTTCAACATTCTGGACGGCAAGAGCCGCTTCTTCATGCTGCTCAACCGCTTCCTGCGGAGGCGGCTGCGCGACGCCATGCTCCTGGGGCAGATGGACATCCGCTGACGCGGACGGAGCGCAGCCGCGAGGTATCCGGGCTACAAGGTTCCTATCTGCCGTTGCCCGCCTTCCGCGACTTCCTGGTCCTATCCGACTGGCCCGACGTGCCCGCTTTGTCCGGCCCGCCGATGACGGCTCCCATCAACGCACCGAAGAAATGCTCGAGCTTCTCCGGCGAGGCCCCGGAGAACTTCATGAGCGCGAGCATGTGGGCCGAGCCAACCAGCAGGCGGGCCTGGTCGTCGGGATCGGCGGTGCGCGAGATGTTGCCCTCGCGCTGCCCCCTCTCGAGCGTGGTGCGCACGATGGCGAGCATGCGCTCGAGGAAGTCGAGGTAGCGCTGCCAGGCCTGCTCGCCGACGGCGGTGCTCCAGTCCAGCCAGATGCGGGCGTGGGTGGGCGAGGAATCCACCGAGTCGGCGAAGGCGCGGATGTGGTCGAGCATCACCTCGTCGGCCGGCTTCGGGATCGAATGCACCTGCCGCGCCATGTCGATGAGGAAGGAGTCCACCTCGTCGAGGACGGCCGCCACCAGGGCCTCCCGGGTGGGAAAGTAGAAAAACACCGTGGGAACGGAGGCGCCCGCCTCGGCGGCGATCTCGGCGTGACGGGCTTCGCCGAGGCCGCGCCGGGCGAAGACGGCCAGGGCCGCAGCGATCAACTCGGCCCGCCTGGCCTCGGGAGTGAGGCGGCGGCGCACGGGGCGGGCCGTCCGGACAGGTCGGGGCTTGGAAGCGGCGCGGTTCGGCATTGACAGGATTCCCGGGGGGCGGCTATATTCGCCCCGTGGCTATTGATATTTCTATCAATAGCATCCGCGCCAAGGCAACCCCATCGCGGCGACCGCACAGGACCTGTGGCCGCCAAGGAGCCGAGTCGAGTGAGCAAACTCTCCACCCTTCCCGTCGATATCGCCCCCCTCCCTCCCGCGCTTCCGCTGAACGAGGAAGGGCTCGTGTACTACGAGCAGAAGTACGGCGCCCATTACCGCGTGTGGTCCGAGATCCTCACCGAGAACGCCGACCGCCTCGCGCGCGGCAGCTACTCCCTGCACTGGATGAACACCGACGGCGCCAACTGGGGCAAGAGCGCCAAACCTTCCTCGCGGGGCCTCACCTACACCGACACCAACCGCCTCCCGGCCTACGGCACCCTGCCGGAAGTCGCCACGTGGAAGAACTTCGCGCCGCGCGGTTCGGTGCGCGAGCCCTATCGCGACCGCATGCCGGTGATCGAGGACTACGTCGTCACCGACCGCTCGGAACTGTGGGCCGACAACGTCATCACTCTCTACGAAGAGGCCAAGGCGCGGCAGTGGAACGCCACCCGCGACATTCCGTGGAGCGAACTCGAGAGCCTGCCCGAGGACATCGCGAAGGCCACGTGCCAGCTCTGCACGTTCCTCACCGAGGTGGAGTTCGTGGCCGGCGATTTCCCCGCCAAATGGCTGGCCCGCACGCCCCAGGACTTCCTCGAGGTCAAGAGCTTCCTGGCCACGCAGATCATGGACGAGGCCCGCCACCAGGAAGTCTTCCGCAAGCGCGCCATCGCCGGCGGCGGCCTCCTGCATGCCTCGCCCGGCTTCGAGTGGGCGCTGGCGGCCATCCTCGACGCGCCCACCCACACGATGGGAACTTACCTGCTGAACCTGCTCGGCGAGGGGCTCGTGCTGTCGATCTTCCGCTCCGGCGAGATGATCGCCAAGAGTTTCGTGGACAAGGAGATCTTCCGCCGCTGTCTCCAGGACGAGGCCCGCCACGTCTCCTACGGCGTGCTGCAGCTGAAGCACCACCTCGACAACGCCAAGGACCGCGACGCCGAGGTGGAACAGTTCCACCGCTTCGCCGACGTGGGCGAGATGGTGATCCTGACGGCCTTCACCGAGGCGGCCCTGGTCGAGCCGGTGGCCATTCTCCTGGGCGGCGGGCTCGCCAAGATCGACGAGGGCATGGACGGGCTGAAGCTCGTCTGGACCATGTTCATCGAGGAGTACTTCGCCCGCTGCGACCGCGCCGGCTTCGATCGCCGCTCGCGCAGCCGCATCCCCCTGAAGGCGCCCTGGTAGAAGGATGGAAACACGAGCGATGATGGAAGAGATCGACCCGACGCCGCTCACCAGCGTGGCCGGCGGCGACGCTGCCGCCGCGACGGGGACGGAGGCGCCCGCGGCCCCCTTCCCGTCGGCGTCCTGGTTCCAGCGCCTGGCCGACCTGATGAACGACAACCGCGCGCGGCAGGAACAGCTCGGCTACGTGGACTGCGTGGCCGGCTTCCGGGTGCTCGGCAGCGACGGCGCGCGCGCCTTCGAGGTGACCTTCGAGGAGTTCTCGGCCATCGACGTGCGCGAGGCGGCCGAAGGCGACCTGCGCGCCGATTTCGTGCTCGAGGCCACCCTGGCCGCCTGGCGCGAGATGATCGAGGTCATCGCCCGCGGCGGAGGCCGCCCCGACCTGACGCACACGCTGAACCACCTGAGCCACCGCGGGACGCCGTTTCGCCTGGTTTCGGACGACCCCCTGAAGTCCGACCTCTACTTCCGCTACAACCAGAGCCTGCAGGAGTTCGTCAACGCGTCGGCTTCCTTCGCGACGACGTTCCCCGCCGAATGAGCAAGCGCAGCGGGCACTTCTACATCGATGAGAGCTGCATCGGCTGCGGGGCCTGCGACCATGCCTGCCCGGGCAAGGTGGACGCCATCTACGAAGTGCCGGGCGACTTTCTCGGCCGTTTCGCCATCGTGCTCGAGGACTGCATCGACTGCGGCTTCTGCGTGCCCCTCTGCCCGGTGGCCTGCATCCACGACGCCCGCGAGCAGGGCCTCCCCGAAGGCAGCGGCTATACCCGCCTGCGCGACCTCCAATCCTGGGCCAAAGAACGCACCGCCTGAAAACCCGGGACAGGTACAGGTTTCGCCTCCGGCGAAACCTGTACCTGTCCCGGGTTTCGGATGGTGACTCGACGGCAGGAGCGGGTGCGAGTAAGTAGGGGGGTATGGAATCCCTGCTGAACACCGCTCCGGCTATCCCCACCTGCGTGTCCAAATCCCCCGGCAAGCTCGGCGCCCACGGGCCTCGCCTCCTGGCCGCGCTGGCCCTCGCCGCCGGGCTCCTCTTCCCACCGCCCTTGGCCCTCGCGGCCAACGGCGACTGCTCCCAGCCCATCAGCAACGGCTCCGGCCCCAGCGCCAGCGACTGCCTCTTCATCCTGAAGGTCGCGGTGGGCCAGAACACCTGCAACCCGGCATGCATCTGTGCCCCCAAGGGCACCCTGCCCACCGTGGCCAGCGATGCCCTGCTCTGCCTGAAAAAATCCGTCGGCCAGCCGGTCACCCTCAACTGCCCCTGCAGCACGTCCCTGCCCGACGGCGACGACTTCAACGACGAATTCGCGGATCCCAACCTGTGGAGCGACGACTTCGTCAACGGCAACGGTGTCCTCGAGGAGACCGACCAGGTCCTCGAGTACCGCGTCGCCGTCGGCACCGAATACGACCAGTCGCTGAGGGACTGGCTCGGAAGCCTCCTCCCCTACGACGAGGACTGGGAGGTGCAGCTCGACGTGACCAACCTGACGGTCCCGGCCGGCAACACCCAGTACAGCAGCATCGGCCTGTCACTGATCGACTCCGAGTATTTCGGCAACGAGATCTTCACCGAGCTCTACTCGTCCCGCTTCGGCGGCCCGCCGGTGCGCGACGGCTTCTACACCGCGCTCTACGCCGACGAGGCGTTCATCGATGAGGCGGACACCGACGACCTCGGCGTTGCGACCGGAGCCCTGCGCATCGTCTTCGACTCCGCCGGCAAGGTGGTCACACTCTACTACGACATCAACCCGGCCGACGGCTACACCTGGGTGGAGTTCGGGTCGTTCGGCGTGGACGGCTCGGGTGGCAGCGACGGCAACGCGAACTGGGGACTCACGGACAGCGACACCTTCCTCATCAGCATCTACGGATACTCGAGCAACATGGTCGTCGGCCCGGGCCAGATCTACGCCGACGATTTCCAGGTGACCGGCGGGGTGCCGTTCCCCTGACAGCACGGACAGAGGCAGGCCTCGCGGCGGACCGCGACCAGCCCTTCAACCCTGGAGTTCGCATCATGGAAGAATCGCGAAACATCCTGGTCCCCGTCGACGGTTCGGAGGGTTCGGCGAGGGCCGCGGCGTTCGCCGCCGGCCTGGCGCGCGACACCGGCGCGCGCGTCGCCCTGCTGCACGTCTACGACGCACCGACCGCCGTGGCGATGGGGCTGATGGCCGCGGTCCCGACCGATCTCGACGACAGTTACGCCACGCTCACCCAGGCCTGCTTCGCGAAGGCCAAGGCGGCCATGGGCGAGGTCGAAGTCAAGGAACACCTGGTCGAGATCGGGCATCCGGCCGAGCGCATCGTGGAGGTCGCCAGCACCGGCGGCTTCTCGCAGATCGTGATGGGCAGCCGCGGGCTCTCCCCGTTCAAGGAACTCCTGCTCGGCAGCGTCAGCGAGAGGGTGCTCCGCAACGCCCACTGCGCGGTTACCATCGTGCGCTGACGACGGCGCCGCTCAGCCGTGCGACGCCAGCCGCCGGACCACCTCGAAGAGCACCTCGGTGCCCAGGCGCAGGTTCGCGACGCTCAGACGCTCGTTGTGCCCGTGGATGGTCGCGAGTTCCTCACGCGTCAGCAGGCTCGGCGTGAAGCCGTAGGCCTGGGCGCCGGCCGCGCGGTAGGCGTGCGAGTCGGTGAAGCCCGGCGACAGCATCGGCAGCAGGAAGGCGTCCTCGCCGAGTTTCTCCCTCACCACCTGGGCCGCGATGCTGACCACCGGGGTGTCCATCGAGGACATGCCGGCGTCGTGGCGATAGACGACTTCCACCTCGATGTCGGGATCGTCGACGATGCGGCGGATCTCCGCGACGAACTCCGCCGAGTCGGTGGTCGGCAGCAGGCGGCAGTCGACCGTGGCCTCGGCGCCGGCCGGGATCACGTTGATCTTCTGCCCGGCGTGCACGCTGGTGATGCTGACGGTGTCGTGGGTGATGGCCGACAGGTGGGCGTCCACCGAGGTCAGCATCGCGAGCACGCCTTCGTCGCGGGGGTCGAGGTCCTCGGGCAGGAAGCCCTTCTGGGCCAGCGTGCGCAGCATGGCCTCCACGGCCGGCGTCAGCACCACGCGGCGCTCGGCAGCCTCCACGCGGGCCAGGGCCTTCACGAGCTTGACCAGGGCGTTCTTCGAGTGAGGCACCGAGGCGTGCCCCGGCATGCCCTTGGAATGGAAGCGCAGCCACGAGGGACTCTTCTCGCTGGGCGCGATGCCGACGATCTTCGCCTCGCGGCCCATGAACTCGCAGAAGCCGTAGGCGCCCTCGTTGAAGACGTAGTCGGCCTGGAGGATGTCCGGGTGGTGCTCGGCCAGGTAGTGCACGCCGTGCACGCCGCCTTCTTCCTCGTCGGCAACGGCCACGAACACGAGGTCGCGGTCGAGGGGAATGCCGTGGCGCTTGGCCAGCACCAGGGTCAGCAGTTCCATCACGCCCATGCCCTTCATGTCGAGGGCGCCGCGGCCCCAGATCACGTTCTCGACGACAGCGCCCGAGAAGGGATCGACCTTCCAATGCTCGGGCTCTACCGGCACCACGTCGATGTGGGAGAGCAGCACGATGGGCTTGTGCCCGCGATTGACCGTGGCCGGGATGCGCGCCGACATCGAGACGCGGCCGCCGCCTGCGTCGTAGAACTTGGAGTCGATGCCTTCGCGCTTCAACGCTTCGCGCAGGAAGACGGCGCCGGCCTCCTCGCCACCCGGAGGATTGGTGGTGTTGATGTGGATGTAGTCGCTGAGCAGCTTGGTGGCGTGCTCGGTGATCTCGTTCCAGTCGATGGGAAGGGCGGAGGTTTCGGTGCTCGCGGTGGACATGGGACGGCACCATACGCCGTCGCCGGGGTCAGGAGAAATCCAGTCGTCTGCTCCGTGGTCGGCCCGGGGCAACCCCACCACTGGCACGAGGTATTCGAGGAGGGATTCCCGGTCATGTCGGCGCTCTGGTGCGCCCGGGACACGCTGTTGAGACGCGAGCTCCACCCTCCTCTACTGCCTTCGGCGCCTCGGCAGTCGGGTGGTCGACCCACGATCACCCTTACGGCGGGCAATGGTCACGAGCGAAACTGAGTGACAACAGAGCGATGGGTCGCAGTGTAGCCGCACGCGTCGCTGAAATCGAAATACAGCCGCGGTGCCCAGGCACCGTGGGGTTCCCCCGGTCCCGTGGACAGTCAGAGGCCGACCAGCCCTCGAGTGGTCCTGAGGGCAAGCAGCCAAAAATGACACAGGGAGTAGAAAACGAGTGCTCCAAAGAGAGCAACATGTGAAAAGACAACCACCACCAAAAAGGTCGGGATGTCAGGGTCGGCGGTGAGAAGTCTGGGCAGAAGCACCGACGGGTCGCGCACGACTGCGACAGTTGCCGGCAATCCAAACAGCACGGACAGCACCGACGACGTAAGCGCACGGCAAAATCGACTCAGTCGAGCTAGCCACGCCCAATCGTCGTCCGCCGTCTACCCTCGGAGCCGCTTCTCTCTAGGCCTAGTGGCCCGGCGAAAAACTACTCCCTCCCTCTTCTTCTCAAACCGGGACACCAACTCGCGACCGGCGGGGCCGAGATCGACGAGAACGGAACGTAGCGATCGCGGAATCTCGCGATCCTTACGCCCCAAGCACTTAGCTGCGACACTCACAAGTTCCTCATCACTCCAAGGCGAGCGTCGATACCAAGCGAGCACGAGCGCTGCATGCCTCTGGGGTGCCTCGTTGAACCCAGGGCCCTTCAGCTCGACAGCCCTGCGTATCAAGGAATCAAGATCACCCCACAAAGCGACATCGATAGCATCGCGGGAAAGCAGCTCCTGTGAGTAGATTGCCCAACAGAAGAAGCGTGCGCTCTCGGGCGTACGACTTTGCGACCAGAGGCCCGCGAGCTTCACGATCCACTCCGCCTTCGGCGGTGCGTCCATCAGCTGATTCGCTCCGATCCAAGCAAGCGCCCAAGCAGCCGCGAGCGCCGACGGAACATCCTCGTAAGTTAGCATCGCGCCCAGCCCGGCAGTGAGCGGCTGAAACCAGTCGCACGGAGCACCTGCGTCCACCTTCCACCGCTGTTTGTAGGCCAACTCCATCGCACACAACGCCGCGCGGACCCTTTCAATACGCTCCGTTCCGCTTAGGGCTAACAGCAAAGCAGCGGATACCTCCGTCGAAGCGACAGGGTCGGACTCTCCAAATCTCAGATAACGCGCTATGCGCTCCATCGGCGACACGAAGTCTTCAAACCCCACGTCGCCCGCCAGGAACGCCGACTCCACTTCCTCTTGGAATAGTGTCCCAAACTTTCCACGCAGGACCAGGATCGCCCACTCGCCACCTCCCGTGTCCCCTCTACCGCGACCGAGTTCGCGCAACCCCGCGCGGATGGTCGAAGGCGTGACCTGCACTTCGTCACAGACACACTGAAGAAGAAGTCGCCAGAGCCCGATCTCATTGGGCCACTCGCCGAGTAAATCGCTGCTCCTCGCAGCCCGATAGACGCTTACAAGTCTCTTCAGTAGGTCGTCAGCTTTTCGCCCCGCGAGCACCGCGGCAAGCGGAATCACCTCGCGCCACCGCTCGTCATAGAAGTGGCTCTCCAAAATCCCGGCCAGCGTCGCACCAGAGTCCCGACCCGGATGCTGTTCCTCAACGTAGCCACGAGCTGCCAGATACTCCTGGAAAGTTAGGTGTCGAAACTCGAAAACTGCCTGCAACTCTCCATCCACCCTCTCGAACCCCGTCTGAAGTAAAAGACTACTTCGATACTCGATGCGCCGTACAAACTCCTGCGGCGAAATCTCGACAAACTGAAGCTCTGCCTCCAGCTCCCGGCGCGCGCGTCGAAGAAGTGCGAGGAGATCTTTGTGGACAATCTGGTGCTTCCCCTGCTCCATCATCGCGCAAGCGATGAATGAAAGTTGCGCGAGTGTTTCGTCTTCATCTAGCGGCGCGTATCCTTCAACATTCCAAGTTCGCACCAGCACTCGCACGGCCTCCCGATAGAGATTTGTCCGACTCCGTGGCAACTCACCGACGCACCTCTTCACCACCAAAAGAGTCGTCAGAAGTAGAGGATTCTCGCAAAGCGTACGGATGCCGTGGTTATTCCAGATCGACTTACCCAAGCCTCTAGCGTCGCCTCTCACCTTTTCGCTGTCACCGAGAACCTCGACGTGCCATTTTTCGCAAAGTTCAACGACGTCCTCTTCGTCAAGGGGAGCCAATCGGGCCTGATCGCACACACTTGCGATCACGCCTGCGACCAGCCTGAATCCAGCTTCTCGGGAGGTGACAACAAGCGCCGTCTGCGGAAACATCGCCAAGAATGTGCGCAGATTGTTCGCAAAAGACCGCCTCGCCCCCTCGTCCGAGATTTCATCGAGACCATCAACCAACAACAGACTCGTACCCGAACGCAAGGCAGCATGCGTGATGCCCTGAAAGACGCCGCTATCCCCAGATCCCATCCCAGCGTAGCGGGGGATCTCGTCGAGTAAGTCTAGAATAGGTCTGTGAGCACGGTCGCGCAGTTCGCGGCAACGCAAGATGAGTGGCAACCACTCGCGATCCGGCAGTTCGTCCGGAATCTCGCCCCTACGTTCGGGAAGCGCGTACGCGATCGCCAGGCGCTTCAGGAAGGTGGATTTCCCACCCCCGGGCATCGCCAGTACCGCAAGGCGTGGCGTTCCCGACAGCAATCGCCCGATCGGAAGCGCATCCTCCCCATCCCGCTCATCCTCTTCATCCTCGTCACCTTCGTCCTCTGACGTCGCGTCGTCATCGCTCTCCTCCGTCAACAATGACGCCCGGAGCGGAACAAAGAGTCGTTCCAGCCGCAATCTAGTGGCGCTTAACTCTGAATCCGCGGGAATGCCGTCCAGCTGAATATAGCCACACTCCTCAGCAAGCCACTTTTGATACACAGCCATTGCGCTGGAATCATGACGATCGTGAATAGATACGGCAGGAGCGAGGTAGATAAGAGACGCGAGCGACGCGCCTAGATTTTTCTCCGTTGCGACGATCTCGTCTGCTATGGATTTTGCGAGAGGCGTTCCGTCAGCATGGATAAGGGCGAAATGCGTCCGCTGTTTACCTTGAGCATAGTAGAAGACCCATATGTAGCCACGATGATGGCCAAGCAACTCTACTCCGTCCACTTCAGCGTCGTTCAAACCGTTGCGAGCCGCGCAATGCCCCGCCCGCTCTGCAGCTTGGTTGG
>JBHEPB010000276.1:0-13817 GCA_046260515.1 Binatia bacterium
GCCGCTCGACCTCTCGCGAGCTCATGTGCCTGGCGCGCTCGAGCACCCTTTCGTGATTCTCTGCGGTCAGGTGCCGGGCCAGCAGATGGATCGCACTGAGATGAAGCTCGCCGCGGGCCACCATCTCGAGGACCACGGGAAAGCGGCGCGCCGTGCGTGCAGCCCAGAGCCGCTTGGCAGTCACCTGCTCCGACATGTGAAAGCGTCTCATGCAGAAATCGAACATGGAAGAGCAGGCATGCCTGGCCCAGAGCTTGCGCTCGTCAATCTCGGCGATCGCGACGAGCAGCTCACTTGTCGTATGCCGGTCGCGAACGACGAGGCCCGTCAAGTGATCCAGCAGTTCCTGTTCGGAGAGCTTTGCGACGGAATCGAAGAGTGTCGTCATGAAGACGCTTGTACCACGGGTTTTTTCTGCGTCGTTGGCGGAGAGGTCAGCGCCGTCGCAGGACTTCGCCGTAGGAAGCCACGCGCAGGATCTGACGGGCGATGCGCGTGAGTTGGGCGAGAAAAGTGATCGGCCGCAATTCGGCTCGCTACAGGCGAGCGGAGGAGGCGGGGAATCGCGTCAAGAGAAATCGACCTCGCGACGACGTTTCCATCACAGCAATGTCATGGCGGCCGCTATCCGCGCCCCGGTCCCGCCCGACATTCCCCGGGGAATGTTCGTGCAGCAGTCACCTGCGTGCCGGAGCCGAGGCCGCCACCCCCGACCTCCCCAGGGTGATGCTGCGCGGCCGATAAGACCGCCAGAGGGTCCTCGAAAAGCCGGGTGCGACGGCGCATCGCAACGTACGCGACGTTACAGTTGCGACACGACGCCGTCCCGGCGGCAGCCGGCAAGCGGACCGCCGCCCCCAACAAAAAAGCCCCCGGGCGGCGACACACCGTCGCCGCCCGGGGGCCATGCTACCCCGCCGTCCGGCCTCAGCGCCTGAACGCCGCCTTGGCCTGGCCGCCGTCCGGCCTCAGCGCTTGAACGCCGCCTTGGCCTGGCCGTCGTCCCGCCTCAGCGCTTGAACGCCGCCTTGGCCTGGCCGCCGTCGTTCTTCTTGAACTCGGCGGGCAGGAACTCCGTGGTCCAGCAGGCTCCCTCGCTGTTGCGCAGCTGGGCGACCAGCGACGGCGTGTGCTGGAAGTAGAGGTTGATCGAGAAGGGCAGCGGCAGGTCCAGGGACGCGCCGCTCGCCTTGACGGACGCGGACGATTTGCCCGGCGTCGTGTAGGCCTTGGCCTTGAGGTTGGAGATGCCGTCGGGCGGCGAGATCTTGTTGACGAAGCTCCCGCTGCCTCGGCCTTCGCCGTACTTCAGGGTCCACGCGGAGGTGGCGGCCGGGACGACATAGGAGCCCGAGAGCACCGGCTCGCCGCCGGCCTGGTCGAAGATGCACAGCGTGTAGTCGGTGTCCACGTCCGGCGCTCCGAGTAGCTCGGGGCCCACCGCGTCGCCCTTCTTCCACTGCCACTTCAGCTGGGCGTCCTCGGGGACCTGGTTGTTCTTGATGGCGAGCAGGCCCTTGGCGGCCTCGAAGCAGCCGACCTCCTGGATGACGGGCTCGTACTGGCAGCCCTCGATCGCATCACAGCTGTCTTCCGTGCAGAGGCTGCCGTCGTCGCACTGGGTCTCGCCGCCGCCGCCGCAGGTGCCGGCGGTGCAGGTCTCGCCGTCGGTGCAGATGTCGCCGTCGTTGCAGCTGCTGCCGTTCACGTCCGCGGCCAGGCAGTTGTCGCCGCCCTCGTCGCAGGTCTCGGCGCAGTCGCCGTCGCCGTCGGCGCCGGGGCAGGGGTCGCCCTCGTGCAGGGCGCAGCCGCCGCTGCCGTCGCAGTTGTCGGCGCCGTTGCAGAAGGCGCCATCGTTGCAGGACACCTCGGTGCCGGCAAAGGCGTCGGCCGGGCACTCGTTGGCGGTTCCCGTGCAGTTCTCGGTCACGTCGCAGCCGTCCACGGCCGAGCGGCACACCACGCTGGAGGCGGAGAAGAGGTCGGCCGGGCAGGAGTCGGACAAGCCGTCGCACACTTCCTGGGCGTCGCAGACGCCCACGGCCGAGCGGCAGTTGGTGCCCGGCAGCTGCTTGGTGTCGAGGGGGCAGGCGGGCAGCAGCCCGGTGCACTTCTCCTCCGCGTCGCACACATCGACGGCGGCGCGGCAGGTGACGGTGCTGGCATGCAGGATGTCGGCCGGGCAGTTGGCATTGTTGCCCGGGCACTGCTCCGGAGCGTCGCACACGCCGTTGGACGTGCGGCAGGTTACGGAGGAGTTGAGGAAACTGTCGTTGGGACAGTTGGCGGCCGTGCCCGAACAGCTTTCCGCCACGTCGCACACGCCGGCGACGCCGCGACACTCCACGTTGCTGGCCTTGAACGAGTTGGACGGGCAGGTGGCCGAGGTGCCGTTGCACACCTCGTCCACGTCGCAGAAGCCGGCTGCCGCGCGGCACAGGGTGCTGGCGGCCACCACGGTGTCGGCGGGGCAGGCAACACTGACGCCGTCGCACACCTCGACCACGTCGCAGGATCCGGCCTCGGCGCGGCACACGTGGTTGAGGGGACGGATGCCGCCCGGCGCCGGGCAGGCCAGGTCGGTGCCGTCGCAGACTTCGGGCGCGTCGCAGCCGCCGAGGGCCAGGCGGCAGACGAAGTTCGCAGGGCGGGGGCCGGTGTCGCCCGGGCAGGTGTCGAAGTTGACGCCGTTGCAGACCTCCGGCGCGTCGCAGCCGCCGTTGGCGGCGCGACAGATATGGTTCTCGCTCAGGCGGTAGGCCGTGCAGGTGACGGGGCTGCAGCAGGTGGCCAACTCGGTGTTGCAAACCTGTTCCGGCGGGGGGTCGGTCGACGGAGTGCATGATCCGAAGACCTCGCAGATGCCATCGAGGCAGGCTTCGCACTCCTCGCGACCTTCGAGCTTGCCGTCGCCGCAGGTGGGACACTTGTCCGAGCGCGAAGGCGGCAGCGGCGCCTGGAAGCCCCAGCACAGGATGGTTCCGTCGGAGAGCAGGCCGCAGGTGAAATAGCCCCCGGCCTCGATGTCGGAGAAGGCGTCGCCGGGAGCGTCGAGAAGCGCCAGGTACTCATCGTCGTCGCCCCAGCATTCCACGGTGCTGTCGGCGCGCAGCCCGCAGTTGTGGATGGCCCCGGAGGTGATCGAGGTGAAGGAGCCCGTGGGGTCGTCGCTCTCCCCGGAGTAGTTCGCTCCCCAGCAGTCCACGGTGCCGTCGGCCCGGCGGCCGCAGGCGCGAAACGCGCCGACCGTCACCTGGACGAAATCGTCGTCCGTGGGAACGGTCGTCACCTGAAACTCCGAGTTGTCGCCCCAGCATTCGATGGTGCCGTCGGTGTGCACCCCGCAGCTGTTGAAATCGCCGGCGGCCACCTGGGTGAAGAGCCCGGAGGGCGCCGAGGCCTGCCCGTCGTTATTCAGCCCCCAGCAGGTGATGGTATCGTCGCTGCGCAGGCCGCAGGCGTGGTCGAAGCCGGCGGCGATCTGGGTGAAGTCGTCGGTGCCTGGGGTGTTGGTCACGATCCCGTAGGTGTCGCTTCCCCAGCACTCGACCGAGCCGTCCGGCCGCAGCCCGCAAGTGAAGCTTCCGCCGGAACTGACCTGTTCGAAGGCCCCCGCCGGTACCGGGTAGGACTGGCCATCGGCGTTCGAACCCCAGCATTCCACCAGATCGTCGTCGACGTTGTTGGGGGACGCCTTGCCGTTGCCGGCGACGATGGCGCAGGTGTGGTACTCGCCGCCCGAGACAGCGAAATTGCCGCAGTTGTTGCCGTTGATGGGGGTGTCCGTGTAGTCGAAGTCGTTCTGGTACACTGGGTCGGACGTCGAGGAGTAGACGTCGGCGGAGTTGGTGACGGACGTGGGCGGAGCGTAGTTGGCGGGAACCGTGTAGGTGGACGTGATCGTTTTCGATTGTCCGTTGGTCAGGGTGCCGAGGGAGCACGGGAACGCGCTCACGCAGTCCCCCGTGTTCGACACGAAGGTGACGCCGGCCGGCGTGTCATCCTCGACCACGACGTTGCTGGCTTCGTCCGGTCCGAGGTTGGTGACGACGATCGAGTAGACGATGTTGTTGCCGGGGTTGATGCCGAGGGCCGGCGGGATGGCCGGGTCGAGCAGCGTTTTGGTGATCGAGAGGTCGGCGGTCTGGGCCTCCGCCTGGAGTACGCCGGCATGGGTGAAGATCAACAGGGCCGAGAAGGCCGTTAGCCAGCGGCCGAAGCGATTCGCGTTCATGTGTGTCCCCTCTCTCTTCGTGGATCGTTGTGCGGTCGTGGCCGTCACCGGAGCCCTGCCGGTTGTCCCTCGCCGGTCCTCGCCGCGCCGATGCCGGGTGCGAAGCCTCGCCTCCGGCATCGGCCGCGCCGTTCTCCGAGTTATGGCCCATATACAGGCATGGGTGCAACCGGGGATAGTCTGGAATTCAGGCCCTTTCTCGTATGCCGACGCACTCAGAGCCTCGGTCCCTTAATAGTCGTACAGCCAAATGTGGACGCTGCGGCAGATGACGGGCGCTCATCTCGCAACGGGTCTCGTCCATCGCAGGGCTCTCGTCGCGACGGCGTGTATTGCTCCCCGGTCGAGGCTCAGGATAGTGTGTTCCGCTGAGCATCGCGGAGGGCGGTGCCTGGTGTCCGATTGTTGGGGGAATCATGAAGTTTTTCTGCGCCTCGATCCTGTCCGCGGCCATGGTCGCGTCCTTGTCCACGCCCTCGGCGGCCCAGCCCCAGGACAAGGCCCAGCAGGCCTGTCTCAACAAGGTGGTCAAGTCGGCCGGCAAGATCTCCGGAGCGGTGCTCAAGGATGCCTCGAACTGCATCAAGAAGGGCGCCACCGGCAAGCTGCCCATGGGCGTGACCGCCGACAGCTGCCTGACGGCCGACCTCAAGGGCAAGGTCCAGAAGTCCGAGAACAAGGTGGCCTCCACGGCCACCAAGTCCTGCACCACGGCGCCGGATTTCGGCTTCAGCGACGCAGCGACGGCCGCCGAAGCCTACGTCGTCGATAACCATGCCCTCTCCGACGACGCCTTCGGCGCCGACCTCGACGTGACCCTCGCCGCCAGCGATCCCGTCGATCCGTCGGGACGCTGTTCGTCCACCCTGCCCGGCACCTGGCGCAAGCTCGCGAGCGCCATGCATCGGGAAGTGGAGGGATGCCTGAAGAACGGGCTCAAGGCCGGCACCATCCTCGACGTGGCCACCTTCGAGGCCTGCCTCGACAACATCCACACCGACAGCAAGGGCAAGGTGGGCAAGGCCACGGGTCTCGTCCAGTCCAAGCTCACCAGCACCTGCCCGGCCGGCGACCTGGCCGGCATCTTCCCCGGCCTCGCCCCCATCTGCAGCGTCTACGGCACCGCCACCGACGCGGCCGGACTGGCCGCCTGCAGCCGCGACCGCCTGGAGTGCCGGGTCTGTCGCATCTTCAACGCGGCCTATGGCCTGGACCGCGACTGCGACGCCTTCGACAACCCCGGCGCCTTGGGCAGTTGCCCGGACTGCGGCAACACCGCGATCGACAGCGGCGAGAGCTGCGACGACGGCAACGAGGTGAGCGGGGACGGCTGCACGGCCCTGTGCATCGACGAGTTCTGCGGCGACGGCACCATCAACGACAACGGCGCGGAGGCCTGCGACGACGGCAACGGCAACAGCGACGTCACTCCCGATGCCTGCCGCCTGGACTGCACCGAGCCGGTCTGCGGCGACGGCGTGACCGACACCGGCGAAGAGTGCGACGACGCCAACATGGACGAGAACGACGGCTGCACCAGCCAGTGCACGTCCTGCGGCAACGGCGTTGCCGGCGGCCTGGAGCAGTGCGACGACGGCAACAACGACGCCGGGGACTGCTGCAGCCCGTCGTGCACCTTCGAAGCGATGGGCAGCCCCTGCCTCGATGCTGCCGACGGCGACTGCACCGATCCGGGCTGCGACGGAGCCGGGGCCTGCGAGGAGCAGGCGGCCGACAACGGCACGCCCTGCGACGATGACGAGGAATGCTCCAACGCCTCTGCCTGCAACGGCGGCTCGTGCGTGGGCACCTCGTACGTGGTGACGGGCCTGGCCTGCAACTGGGCCGTGGTCGGCAATCCCTGGCCCGGCGCGGGCACCGACACGCGGCGCGTGGACCTCACCCAGGGGGCGAGTTCCACGGGGCCCTGGTGCGGCGCCGCGGCGCGCATCGGCGACACCACCACGATGACCGGCGATCTCGTGGTGACGGGCAACAGCACGGCCGTGGGGGCCGAGATCGACAACCTCGCCAACATCGACGCCCTGGACGTGGTGGCCGACAACGTGTCGGTGATCGGCCTGGCGGGCGACAGCCTGCCCGGCCTTCCCTTCCCCACCACCTCGGTGGCGGCCGGCCAGGTGGTGGCCAAGACGCCTTCGGGCGAATACGACACCACCGGCCTCGACCAGAGGGTGGACCAGTGCGAGGCCGCCCAGCTCTCCATCTCCACCAGCACCGCCACCCAGCTCGACGCCCTTTCGGCCGACGCCGATCTCGGCGCCACGGGGACCGGCCTGGCCTCGTCGTCCACCTTCACCATCAACCCGGTGAATCCCGGCGTGGTCAACGTGATCGACCTCGACAACCTGACGGGCAACACCGGCGTGACGCTCAACATCAGCGGCGGCAACGATCCCGGCACCGTGATGATCCTGCGCATCGACGGGTCGTTCGACACCAACGTCGGCTGGATCTGGAACCTCACCGACGGCCTCACGCCGGAGCGCCTGCTCATTTACGGAAAGGGCGGCGGCACCGGCAACTGCGAGATCGGCCAGAACAACACGGGCGGCGGCGGCACCATCTTCTGCCCCAACGGCCGCATCCGCATTGTCTCCGGCAGCACCTGGACTGGAGCCCTCTTCGGCGGCGGCGCCTCGACGATCGCCGTGGACGTGGGCCAGAACGTGGTGCTCACGCACCAACGCTTCCTGGGCTTCTAAGGAAGTGCCGCGGCGTTGCTCGAAGAGCAGCGCCGCGGCACTTGTCAGCGGGCGTTGGGGATGAGCCCCTTGTCGATCATGCTGGAGGCCATCTCGATGATGGTTTCGCGCACCGGGCGCGGCTTCCATCCGAGGATGCGGGCGGCCTTGTCGTGGGAGACTTCCTCGCGCTTGCCAACGTACGGCAGCACCATGCGCACGCTCTGGTCGAAGCGCGCAACCAGCCACATCAGCGCGTAGGGCAGCTTGCCCGTCGGCGGGCGGTAACCCTTGGGGCCGAACTCCTCGGCGAGGATCCTGCCCATGTCCTGCATCCACACGTGGGGGCCGGCGGCGATGAAGCGCTGCCCAGCCGCTTCGGGAACCTCGAGGGCCAGGCGATGGGCGATGGCCACGTCGCGCACGTCCACGGTGGCAAAGCCGATCTCCGGGCAGGCCGGAAGCTCACGGCGCATGAGGCGGCCGATCACTTCGCCCGAGGTGCCGATCTCGGGGCCGAGCAGGGGACCGATGACGAAGCCGGGATTGATCACCGCCAATTCGAGGCTGCCCGGCGCCAGGCCCTTCACGAAGTCCCAGGCGACCCTCTCGGCCAGGGTCTTGCTCTTCTGGTAAGCTTGGCAGGCCTCGGCCACCGACCAGTCTTCTTCGGTGAGGACGCGGCCGTGGAGGTCGCCGTGCCCGTAGGCCACCGCGGCCACCGACGACGTAAGCACCACGCGGCGCACCGTACCCGAGGCCGCGGCGGCGCGAAGCACGCGCAGCGTGCCCTCGACGGCGGGGCGGATCAGTTCGTTCTCGTCGGCGGGCGCCATCGCTGGAAAGGGCGAGGCCACGTGGGCCACGGACGTGCAGTCGGCCACGATCGCGTCCCAGCCCGCGTCGTCCTCGAGGTCGGCTTTCCACAGTGTCAGGCGCCCCGGATACTTGTCGCCGAGGCGGAACAGGTGGTCCACCTTCGTCGGGTTGGCTAGGCTGCGCACGGTGCCGCGCACATGGTAGCCGTGCTGGAGGAACTCGCGGACGCAGTGCCCGCCGATGTAGCCCGAGGCGCCGGTGACCAGCACCAGTCCCTTGTCACTAAGTTCGGTCATCGTGATCCTCCGGTTCGGACGTCGGGGGCGGCGGGGCGCGTCTCGTCGCGCTCCTCGGGACGGCTCAGCTGGTCAGGACGGGCGGCGGCGGCAGGCCGCGCGCCTCGCACATCATGCGGTAGAAGGCGAGGGTGGTGGGGCCGTCGTCCACGCGTGTCACTTCGCCGCCGGGGCCGAGCACGAGGTTGGCGCCGCGCATCACGAAGATCACATCGGCGCTTTCGCGGTGGCCCTGCGGCACGGTGAGCGTGTGGACCGAGCCCGCCGGCTCGTAGATGTAGGTTCCGGCCGGATAGTCGATGCCGTATTCGGCGTAGCACCAGGAGCCGGAAATGGTGAAGCCGTGGACGTCGCCGGTGTGGCGGTGGGTCTCGATGGAGGCGCCGGGCGCGAAGCGGTTGCGCACCACCCAAAGGCCCTCGGCGGCCACCACGCGCAGGACTTTCAGTTCCACGCCGGGCCAGACCTGGATCCAGGGCAGTTCGTCGTCCCTGGTGAACCCGACCGTCGCCGCGACATCCATGCCGGGGAAGTTACGCCGGCGCCCGAGCCCGTTCCAGCGCCTCAGTCGTGCTGCTGGCGACCGTGGGCGACCAGTTCGCGGACGGCATCGTAGGAGGTGCGGTGCACGGCGCTGGCGCCCAGGCGGCGCAGGGCGGCCTGGTGCTCGGGCGTGCCGTAGCCCTTGTGGCGGGAAAACCCGTAGCCGGGGTGGGCGCGGTCGAGATCGTCCATCAAGGCGTCGCGGTGGGTCTTGGCGATGATGGAAGCGGCTGCGATCGACAGGCTGCGCGCGTCGCCGCGCACGTAGGCACTCTGCTCGATGCCGATGTCCGGGATGCGGCGCGCGTCCACCAGCACGTGGTCGGGACAGGGATCGAGGCCTTCGACAGCCCTTCGCATCGCGAGCAGGCCGGCGTGGTAGACGTTGAGTTCGCCGATCTCCGTCACATCGGCCATGCCGATGGACACGCTCGCGGCGCGTTCCCGGATCTCCACGGCCAGGCGGCTGCGCCGGCGCGGATCGACCTTCTTCGAGTCGTCGATGCCTTCGATCAAAGCGGCGTCGCCCAGGATGACGGCAGCGGCCACGATGGGGCCGGCCAGCGGTCCGAGGCCCGCCTCGTCAACGCCGGCGATCAGGAAACGTCCGGCCGCGTTCAGCTCGCGCTCGATCGCGAGCATCTCTTCGTGGCGGTCCCGCGCCTGTTCGAGGCGCTGACGGCGGCGTTCGGCGGCGTCGAGGAGGGAGGCCACCGCTTCGCGGGGGTCGTCCCTCAACCCGTCGAGAAGGGCCGGGTCGCAGAAGGGATTGGCCAGCATCCGCCTCACTTCGGAAAGCGGGAGGCAACCCTGGGTGGTGGAGGAGCCCATTGCCGGCATCGCCCCGAATGTTGCCGCTCGGCTTGCCTGCGGCAAGCGGGACGACTGCGAAACCGCGCCTGCCTGCTCAGGCCGCTCCCTTCTTCGCCCTTGTGGGCCGCGCTGCCGCTACCTCTCCGCCCGCCGGCGAAGCGGGCGAGGCCTCTGGCCGCACCGCGTCACCCGCTTCGAGCCCGGCGGCCCGGCAAAGTTCGGCGAAGGACTCGCGCACGGCCTCCACGAGGTCGTGAAGGTCCGGCACCACGTCGCGGTCGCCGCTGAACCCCCAGCACAGGCGGCCGTTGTAGCTGAGCAGGGCGATGCCCACGCCCTGGTGGCCGAACAGGGGTACCAGCGGGTAGCTCTCCTGCATGTGGGCGCCGAGAAGGTAGAGCGGGAAGGGAGGGCCCGGCACGTTGGTCACGATGAGGTTGTAGGCCCGCGAACTCTCGACGGCGGCCGCGAAGAGTCCGAGCATGGTCGGGAAGGTTTCGTCGGCGATCTTCTCGAGCACCTCGGTGCCGCGCACCGGGGCGCCGCCCTTGTGGTCCCTGGTGAAGGCGCGGATGCTTTCGAGTCGCCGCACCGGGTCGGGCTCACCCACCGGCAGCTCCATCATCATCGCCGAGACGAAGTTGCCGCTGCTGCGGAGTCGCCGCGAGCTCTGCAGGCCCACCGGGCAGAAGGCCCGGAAAATGAAATCCGGGTCCCCGTCCAATTCCATGCCGCGCCCCACCAGGTAGCGGCGGATGCCGCCGCTGACGACGGCCAGCACGACGTCGTTGACGGTGCCGCCGAGCCGGTTCTTCACTGCCTTCACACGGTCGAGCTGGAACTCGAGCCAGTCGAAGCGGCGATGGCTTCCTATGGCGCGGTTGAGCGAGGTCTCGGAGCCCGGCTGGAGGCTCAGCGAAGTGGATTCGTAGAGGGCGGCGGCCAGGTCCGAAGCGTTCTGCAGGAAGCCGGTCGGATCTTCCACGAGACTGCGGACAGCGCGCACCGGCATTCCGAGACGGCGCCACGCCGAGTCCCTCAGCAGCGTCGTGCCCGACGGCGCCGCTAGCGGGCGCCAGCGGTGGGGCGCGTCGATGCCGGTGTCGTCGCTGGGGCGCAGGAGCACGGCCAGCAGGTCGGCCCCGGCCAGGCCGTCGATCATGCAGTGGTGGGTCTTGGCGATCAGCGCGAAGCGGTCATTCTCCAGGCCTTCGACGACCCACATCTCCCAGAGCGGTTTTCCGCGGTCGAGCTGCTGGGAGTTGATCCAGCCCGCCAGGCGCTTGAGCTCCCTCTCGCAGCCGGGCCGCGGGAGGCTCAGGTGGCGGACGTGGTAGCGGATGTCGAACTGCTCGTCGTCCACCCACACCGGGTGGCCTTCGAGGGGGATCGTGGCGAGGCGCTGGCGATAGCGGGGGATGAGGTGGAGGCGCGATTCCACGTAGGCGCGCACGCGATCGATGTCGATGCCGCCGTCGTCGCCGCGCAGGGGCCCGGTCTCGAAGACGCAGGTGGCCCCCACGTGCATGTGCGTGTTGCGGTCCTCGATGTCGAGAAAGGATCGGTCCAGGGCCGAGAGTCGAGAGTACATGGCCATCGTCGCTCCTCCTGTCACCCGGCGACGCACGGGAGATCGGCCTGCAAGCGAGCAGGAAATGTGCCACGGCCGGGAAGCTCCACGCGGCGGGAAGGGCAGGGATTTAGCGTGTGAATAGCCGGAGGCACGGCGCGGGCTTCCTACATTCGCGCAAACGTCGTCACTGCATTTCGTGACTTTCGGAGAAGGGACTGCGGGCGGGGAGGTTCTTTCTTGCCGGCGCCTGCGATAACAGGAACCCGCTGCGCGGTGCGTCACGGACGGTGTCCGTGACGCACCGCGCAGCCACTGCCCCACATGCGGACGCTCCTGAGATTTCCGAACGGCCTTGCGACAGCGTTGCTGCTGGTCGCTGCCGTTGGCGGCCCGGCTCTCGCCCAGGTGGAGGCGGCCAACGCCGAGAAGGCGGCGGCGGTGGGCGCGGGCGTGGACCTCACCATCTCCTCCCTCCAGGCGCGCGCAAAGACGCTCGAAGCCGCTTCCGAAAAGCCCGACGAGGCCACGGCCGAGACCCTCCGGGCTTACCAGGCGGCCATCGAGCAGCTCGAAATGGCCCAGGAGTGGAGGCAGCGCGCCGACGCCCTGGCACGTCTGCAGCGCGAAGGGCCGCGCATCCTCGAGACCACCCGCAAGGAGATCGAGCAGTGGGCGCGACCGGTGCCGACGACGGTGGGCCCGGAGCTGGACCAGTCGGAGGTCGAGGCCCGCCTGGCCGAGGCCGAAGCCACGCTCGACCTGCTGCGCAAGAGCCTCCTCGAAGTCGATGCGGAACAGTCCCGCCTGGCCGAACGACGCCTCCTGCTTCCCGGCGAACTGGCCGCGGCAGGCGCGGCCGGGGAAGGAGGCCTCGGCGAGATCGGGTTGCCGGCGCTGCCCACCGGGTCGGTGGACGGTGCGCTGTCCGGCCGCGCCCTCGAACTCGCCCGCCGCAAAGCCGACGCCGAACGAGGGGCGGCCCTCGAACTGGAAACCGCGACCCTCGAGTCGAGGCGGGAACTGCTCACCGCGCGCCGCGACCTGCTCCGCCGCAAGGTGGATTCCTACGTGGACAGGGTGGCCGAACTGCAGGCGGCGCTCGCCATGCGGCGCGTGCGCGAGGCGGAAGAGACCGCTGCCCGGGCGCGCGCCGACCAGGCTTCGCTGGCGCGCGTGCATCCCATCCTCGGGCAGCTGGCCGAGGAGAACGCGCGCCTGGCCGCCGAGCGCACCGGACGCGAGGGACTCAGCGCCAGGATCGACGCCACCGCGCGCAGCATCTCGACGGTGGAGGAACAGCTCCAGCGACTCGAGGAGCGTTCGAAGGGCGTGCGCCAGAAAGTCGCGGCGGGCGGACTTTCCGACGCCATCGGACTTCTGCTGCGCAAGGAGAAGGCCGACCTGCCGCGTGCCGAACGCGCGCGCGCCGACATCCGTGCCCGTCGCGGCGAGATTGCCGCCGCCCAGTTCGAGGCCCTCAACCTCGAGGATCTCCTCAAGGCCCTGCCCGCCGTCGAGTCCGACGTGGAAGCCATCCTGGCCGCCCAGGCCGACACCCTCGGCGCCGACGAGAGCCGTCGCATCGAGGAATCCGCGCGCGGCGTGCTGAAGACGCGCCGCTCCTATCTCGACGCGCTGATCCGCGACTACAACGCGCTGTTCGCCTCCCTCGTGGACCTCGACGCCAAGGAGACGCGTTTCGTCGAGGTGCTCGAGGACTATCGCAGCTTCCTCGACCAGCATGTGCTGTGGATTCCCAACTCCACGCGGCCCACGCTGCGCACGCTGCAGGCGTCGCGCCTAGCCGCCCAATGGCTGGCCGACCCCGCACACTACCTGAACCTGGCCCGACGCATCGCGGCCACGACGCGTTCGTCTCCCCTCGGGACGGGCTTCGGCGTGTTGCTCCTGCTGGCGGCCCTCCTGTACCGCCGCCGCCTCAAGCGCGCCTGTGCGGACCTCGTCGAAGGCAAAGTCCCGAGCGGACCGGCGGCCCTGCCGCGTCCCCTGGTCGCGGTCCTGATCACCGTGCTTCTCGCGCTTCCCGGTCCCTTTGCGGTCTGGTTCGTCGGATGGATGATCAAGTCGGCGCCGCTGGCTCCCGACGACTTCTCGCCGGCCTTCGCTGCAACGCTGGCGGCGTCGGCGTTGCCCCTGTTCGTCGGCGAGTTCCTGCGGCGCTCCACCGCTGCCCAGGGCCTCGCGGTGGCCTTCCTCGGATGGCCGCGCGCCGGAGCGGCGAAGATCCGGCGCCAGGTGGTCCTCTTCGAGACGGTCGCGCTACCGGCCCTGGCCCTGACGGCCCTGTTCGATGCCCAGCCGCGCGCGGATTGGAGCGATTCCCTCGGCCGGGCGGCCTTCTGCGTGGGCGTGGGCGCCGTCGGCCTCGGCCTGCACCGTCTCCTTTCGGCGCGGGAGTCCGCGGCCACCCAGGCGCTGCGGAGCACCGACCTGGCGTGGCTGGAACCCCTGCTCGCGCGCCTTGCGTGGGTGCCCCTCGGCGTCACCGCCCTCATCGTCGGCGTGGCCCTGGTCGGCTACTACTACACGGCCTTCGTGCTTGTGGAGAGGCTGTGGTGGAGCGGCCTCGTGCTGCTCGCCTTCGTGGTGGGCCACTCGGCGATGCTGCGCTGGCTGGCCGCCCGGGAGGAGGCCCTGCCCCAGGAAGCCGCCGACGCCGACGCTGATGCCGATGCCGATGCTCCCCGCAACGACAAAGCGGCGGCCGCCGCCGCGGCCGAGACCGTCGAGGAAGTGTCGCGCGTTTCGGCCCAGACCCGCAGCCTGCTGCGTGTGCTGCTCGCCCTCGGACTCTTCGTCGCGCTCTTCTCGGT
>JBHEPB010000312.1:0-2946 GCA_046260515.1 Binatia bacterium
CGAGATGTCGTCGTGGAGCGTGGCCAGCTTCTCGGCCAGTTCCATCTGCTCGGCCTCGGTGGTCGCTTCGGCCAGCTCGTGCTCGACGACCTCCAGGGTCGCCTCCAGGCGGGCCCGGCCCGGCACGCTCGACAGCACGGAATCCAGCAGGGTCTTGCCGCCGGCCACCTCGAGTTCCTGGGGGAGATAGCCGATGCGGATGGTCCCGGCCTTGCGGACGCTGCCGCGGTCCACCTCCTGCTGGCCCACCAGGACCCGGAGCAGCGACGACTTGCCGGAACCGTTGCGGCCGATCAGGCCGATGCGGTCCTCCTCGCCGATCCTCAGGTTGAGACCGGAGTAGATCGTGCGGCCTCCGAAGGAGAGATCGGAGTTTTCGATGACGACGAGGGACATGGAACCCGCCCTTGTAGTGAGGAGGGGGGAATCGGGCAAATCGGCGTCGGCACGCGGGCACGCGACGCGGTCCATTCCCGGATCCCGCCGCGCCGGAACACGCACGCGACCTTGAGCCGTGCTATGGTCCACGCCTCGTGGAGGGGACCAGCAGCAAGTCGCAACGGCCGCAGGACACTGGCGCGCGCCGCAAGCGTGTCGCGATCGTCCTGTCGGGAGGCGGATCGCGCGGCGCCTACGAGGCCGGCGTGCTGTCGTGGATGTTCGAGAACATCTACCCGAAGCTGCGACCGGACTTCGAGTTCGACATCATCAGCGGCACGTCGGTGGGCGCCATCCACGCCTCCTACGTCGCCTGCTCCTCGGGCATGAAACCCGTAGACCGGGCCCGCACCCTGGTCGAAACGTGGCAGAACATGCGCTTCGACAACGTGCTGCAGCTCACGTGGAGGGACTTCGTGGGCATCCCGCTGCGCAGCCTCGGGCTGGGTGTGCCGCGCGTGCGGGGATCGGGCAGCGACGGCGTGGCGCTGGGCGGGCTGGTGGACATCGCTCCCCTGGAAAACCTGGTGCGCACACGCATCCCCTGGCACCGCCTGAGGGCCAACCTGGCGGCCGGCCGCCCTTCGGTGCTGTGCACCGCCGTCACGGAGGTGAACAGCGGGGTCGTGCGCATCTTCCTCGACGGCCCCGGCGCCGACACCAGCGCCTGGGACCACGACCTCCACGTGGACGCCGTGGCCACCCGCATCACCGACCTGCACGTGCGGGCCTCGGCGGCGATTCCCTTCCTGTTCCCGGCCGTCCGCATCGACGGCCGCTACTACGTGGACGGCGGCTTGCGCCTGAACACCCCGCTATCGCCGGCGGTGCGCCTCCATGCCGACAAGGTCTTCGTCATCGGGCTCAAGAAGCGCATGTCCAAGCACGACAAGGTCGAGTTCAGCAACGTCCAGGCCCTCACCCAGCCGGCCTTCCTGCTCGGCAAGTTGCTGGACGTGATGCTGCTGGATCCCATCGAGAACGAGCTTCGCCAGCTCGAGATCGTGAACGCGCTGCTCCAGGGCGGCAAGGAGAGCTTCGGCGACGACTTCATCGAGCGCATCGAGCCCATCCTGCGCCAGGTGCGCGGCGTGGGTTACCAGCCCATCGAGTTCTTCATGCAGAACCCCTCCCAGGACATCGGCCAGATCGCCGCCGAGTGTTACCAAGGCAGCAACGGCGCCGCGGGGATGCCCGGCGTGCTGGCCGCGCTGATCAAGCGCACGGCCACCATGGGCGTGCCGAAGAACGAGGCCGACTTCCTGTCCTACATCTACTTCGACCGCGCCTTCACCGACCGCCTCGTCGATCTCGGCCGCGAGGACGCGAAGGCCTCCGGCGACCGCATCCTCGAATTGCTGACCACGGACGACGGGAACTGAGGCTTCATGCTCTCCTTCGACCCGAACGATCTCGAAACCGTCGCCGACCCCTATCCCCTTTTCGCCGAGATCCGCCGCGGCGGCGCCGTGCAGCGCCTGCAGAGCGGCTTCTGGATGATCACCGGCCACGCCGCCGCCCTCGAAGCCCTGAACCACCCCTCCTGCGGCTCCAGCCCCATCGCGATGCGCTACCTCGACGGCCTTCCTCCCGGCGCCGCGCGCGACGAGATGAGCCACCGCATCAACTTCCTCGACCCTCCCGACCATCCGCGCGTACGCGGCATCGTGTCGAGGGCCTTCACGCCGCGGCGCACCGCGATGCTGAGGCCGTGGATGGAGGAGACCGCCGCCGGCCTCCTCGAAGAACTGGAAGGCCACGCCAGCGTCGATCTTCTCCACCAGTTCGCCCACCAGTTGCCGTCGCTGGTGATCTCCGAACTGCTCGGCGTGCCGCCGGCCGACCGCGACCGCCTGACCAAATGGAGCGATGCAGTGGCGCCCCTGCTCGGCGTGCACGTGGCGCCGGAGAGGAAGACGGCGGCCATCGCCGCCGCCGAGGAGTTCCACGCCTACCTCGGCGCGCTGCTGGACGAGAGGACGAGGAAGCCCGGCGACGACCTGCTTTCGGCCCTGCTCGCCGCCGAGGCTGAAGGCGAACGCCTCTCCCGCGTGGAGCTGCTGTCGCTGGCCGCCACGCTCTACTCGGCCGGCCATCGCACCACGAGGGACCTGTTCACCAACGGCATGTCGGTGCTGCTGTCGGATCCGGCGTTTTACCGCAACGTCGTCGAAGGGCCCTGGGCCGTGCCGGCTGTCATCAACGAGTTCCTGCGCTTCGAAACGCCCACGCTGTTCGTCGCGCGCGTGCCGCTGGCGCCCGTCGTCCTCGGCGGCGCGGAGGTCGGGGCCTGGGAGCCCGTGCTGGTGTTCCTGGCCGCCGCCAACCGAGATCCGGCCGTCCACGACGAACCCGACACTTTCCGTCCGGGCCGCGGCGAGGGAACGCCCATCTCCTTCGCCTTCGGCGCCCACTTTTGCCTCGGCGCCTCGCTGGCGCGCTCCGAAGCCGAAGTGATGCTCGCCGCCGTCACCTCGCGCTGGCCCGACCTCGCGCTCGATCCGGCCC
>JBHEPB010000330.1:0-6982 GCA_046260515.1 Binatia bacterium
CCCCGCCTCTGCGGCCGCGGACGGGCCCTGGAGATCGTGCTCGGCTGCCAGGACTTTCCCGCCGACCTGGCCGAGCGCTACGGCTACGTGAACCGGGCCCTGCCTCCCCACGAACTCGGACCTTTCGTAAACGATCTCGCCTACCGCATCGCGAGCTTTCCTCCCGAAGCGGTGGCGCTGGCCAAGGGCCTGGTGAACTCCGCGGAGTGGCACGTGGAGGACGGGCTCCATGACGAAGCCCACGCCTTCAACCAGACGCTGCCGACGGCCGAGGCGAAGCGGCGCATGGCCGCCTTCCTGGCCGAAGGAGGCCAGACGCGAGCGATGGAAACAGGCGACCTAGGCCGCCTGTCAGAAATGCTGGCGAAGAAATAGAAACCCGGGACAGGTACAGGTTTTCGCTTCGCGAAAACCTGTACCTGTCCCGGGTTTCGGGGCTCAGGCGGAGGCTTCCCAGTCTTCGAAGCCGAGGATGCCGAGCTGGCCGAACTGGCCGCGCAGGCGGTCGTTGAGCAGGCCGAGGCGCTTCACGTTGGGCACGATCTTGGAGAACAGCATCGTGCGGAAGGTCTTCATGGTCTCGGACTTGTCGCTCAGCTCGACCATTTCCTTCACAGGCAGGCCGAGCTCCTCCCACAGCACCTTGGGCAGCAGGCGGTCGCGCATCAGGTAGGAAGCTTCCACGGCGAATTCCTCGCGGATCTTCAGGTCCGCGTCGGACATCTCCTTGTAGGCTTCGCGAAGCGAGAGCACGCCGAAGGCCACGTGGCGCGCCTCGTCGCCCATGATGCGCGAGGTGATGTCCTTGATGAGCGGCTCGCGCGTAATCTGGTTCTGCATCCCGAAGGCCGCCAGCGCCAGGCCCTCGACGAGGATCTGCATGCCGAGGTACTTGATGTCCCACTCGGTGGTCGTGAGGATCTGGTCGAGCAGCTTCTTCAGCTCGGGATTGCAGGGATACTCTTTCTGCAACTTGCCGCCGAGGTAGAGCTCGTACGCTTCCACGTGGCGCGCCTCGTCGGCGGCCTGCTGGGCAGCGTAGAACTTGGCGTCGATGTCGGGAACGCAGTTGACGAGCTGGGCCGCCACCATCAGCGCGCCCTGTTCGCCGTGCATGAACTGGCTGAGGGTCCAGGCCTGGCCGGAGTGGCGGATCTCGCGGATGTTCTTCTCGGAGAGCTTGTTCCAGTGGGTGCTGCCGTACCAGGGAATGGCCTGGTCGGGCATGTTCTCGGCTTCGGGATCCACCTGGATGGACCAGTCGGGATCGGTCTTCGCGTTCCAGTGGCCGGCCTTCGACTTCTCGTAGAGGTTGCGCAGTCCCTCTTCCTTCGAGGCGTAGTCCCAGACGTAGTTGATCTCGAACTCGGTGGGCAGGACCTCGGCGTTGCGTCCGAACATGGTGGGTCTCCTCCGGGGCGTCGAGGGTGGTCGTGGAACCCCTTGAGATGGGGCCCGGCCCGACGCGCGCGGAAAGTAGATAGCGCCACTATCCATGTCAAAGCCGAAGTTGTCCGGAATGCGGGAAAAGGGGCCGAATTGCCCCCCATCCGCACCGGCTCAGGAGAACAGCTCGAGAAGCCGCGTCCGCCGGTAGGCGAAAATGAGCGCCACGTCCTTCTCCACCAGCTTGCCCGCCACCAGTTCGCCGAGGGCCCCAAAGGGCAGTTCGTAACGGACCACGTCGCGGACCAGGGTGCCGCCGTCCAGGGGCTCGAACTCGTGGGTGTGAACCCAGCTGCGGTAGGGCCCCTTCAGTTGACGGTCCACGAAGACCCGCGGCGGGTCCCACACGTCGATGCGGGTGCGCCAGCGGAAGGGGATTCCCCGCAGCCTCAGCCTGTACTCGATCAGGGCCCCTTCGGAGAGGCCCTCCTCCGGCACCTTGGTGATGCGGAAGCGCAGGAAGGAAGGCGTGATCATTTCCAGGTTGCGGGCGTCGGCGAAGAACGCGAACACGTCCTCCACCTTGTGCTCGAACCACACTTCCTGCTCGAGCACCTTCGATAGGTCCGCGCAGAGATCGCCGAGGGCCGAGTCGAGGCCGGGGTGATCGAACACGAAGCCGGCTTCGTCGGCGGCCTCGCAGGCCACGCGCTGGCCCGTCAGCACCAGGCCCGCCCTCTCGCCGAAGATCATCGAAATCAGTGCGGCCGGCACCGGAAGGCGCGAGCGCTTGCCGAGGGCCTTGGCCAGGGCCGCCGCGAAATCGGCGTTGGTGCAGGCGCCGGGCGCCACGGCGTTGACCGGTCCCTCGAAGGCGCGGTTCTCCAGCGCAGCAACGTAGAGCGAGACGAGATCCTCGATGTGGATCCAGCTCATCCACTGCCGGCCGCTTCCGTGGCGGCCGCCGAGGCCGAGACGGAAAGGAGCCAGCATGCGCGGCAGGGCGCCGCCGTCGCGGGCCAGTACGAGGCCCGTTCTCAGCGCCACCCACCGCAGCCCGAGCGCTTCCACTCGCCGCGCTTCCTGCTCCCAGGCCGTGCAGACCTCGGCGAGATAGCCGTCGCCGGGTTCGGTGGTCTCCACAAGAACCTCGTCGCCGCGGTCGCCGTAGATGCCGATGCCCGAGGCCGAGACCATCACCCAGGGCCTGTCCTCGGGGGCGCGGGCGGCGATGGCCGCGACGAGGGTGCGGGTGCTGTCGACGCGCGACCTCAGCAGGGCTTCGCGGCGCGACGCGTTCCAGCGTCCCTCGCCGACGCTCTCGCCGGCCAGGTGGATCACGCCGTCCACGCCGTCCAGCGCTCTTTCGTCGATCTGGCCGAGGTCGGGGAACCACTCGTGGATGAGGCACTTGACCGGCAGGTTGATGCTGGCGTCGTCGAGGTTGCGGGTCAGCGCCACCACCTCGTGGCCGCCGTCGATGAGGCGGCGCAGAAGGTGGCGGCCGACAAGGCCGGTGGCTCCGGTAACGAGAACTTTCATCGGCCGACGAAGCTCAGGACGAACCCGACTTCCCCGTCAAAGCGCCGTAGAGGTCTGAACGACGGTCGCGGAAGAAACCGAAAGCGGCGCGCGTGCGCGCCACCGCGTCGAGATCGAAAGACGCCGTGGCCACACCTTCCACACCCGGGGCCAGCTCGGCGACGATGTCGCCGCGGTGGTCGGCAAGAAAGGAATGCCCGTAGAAAGTCTGGCCGTCCTCGTTGCCGATGCGGTTGGCGGCGGCCACCGGCACCACGTTGGAAACCGCGTGCCCGACCATGGCCCTCTGCCAGGGCTTGCTGGTGTCGAGGCCGGGGTCGTGGGGCTCGCTGCCGATGGCGGTGGGATACAGGAGCAGTTCGGCGCCGGCCAGCATCATCGCGCGCGCGCACTCGGGGAACCACTGGTCCCAGCAGATGCCGGCGCCGACGATGCCGTACCGCGTCTCCCACACACGGAAGCCGGTGTCGCCGGGACGGAAGTAGAACTTCTCCTCGTAGCCGGGGCCGTCGGGGATGTGGCTCTTGCGGTAGAGGCCGAGCACGCTGCCGTCGGCGTCGATCATCGCCAGCGAGTTGAAGTAGTGGTGCCCGTCCTTCTCGAAGAAGGAGACGGGGAACACGATGGACAGCTCGCGGGCCAGGGCCGCGAAGCGTTCGATGGTCGCATTGCCGCGAAAGGGCCGCGCCTCGGTGAAGAAGTCCTCGTTCTCGACCTTGCAGAAGTAGGGCCCTTCGAAGAGCTCGGGAGCGAGCACCACCTGGGCGCCGCGCGCGGCGGCCTCGCGTGCAAGCTGCTCGACGCGGGCCACGTTGGCCTCGCGGCTACCGCCGAGGGCGCACTGCAGCACCGCCACGTGAACGCTGCGTCCGGCAGCCATTACGCTCCTCCCCCGGCCGCAGCCGGTTCCTGCTGGGTGATGCAGTGGAAGGCACCGCCGCCGCTGAGGATGGCGCGGGCCGACGATCCCACGGTGCGGCGTCCCGGGAAGCACGAAGCGATCACGGCCACGGCTTCTTCGTCGTGGCGGCTGCCGTAGGTCGGCACCACCACGGCAGTGTTGGAGATGTAGAAGTTGACGTAGCTGGCCGGCATCGGCTCGCCGTCGTCGCTTTCCACGAGGCCGGGCGAAGGCAGCTTCACGACGTCGAGGGTGCGGCCGAGGGCGTCGCGCATTCCGGACAGGTCGTCCGCGATGGCGGCCAGCACCTCGCGGTTGGGATCCTCCCGGTCGCGGGCCTCCATGCACAGCACGCGACCTGCGCCGGCGAAGCGAACAAGGGTGTCCACGTGGCCGTCGGTGTGATCGCCGAGCAGTCCGTCGCCGAGCCACAGCAGCTTGTCGATGCCGAGGGCGTCGGCCAGGTGCTCCTCGATCTCGGCCCTGGTCATGCCCGGGTTGCGGTTCGGGTTGAGAAGGCACTGGGCCGTGGTGATGGCGGTGCCCTGCCCGTCCACCTCGATGGCCCCGCCCTCGAAGATCATCGGCACGTCGAAGCAGTGCACCCCGGAGGCCTGACGTACGGCCCGCGCCAGCGCGAGGTCGGCGGGAAACAGGTACTTCTCGCCCCAGCCGTTGAAGCGGAAACAAACGGCGGCCACTTCGCCGTCGTCGCCGCGCGTGAAGACCGGCGCAGTGTCGCGCAGCCAGATGTCGCCGTAGGCGATGCGGTGGAAGCGCACGGGCAGGCCGGCCAGGGCCGAGGCGGCATCCTGTTCGGCCTTGGCGTCGTTCACCAGCACTTCGAGCAGTTCCGGCGCCGGGCGGCCGGGCGAAGCGTCGGCCGTGATGGCGCGGCACAGGGCCGTGAACTCGGCCTGGGCCGCGGGAAGGTCGTCTTCCCACAGGTCGGCCGCCGCCGGCCAGGCCGTCCACACCGCGCGGTGGAGGTCCCACTCCGCCGGCACGCGGAAGCCCGCACGGCGGGGAGAATCGTGACCTTCCCTGCTCCGCGAATCCTCGGCTTCGATGCGCATTTCGCCTTCATGCCCGCGTCCGGCCGCGGGTTGCAAACGCCGGAGGCGACGAGCCCCGCGTCGCCCTTCAGCCGTGCATCCTTTCCTCGCCGTTCCATTTCGCGACGCGGCCGAGCAGCAGCATGCCGGGCAGGGCCAGCGCGAAGCAGAGCCAGAAGAAGTCCACCCAGCCCAGCCACTCCACCAGCACGCCGGCGAAAGCGTTGATGACGGTGCGCGGCACGGCCATGAGGCTGGTGAACAGGGCGTACTGGGTAGCGGCGTAAGCGGGGCTGGTGGTGCGCGCGATGTAGGAAACGAAGGCGGTGGTGCCGAGGCCCACGCCGAAGGCTTCGACCCCGATCACCCCGCCGAGCTGAAGAAGGCGCAGGGCATCCGAAGGCGCGGGCCCCAGCGAGGCAAGCCACACGAAACCCAGGATGGCCACCGCCTGGGCGACGCCGAAGATCCACAGGGCCCGGTTGATCCCGAGCTTGACCATCCACAGGCCGCCGAGCAACCCGCCGGCCACGCTGCACCACAGGCCGGCGTTCTTGGCGACGATGCCGATGTCGGTCTTGGTAAAACCCATCTCCAGGTAGAAGGGCGTGGCCAGGGCCGTCGCCAGCGAATCGCCGAGCTTGTAGAGAAACACGAAAGACAGCACGAGCACCGCGCTGCGCCAGCCCTGGCGGCTGAAGAACTCGACGAAGGGCTCGACCACGGCAGCCCGCAGCGTGCGCGGCGCCGCCACGGCGTTGGCCGGCTCGGCGATCACCAGGGAAAGGATGGCGCCGGGTACGAGAAAGGCGGCAGTGATGGCGAACACCTGGAACCAGGGCAGGTGGTCGGCGAGGAACAGCGAAAGCGAGCCGGGCACGAGGCCCGCCACCTTGTAGGCGTTGACGAAGATCGCGTTGCCGAGGCCGAGTTCCGACTCGGCCAGCAGTTCGCGGCGGAACGCGTCGATGGCGATGTCCTGGGTGGCCGACAGGAAGGCGACGGTGGTCGCCACCGCCACCACCCAGCCTATCTCGGCGACCGGATCGAGGGCGCCGAGCGCGACGACGCCCGCGATGAGCGCCACCTGGGAGACGAACATCCAGCTGCGGCGCCGGCCGAAGCCGGGAAAGCCGTAGCGGTCGGCCAGGGGAGCCCAAAGGAACTTCCAGGTGTAGGGAAGCTGGACCAGCGCAAACGCGCCGATGGTCGTGAGCGACAGGCCCTCGGTCTTGAGCCAGGCCGGCAGCAGGTTGAAGAGGAGGAACAGGGGCAGACCGGAGGAAAATCCGATCACCACGCAAACGAGCATCCTCGACCACTGCATCCCCGCCACCTCCGCCGCCGGCCGATGCTACACGTCCCCGCCCCGCCGCGCAGCCACTCGCCCCCAAAGCCTGTGCCCGGAGACTGCTGCGGCTACCTCTTGCTGCCCCAGCTGTCCCAGTAGGTGAGTTCGCGGGCGGGAATGCGCTTGGCCGGTTTGAAGTCCTCGCCCGTGAAGTAGGCGACCGGCAGCAGCGCGGCCTGGGTGATGTGGGAGGGAATGCCGAGGATGGCCGCCGCCTCCGACTCGAACATCAAGTGGATGGTGGTCCAGGCCGAGCCGAGGCCGCGAGCCCGCGCCGCCAGCATGAAGGACCACACGGCCGGCAGGATGGAGCCGTACATGGAGGCCTGGGCGAACTGGGGCTGCTCCTCGAAGCGGCCCTCGATGCAGGGGATGAGGAAGACCGGCGCCTGCTCCATGGTCTGGGCCAGGTAGACGGCCGAATCGACCACGCGCGGCATCTGCTGTTCGCGCAGGTCGGCAGCGTCGCGCTCGGGGCGCGGCAGCTGCGCGTACATCTCGAAGCCCTTGCGGTAGAGGTCGGCCAGGGCCTTCTTCTTGGCCGCGTCGGTGACGACCATGAACGACCAGGTCTGCTGGTTGGAGCCGGTGGGCGCCTGGATCGCGATGTCGATGCACTCCTGGATCAGGGCGGCGGGAACCGGGCGCGAATAATCGAGTCGCTTGCGCACGGAGCGGGTGGAGGTGAGCAGGCGGTCGGCGGCGGCGATGTCCATGGGGAACTCCTTCGGGGCGGGGCGCTGTTGG
>JBHEPB010000008.1:0-14611 GCA_046260515.1 Binatia bacterium
GGTCGGCCTCATCTCGCTCAACGAAAAGGTCGTCGCCGAAGCCGTCCGCACCAGCGGGATTCGTCGCCTTACCATCGACGTCGACGGCTCGGTGGTCAGCACCGGCCTTACCGTCCGGGGGGCGCGCCGCGGCTACAATCCGCACGACCGCAAGGCGCCGAGCTACTATCCGATCACGGCCTACGAAGCGCAGACCGGACAGATCCTCAGGGTACAGAACCGCGCCGGCAACGTGCACGACGGCAAGGCGTCGATCGGATTTCTGCGCGCCCTGTTCGGTCAGATCCGCACCAGCTTCGGTCGGCAGTTCGCGGTCGAGTTCCGCATGGATGGAGCCTTTTCCCGCCAGGATGTGATCGAACTGCTCGAACGACGCGGCGCCCAGTACGCGATCACGGTGCCGTTCTATCACTGGGGGGGCTCAAGCCCTGATCGCCGAACGCAAGCGCTGGACGCGGGTGGACGCCACCGTCGACTGTTTCGAGAAGAATCTCGAGATCGCAAGCTGGGGCCGGACGATGCGGGTCGTGGTCTATCGCCGGCGAGTCAGGCACGAAGCGCCGAAGAACTACCAGCTCGACCTGTTCGACCCGGCCGACGGTCACTACGAGTACTCGGCCGTCGTCACCAACAAGAATCTCACCGGTGCCTACCTGTGGTACTTCCAGTGCGGCCGAGGAGCCCACGAGAAAGCGTACGCGGAACTCAAGGGAGGCTTTGCGTTCGATTGCCTGCCGAGCCGTCGCTACGCGGCCAACAGCGCATGGCAGATGCTGAGCGTACTCGCGTTCAATCTCACGCGCTCGATGCAGATGGCGACGACCAGCAGCAAGCGGACTCCGAACCGGAAGCGACGCGCGCTCTACCGGCTCGCCTCCATCCAGACGCTGCGCTACCAGTTCATTGCCCGCGCCGGGATCGTCGTCAGGCCGGGCGGCCGGCCCACGCTCGACGTCGGGGACACCCCGAAAGTCGCCTCCGTGTTCAGAGAAATCGCCCAGGCACTGGCCAGAGCGGCGTAGTTATTGTCTGATTGGGGCTACGGGACGCTCCACCGCGCCCAAGGATAGAGATGGGAAGTGCCGCGAATCCCGGGGCGGCTCGGCCAGGTCGCTCGGAGCGTGAAAATATGAACTTCAATTCGATGCTTTCGGGGAAGGGGGTCGATCCGGCGACGGTCATCGTGTTTCGCCACTGCCCTCCGGAAAAAAAGGTTCGGAAGCTGCTGCCGTGGTTGGCTGCGGACCGGCCCGAAATTTTCAACGCCTACCAGCAGACCCATGGCGACGTGCGGGTCGAATCCGCCGTAAGGACCCTGGTGGGCCTCGGACACGTCGCCGCCTTCATAGGGATCGATCCGGGTCGTGCCGTATTTGCGGGGCTCTACTCTGTAGCCTCGTCTCAACCTCGCACAATGGAGGCCATGCGACAGAACAGTGTCGACCGGAGCCTTCGCGCGCTCGGTGCGACGGACTGGTTTACGGAGGAACGTGCGCGGGAACGCCCGGTGGTTCACTGGTTCGACCTGGTTCTGACGGACTTCTATCCGCAATGGAAGGGCCGGCTCGTTGTCGGATGGACACCGCCGGAAAGATCATGGTGGCGTCGCGCACACAGGAACGACCTGCCCGTTCTCGCCATCCATGAAGAGAGCGTGTTTGAAGAGACCATGCCCGAATGGAACACGCTCAATCTTCGGTGGCTGCAGCTCGCGGTACTGCCGAGTAGCTGGGAGCGGATGCTGTCGCAGTGGAGGGGCGTCTATTACATCTTCGACGAATCGGACGGCAAAGCCTACGTTGGGTCGGCGTACGGCCAGGAAAACATCCTGGGGCGTTGGCTAGAATACTCGCGGACCGGCGACGGGGGGAATCGGCGACTGCGTGAGAGAAAGCCCGATGGTTTCAGCTTCAGTATTCTGCAACTTGTCGCGCCCGACATGGAGCCAACCGAAGTGATTCGCCTCGAAGCCCGTTGGAAGGACCGCCTGCACACCCGCGTACCCTATGGACTCAACGAAAATTGAGTCTCTATTCGATGTCGTCGGATGAAGGGTTGGTGGAGCAGAAGGGATTCGAACCCTCGACCCCCACGTTGCGAACGTGGTGCTCTCCCAGCTGAGCTACTGCCCCAAACCCTTGTTCCGGCCGGGACGGCCCTGACGTGAGGTCAGGCCCGGTTGGCCCCGTGCCGTGAAGTCGTCAGGCCCTGTTGGCCCTGACCCATGACATCGTCAGGCCCGGTTGGGCCTGACTTCCGCCGCCTCCTGTTCTGCCTTGCACGCGATGCAAAGGGTAGTCACGGGACGGGCCTTGAGGCGCCCGATCGAGATGACTTCCCCGCATTCCTCGCACTCCCCGAAGGTCCCGTCGTCGATGCGCTTGAGCGTCTCCTCGATCTTGTCGATGAGTTTGCGCTCGCGATCCCGGATGCGCAGGTCGCGGGTGGAATCGCTCTCCCAGGTCGCCCGGTCGCTGGGGTCCGGGAAGGTCTCGGCCGCGTCGCCCATCACCTTGACGGTCTTGCCGGCATCCTCCATCAGCTGCGTGCGCTGGGCGTGCAGGAGGCGGCGGAACATCTCGAGCTGCTCGTTGGTGAAAGGAGAGCGGAACATCGTTGGCTGGTCTGCTACAGGCACCCCATGGGGATTGCGGAACGGGGGATGCTAGCATCCTCTGCCCCGGGAGCAAGCAGCCCGGCAGGGGCCGCGGGGCCAGGAAACGGGCTGCCGCAAAGGGCGGGCGACGGCCCAACGAAGGTGGACAGAGGAGACTCGGGACCATGAGGATCGCGCATTTCGAGGCCGGGTCGGGCATCGCCGGCGACATGACGGTGGCGGCCCTGCTGGACGCGGGCTCGGCCCGGGGCCTTGGCGTGGCCACCCTTCGTGAAGCCCTGGCCGCGCTGCCCCTGGCCCACTACGCCATCGACGCCGCCCGCGTGGAGGTGGACGGGGTGCCGGCCCTGCACTTTCGCGTTTCCATCGAGCACGAGGCCCACCACCATCACCGCCACTGGTCCGACATCCGCGCGATGCTGGAACAAGGCCGGCGCCGCGGCCTGCCCGAAGGCGCTTTCGAAAGAGCGATGGCCATCTTCGAGGTGCTGGCCCGCGCCGAGGCCGAGGTGCACGGCGTGGAGGTGGACCACGTGCACTTCCACGAGGTCGGCGCGGTGGATTCCATCGTGGACATCGTGGCGGCGGCCTGGTGCCTGGACCGCCTCGGTATCGACCAGTGCACGGTGGGCCGCCTGCCGACGGGTTCGGGGCACGTGATGACCGAACACGGACGGCTTCCGGTTCCGGCGCCGGCCACGGCCCTGCTGCTGCGCGGCTTCGACGTCCGCGCGGGCGACGGAGAGGGGGAACTCGTCACGCCGACTGGCGCAGCGATCCTTGCGGCGACGGCGAAGTCGTTTGTTCCGTCAATGACGCTGGAGACGAGCGGGGCCGGCGCGGGCACGCGGCGCCTGGCCGACCGGCCCAATGTGCTGCGCGTCTTCCTCGGCACGGCCGACGAGAGGAGCGACAGCAACCTCGTCGCGATCGAGGCCGACATCGACGACATGACGCCGGCGGCCCTGGCCGAAGCCTGCGAGAGGCTGCGCGCGGCCGGCGCACGCGACGTCGCGGTGCTGCCCCTGCAGATGAAGAAGAACCGCCTCGGGATGCGCCTGTCAGTGCTCGCCGACCCCGGCCTTCTCGAAGTGCTGTCGGCGCTGGTGCTGCGGCACACGAGCAGCATCGGCGTGCGCTACCACGCCGTCGGACGCAGCGTGCTGGCGCGGCGCATCGACGTGGTGGAGACCGCCGCCGGCCCGCTTCGCGTGAAGGTGGTGGCGAGGCCCGACGGCACGGAGACGGCCGAGCCGGAGTTCGAGGACGTGGCCCGCGCTGCGGCCGCTTCGGGACGGACTTTCGGCGATGTCCGCGCCGAGGCTCTCGCCGCCCACGCCAAGCGTTGACCGCACAGCGTTAACAGGCTGTTCAAAAAGGTCCAACGACGCAGATGGGCCTTTTTCAACAGCCTGTCAGCGACAGCGCAGGATGGCGTCCAAGTCGAGGTGCTCCTCGGCGAGAGCGGCCAGGTGATCCATGTCGCCGCGGCGGACGGCGTCAATGAAGGGCAGGGCGCCGAGATCGGCGACTCCGGCGAAGCGCCCGATCATGTTGCGGTTGGTGCGCAGCGCCAGGGCGAACTCTTCTCCGCCACCGATCTCGTTCATCACGAAACCGGCCGTCGTGAGGCCGGAGCTTCGCAGCACCTCGATGGTGAGCAGGGCGTGGTTGATGCAGCCCAGGCGCGAGGCGACCACGCAAAGAACGGGCAGGGCGAGGTCCGCCGCGAGATCCCGCGTGGTGTAGCCATCGGCCACCGGCACCATCAGGCCACCGGCGCTTTCGACCAGCACGAAGTCGGTGTCGCGCGCTGTCACCGCGAAGTGGTCGAGCAGCACGTGACGGCGGATATGGAAGCCCTCAGCCTCGGCGGCAACCATCGGCGCGGCCGGCGCGGAGAGCAGGCAGGCGGCCACCGCGCCCGGCAACTGGCCGGTGGCGGCGGCCAGGCGCTCGCAGTCCTCGCCGACGCGGGTGCCGTCCTTCTCGGGGCAACCCGTTTCCACCGGCTTGCAGGCAGCGACGCGAAGGCCGCGGCGTTTCAGCGCGGCCAGGATGGCGCAGGAGACCAGGGTCTTGCCGGCGCCGGTGTCGGTGCCGGTCACGAAGATTCCGCGGGCGGTCATCTCAGTCCCCGGTCGCGCGCTCGACGGCGCGAGCCACGGTTGTGACCAGGCTTTCCAGAAGCGCATCCGGCAGCGAAAGCGGCGGCATCAGTACTATCGTATCGCCGAGGGGCCTCACGATGACGCCTTCCTCACGGGCCAGCAGCACCGCGCGATGGGCCCGCCTCTGGTCGGTCTCGAAGCGCAGCCCGCGCGCGGCATCGCGCCACAGGTCGAAGCCCACCATCAGGCCGACGCGGCGCACCGGCCCCGCGCAGGCCAGCGGTTCGATGTGCTCCTTCAGCAACTGATCGAGGCGTACGGCACCGGCGGCGGCCCTCTCCAGTGTGTTCTCTGCGGCAAACACGTCGAGGCTGGCGATGGCGGCGGCGCAGCCCAGGGGATTGCCGCCGTAGGTGTGGCCGTGGAAGAGCGCACGGTATTCGGAGGGGCGACCCTGGAAGGCGTCATAGACGCGCTCGGTGGCCAACGTTGTGGCCAGGGGCAGGTAGCCGCCGGTGATGCCCTTGGCCAGGCACAGGATGTCGGGCGAGATGCCGGCCTGTTCCACGGCGAACATGGTGCCCGTGCGACCGAAGCCGGTCGCGACTTCGTCGCAGACTAGCAGGCAGCCGAAGCGGTCGCAGAGCTCGCGCACGCCGCGCACGAAGGACGGCGGCTGGGGCCAGATGCCGGCGGCGCCCTGCACCAGCGGCTCCATCACCACCGCGGCCACGCTCTGACCTTCCTTCTCCAGCAGGGCCTCCAGGCGGGCGAGGCTCACGGCCGCGGCTGCTTCCAGGGAAGCCTCGTTGCAGGGCCCGCGGCCGGCGATGGGATCGCAAAGGAAAGGCGGATCGAACTTGGAGACCCGGAAAGTGAGCGGCTCGTAGCCGCGGTGAAAGGGCTCGGAGAAGCCGAGGCTCACCGAACCGATGGTGTCGCCGTGGTAGGCCTCCGACAGGGTCACGAAACGGGTGCGCTCGGGCGCCCCGCTCTGGAGCTGGTACTGGAAGGCCATCCTCAGCGCGACTTCAACGGAGGTGGATCCCGAGTCGGAGTAGAACACGCGCGTGAGCGGCGCCGGCGTGAGGGCCACGAGGCGCTCGGCCAGCTCGATGGCCGGCACGTGCGAAAGCCCGAGCATGGTCGAGTGCTGGAGGCGGTCGAGCTGGGCGTGCAGGGCGGCGACGATGGCCGGGTGCCCATGGCCGTGCACGTTGCACCACAGCGACGACACGCCGTCGAGGTAGCGGCGGCCGGCCGTGTCGGTGAGGAAGAAGCCGTCGGCACGGTCGATGACGACGGGGTCGTAGGAGGCCCACTCGGTGGCCTGGGTGAAGGGATGCCACAGCAGGGTGCGGTCGCGTTCTGCGAAATGCCGGGCGACGAGTTCCGCGTCTGTCGGTGCGGCTGCAGAGTCGTTCACGAGGCGCTTCCTCCGTATCCCAGGATGTCCACCAGCTCGCGCGCGACGCCGGCGATGTGCTCTTCACGATGGGTCGCCATGAGGCTGAGCCGCAGTCGCGAGGTTCCCTCCGGAACGGTGGGCGGCCGGATGGCGGCCACGTAATAGCCGCGCGCAAGCAGGGCCTCGGCAGCGGCGACGGCGCGTCGCGCATCGCCCACCATCACCGGCAGCACCTGGCTTTCCACGTTGGGAACCTCGAGGCCGGCCTCGCGCAGCACCTGGCCGAGGGCGCGGGCCCGGGCCAGCAGGCCGGCCGCACGGCCAGGCTCGCGGGCGATCACGTCGAGGGCGGCGCCTGCCGCGGCCACGGCCGAAGGCGGCAGGCCGGTGGTGAAGATGAAGGAACGCGCGCGATTGACCAGGTGGTCGACGAGGCGACGGGAGCCGGCAACGTAGGCGCCGAAGCTGCCGATGGCCTTGCCGAGGGTGCCCATGTGGATGTCGACGCGATCGGTGAGGCCGAGGGCCGCCACCAGGCCGGCGCCCGCGGGACCGAAGACGCCGGCGCCGTGTGCTTCATCCACCATCAGCCACGCGCCGCACTCGCCGGCGGCGTTGGCGAGGTCGGCCAGGGGCGCGAGGTCGCCGTCCATCGAGAAGACCGATTCGGTGACGACGAGGATGCGCCGCGCGTCGGCGCAGGAGGCGAGGACCTCTCTCAGGTTGTCGACATCATTGTGGCGATAGACGGCCACGCGGGCCCGCGACAGGCGGCAGCCGTCGATGATGCTGGCGTGGTTGAGCTCGTCGCTGACGACGACGTCGCCCGCGCCGACCACCGAGGAGATCACGCCGACGTTGGCGTGGTAGCCGGTGGAGAAGAGCAAGGAGGCTTCCACGCCCTTCCAGGCGGCGATCTTGTCCTCGAGGGCCGCGTGGGCGGTCATGTGCCCGGAGATGAGGCGCGAGGAGACGGCGCCGGCGCCCAGGTCGCGGGCCGCACGCGCGGCGGCCTCGGTGACTTCGGGGTGGGCGGCCAGGCCGAGGTAGTTGTTGGAGCAGAGCAGGACCACCTGGCGACCGTCGATGGTGACGACGGCGTCCTGGGCCCCGCCCACCTCGCGCAGGCGGCGGCGAAGGCCCCGGGCCTCGATGGCCTCGAGCTCGCCGGCCAGGACCTCGCCCAGCCCGGACCGGGAGGGACCGGCGGCCGGGGAGGTTCCGGCGGCGGTCCCGCTATTAAAAGGAGAGGAAGTCATCGCCGGCAACCCGCCCCGGCTCGCTAACGGTCCCCCGCCCGGCAGTCAACCCGCCCCGCCCTTGCCGGGTTGACGAGCCGGAAGCCCAGAAACCCGGGACAGGTACAGGTTGCGCTACGCGCAACCTGTACCTGTCCCGGGTTTCTGAATAGGTTCGCCCGCCGTGCCGGTGAGTAGCCCCCCGAGGAGCCCTGTGAGTGACCGCCGCAAGCGCTGCCCGTGGGTGGACCTCGCCAAGCCCGACTACGTGGCCTACCACGACGAGGAGTGGGGCGTGCCGGTCCACGACGACCTGCGCATCTTCGAGTTCCTCACCCTGGAGGCGGCCCAGGCCGGGCTCAGCTGGTACACGGTGCTGCGCAAGCGCGAGGCCTACGGCAAGGCCTTCGCCGGCTTCGACCCCGTGAAGGTCGCGCGCTTCACGCCGGCCAGGATCGAGAAGCTTCTGCTCGACCCCGGCATCGTGCGCAACCGCCTCAAGGTGGAGTCGGCCGTCAGCAACGCGAAGCGCTTCCTCGAGGTGCAGAAGGAGTTCGGGAGCTTCGATGCCTACGTCTGGCGCTTCGTCGAAGGCCGTCCCATCGTGAGCCGCCTCGAGTCGATCGGCGACTACCCGGCGCGCACTGCGGTGTCCGACGCCCTCAGCAAGGACCTGAAGAAGAGGGGCTTCCGCTTCGTGGGCTCGACCATCGTGTACGCCCACATGCAGGCCACCGGCATGGTCAACGATCATTCCCTCTCCTGCTTCCGCCGTCGCGAACTGCTGGCCAAGTAGGAACACTCGATGTCCCGACGCCGAACCCGAAGGACCGCGCCGGCAGCGGCCGAACCGGCGCGCCAGCCGCCGGTCGCCGCCGCGCCGCCGGCTGCGGCGCCCGCTGCGACGGCGCAGGCGCCGGACGGCTTGTTCGCGCTGGCCCGCCGCACCGGCGTCCAGGCGCTCGCCGCCGCGCTGCTCCTCGGCTTCTTCGCCGCCAACGCCGTCGTCGTCGCCCGCAGCGACACGCCCACTCCCGACGAGTTCGTCTATGTGCCGGCCGGGCTCTATCACCTCCAGACCGGCGACCTCTCCTTCGATTCCACCAATCCGCCCCTTCTCAAGATGCTGATGGCCCTGCCCCTGGCGACCATGGACCTGAAGATCGATCGCGACCCGCGCAGCCGCGACAACCGCACGGGCTGGGGCCCCTGGATCTTCGGAACCAGCTTCATGAATCTCAACCGGGAGCGTTACCTCGACGCCTACTTTGCCGCGCGCCTGGTGGTGGTGGCCATCGCCGTCGGACTCGGCGTGCTGCTCTTCCTTCGTGCCCGCGAGCTGATGTCGGCGCCGGCGGCCCTGGCCGTGCTGGCGCTCTACTCCACGATGTCACCCGTCGTGGCGCACAGCGCCCTGGCCACCCTCGATGTCGGCGTCAGCGCACTCATTTTTGCCGCGCTGCTGGCAGCCGCTCGCTTCGCGGGGACGAGGGCCTGGGGTTGGGCCGCGGCCACCGGCGCTCTGTTCGGACTGGCCTTCGCGGTAAAGGGCACCGCTGCCCTGATGGCGCCGCTGGTGCCCGTGCTCGTTGCCGCCGGATGGAAGGACTGGCGGCAGGAGTCGGCGATGCGCTTCGTGGGCGGGGGAGCGGCGATGGCCGTGGCCGCGTGGCTGGCCATCCTTGCCGCCTACGGATTCCAGGACTTCCCGCTGCCGGCGCCCCTTGTCGAAGGTGTCCGCTTCCAGTTGGCGGCCAGCAGCGCCGGAGAATTCCCGGCCTTCCTTGGCGGCAGCTGGTCTCAGACGGGCTGGTGGTACTACTACCTCTACGCCCTGATGCTGAAGACGCCGCTGCCTTCCCTGCTCCTGATGGTGGCCGGCGTCGCAGCACTGGTGCGCTCTCGCCGCGCGACGGGCATGGACGACCTGTGGATCCTGCTCCCGTCCCTGCTCCTGCTCTACGTCCTGTCCTTCCACTACGCGAAGGACTACGGCGTCCGCTACCTGTTGCCGGCTTTCCCTTTTCTTCTGCTGCTGGCCGGGCGAGGCGTGGACCTGCTGCTCGCCGCCGGGCGTCGCGGCCGCATCGCGGTCGCGGTGCTGCTGCTCTGGCAGGCAGCGTCCTTCGCGATGGCCGCGCCTCACCACCTGGCCTGGTTCAACGAACTGGCCGGCGGCGGCGATCGCGCGCGCCGTCTTCTGCTGGATTCCAACCTGGACTGGGGCCAGGACCTCGGCCGCCTGAAGGACTACCTCGACGCGCGCGGCAATCCGCGCATCGGCCTCGGCTACTTCGGTCATGTGGATCCGGCTGTGTACGGCATCGCCTACGACCTGGCGCCGACAACGCCGACGGCCGGCCTCTTCGCGATCAGCGCCAACTTTCTCGGAGGCTATCCCTACGCGATTACCTACGGCGACCGCATGCGCCCGGTGAAAGCGGGAATGTGGACTTGGCTGGACCGTCTCGAGCCTGCGGCACGGATCGGCCGCTCGATCTACGTCTTCGACGTGAGCGAAGCGGATGTGGCGCGACTCGGCGCCGCGCCGCGCCCTGGTGGACGGCCTTGACATCGTCCGGATCCGCACACTAGGAGGCCATGTGGGGAGGGAGCCTTCGCATCCGGGAATCGTCATCCCGACCTACAACGAGAGCGAGAACATCGTTCGCCTCGTGACGGAAATCCTCGCGCTGCCGGTCGATGCCCGCGTCGTCGTGGTGGACGACAATTCGCCCGACGGTACCGGCAGGCTCTTGGACGAGATGGCGGCAACGGAGCCTCGCCTCCATGTGGTCCACCGGCCCGCCAAACTCGGCCTCGGAACCGCCCACATCGCCGGCATCCGCAAGGCCGAAGCCCTCGGCCTCGATCCCATCGGCACCATGGATGCCGACTTCTCGCATCACCCGCGCTACATCCCCGACCTGCTGAAGGGCCTGGAGGGAGCCGACCTCATGATCGGGTCGCGCTACGTGCCCGGCGGCGGGACGAAGGACTTCGGGCTCGGGCGCCGCCTCCTCAGCCGCGGCGCCAATGCCTTCGCCAAGACCGTGCTCGGGCTGACGGCCGCGGACTGTACGGCAGGCTTCCGCGTGTACCGGCGCGAGACCCTGGACTCCATCGACCTCGAGGCCATCTTCTCGAACGGATATTCCTTCCTTCTGGAAATCCTCTTTTTGGTACAGGCGGCGGGATGGAGGGTGGGCGAGTCGCCCATTCTCTTCGAGGATCGGCGCGAGGGGACCTCCAAGATCTCGCGCCGGGAGATCGCCAAGGCGGTGTACACGGTGCTGCGCCTGTTCGCGCAGCGGGGCCGCGTGGGTTCGAGCCGGCCGCGGGCGCGCGACGCTTCGATGTAGTCGGTCGCGTACGCGGCGGAGACGTCGCGGTGCGTCACCCGCGAGGCGTTGCGAACCAGGCAGTCGAAGGTGCGCAACGGCTCTTTCGCGACGGAAGCAGCCGTCGTTTCCATTGACGCACGCGGGTCAGGCGGGTAAGTTCCGCGGAGTCCCCGAACGAAACACGCGCCCAGGAAGGCCTGCCGACCGGGCAGGGCGGGCGCTGTGTTGGAATCCGGGGACGACGGGAAGAGCCAGACCGGCCGCCCGCATTCTCAGGAGGGTCGAATGAAAGGAAGTTCCAAGCTGGGCGGCATCGTCGCTCTTTCGTTCCTGTTGACCGCAGGAATCACCGCGAGCGCCGAGGCGCGCGACGCCAACAAGACCGTCTATCCGATCGTGTTCGCGCACGGCGCCGGCGGTTTCGACAACATCCTCGGCTACGATTACTGGGGCGACGATTGGGGCGTGTTCGTGCTCGACCCCTGCGACGGTTTCCTCGAGACCACCTGCAACGCCGACATCAACACCGGCCAGAAGTCCTTCATCGCCTCCGTGACGCCGCTCCAGTCCTCGGAGTACCGCGGCTACGAGCTCTACCAGGACATCCTCGGCTATATGGCCTCCTCGGGCGCTGCCTACGTGAACGTCGTCGGCCACTCCCAGGGCGGCATCGACCTGCGCAAGGCGGCCAAGCTGCTCTACACCAACAAGGGCCGCAACGTGGTGAAGTACGGCATCAGCATCGCGTCCCCGCATCGCGGTTCTCCGGTGGCCAAGTACATCCTGGACCTGAACCCCGGCGTCACCTCGGTGATCGAGGCCCTGGCGGTATTCTACGGAAGCGTGATCTACGGCGGCAGCAACGACGGCTACGCGGCGGCCAAGTCGCTCATGTACAACGACTACAGCTCGACCGACGGCGTGACGACGGGCCTCAAGGCCTACAACACGGCGTACCCGAACAGCACGTCGTACATCGCGCGCAGCCGCAGCTTCCTCACCTCCCAGCAGGGCCTGGACGTGAACCCGGCCCTCTACCTGCTGCAGCAGGGCTTCTACAACATCGACGGCGACGGCTACGCCACCACCGATGCGAACAACGACGGGGCCCTCGGCACGGGTGACGGGAGCAAGACCGACAACGACGACGACGGTCTGGTCGGCATCAACTCCGCCCAGATGGGTCTTCGCCTGGAGCACGTCGGTTGCTGGCCCTGCCTCGACTACGTGTACGAGAGGACGGGCACGGGCAACTGCACCAGCCTGAACGCCCCCACGTCGACCATGATGACGTCGCACTCCTACAAGATCCCCCAGGATCACATGGACGTGATCGGCGTCGGACCGGACACCTTCGACGAGATGGAGTTCTACGCGGCCTTGACCGATTACATCGCCGACTCCGGCTTCTGATCCCTCGCGGATCGGGACCGGGCTGACCACAGGATCGGGGCCTTTATCCCACCGGGGTAAAGGCCCCTTTCTTTTTCAGGCGACGGAGGAAGGACGTGTCCGGCAATTCTCGAAACTCGAAAAAGATGTGGGGCCTGGCCGCGCTGGTGCTGGTGGCGGGCCTGTTCCTGTGGCGCACGGCCGGGGGACCCGGCGGCCAGGACGACGAGTCCGCGCCTCTCGCCCGTGGGACGACCGGCGAGGTCGCCAGCGACCCCTCCGCCACCTCGACCCGTCGCGGCGAGCGCCGCACCGGCGCCAACGCGATGACGAAGGACCAGGAAGCCGTCAGCTACCTGCGCGAGCAGTTCGGCGCGACGATCTCCAACAAGCGCACGCAGATCAAGGCCCTGGAGAAGTTGATCGCCTACCTGATGGAGGCCTACCCGGACGACTGGCAGGAGAGGCTGCAGGGCTTCCTTTCCCAGGCTTTTCCCGAGCTGGCGTCCCAGCTCTACGCCCAGTACCAGAACATGACGGCCTACAACGACTGGCTCGCTGCCAACCGCGTCGACCTTTCCACCATGACGCCTGCCGAGAGGCGCGACGCCATGCGCGAAGCGCGCTTCCGATTTTTCGGCGCGGATGCCGAGCAGATCTGGGAGGAGGCTATTCGCCACGAGCGCATTTACGACGCGATGGACGAGATCAACCAGTCTCCCGACGTTCCAGTGGACGAGAAGCTCTCCAAGTACGTCGATTCCATCGAGCAGGTCTACGGGGAGAAGGCTCCAGGTTTCATCGAGCGGCGCCAGACCGAACTGATGAACGGCTTCCTCACCCTCCCCGCCGTGCAGGAGGACCTGCACGCGATGTCGCCCGAGGCCCGCGCCCGCCAGCTCGACCAGGTGCGCGAGAAGATGGGGCTCGACGAGGAGGCGCGGACCCGCTGGCGCGATCTCGATCAGCAGCGCGACCAGGCCTGGGACACCGGCGAACGCTACATGGAGCAACGCAACGACATCCTGAAGAACTGGCAGGGCGACGAACAGGCCAGTCGCCTGGAAGCCCTTCGCACCCGCACCTTCGGGGCGGAGGCCGACATCATCGGCCAGGAAGAAGCGTCGGGGTTCTTCCGTTTCGACCACCGTCGGGTATACGGGAAGGAGTAGCCGGCGCGCGGGGCGCCGTGGATTTTGGAGGCGGCGCCTGGGGCGACGTTTCCCGGAGGGTCTTCCCATGGGCAAGGGTTTCGCGACGACGTTTGTGACCTGCTTCTCTGTGCTCCTCGGCATGGCCGCCGTAGCGGCGCTTCCCGCCGGGGCCGGATCCCGGGCCGTCGCGGTGCCCGTGACCGGCGCCTGCTGCAACAGCCCGAACGGCTGCTGCCCCGGCGCGGGAGGCAACTGCTTCGAAACGAGCTCCGACATGTGCTTCGTGGGGTTCCAGGGCAACGGCACCAACTGCGCCGAACAGTGCACGGGCACCACCACCACCACGCTGCCCACGGGCGCCTGTTGCCATCCCAACGGCAGCTGCACGGAGGGAAGCTCCGGGGACTGCGGCGAAAGCAACTACCAGGGCGACGGCACCGAATGCGCCTTTGTGGAGTGCACCCAGCCGACGACCACCACCACGGTTCCTCAGAACCTCGGCGCCTGTTGCCTCCTGGCCGGTGGCTGCATGGAACTCACCCTGATCAACTGCACCGGAGTCGGCGCCTTCCAGGGCGACGGCACCGACTGCAACGAGGTCCTCTGCTTCATCCCGACCACGACGCTTGCCGACACCACGACGACGATCCCCGACACCACCACGACAGTCCCGGACGCGACGACCACGCTGCCGCCGGAAACCACCACGACGATGCTCGTTCCCGTTCCCATCTGCGGCGACGCCAACGGAGACCTGGACGTGACGGCGGCCGATGCCCTGGCCGCGCTCAAGACCGCCGTGGGGACGTCCATGTGTCCCCTGGTGAGGTGCGACTACAACGGCAGCGGCGAGGTGACGGCCCCCGACGCCCTGCTCATCCTCAAGGTGGCGGTCGGGCAGGTCATCGTGCCCATGTGCCCGGTGCTGAACTAACCGTCGACGCGGAGGACGATCTTTCCGAAGTTGGCGTTGGACTCCATGAGGCGGTGGGCCTCGGCGGCTTCCGCCAAGGGGAAGACACGGTCGATCACCGTGCGGATGCGGCCCGAGGCGAGGTGGGGAAGCACGCTCTTCTCGAAGGCGCGCGTCGCCGCCGCCTTCTCCTCGAGGGAGCGTGACCTGAGCAGCGTGCCGCGCACCGTCAGCCTCTTCTGCATCAGCATGCCCAAGGGCAGTTCGCCGCTGAAGCCGCCCATCAGGCCCACGATGACCATGCGGCCCTTCTCGGCCAGGGCCTTCATGTTGCCTTCCAGGTAGGAGGCGCCGATGAAGTCGATGACCACGTCGGCGCCGCGGCCCGCCGTCACCTCGCGCACGCGCTCGGCGAAGTTCTCGGTCTTGTAGTC
>JBHEPB010000009.1:0-15836 GCA_046260515.1 Binatia bacterium
GCTGCTGCGCGGCGAGCCGGGCACCGGCAAGACCCTGCTGGCCCGCCACATCAGCGCCTCCCTCGGCCTCAAGATGGAAAGCTGGCACGTCAAGTCCACGTCCAAGGCCGCCGAAGGGCTCTACGTGTACGACACGGTGCAGCGCCTGAACGACAGCCGTTTCGGCGGCGCCGACGTCTCCGACATCCGCGCCTACATCAAGATGGGCCCGGTCGGGCGCTGCTTCGCGGCCGAGGACCGCCGCGTGCTGCTCATCGACGAGGTGGATAAGGCCGACATCGAGTTCCCCAACGACCTGCTCCACGAACTGGACGAGATGCGGTTCACCGTCACCGAGACCGGCGACGAGATCGCGGCCGCCCAGAGGCCCATTGTGCTCATCACCTCGAACAACGAGAAGGAACTGCCGGACGCCTTCCTGCGCCGCTGCATCTTCCACTACATCGAGTTCCCCGACGTGTGCCTGATGAAGCGCATCGTCGCGGTCCACCATCCCAACCTCGAGACGACCCTGCTCGACCAGTGCCTGATCAAGTTCTACTGGCTGCGCGAGCAGCCCGAGCTGCGCAAGAAGCCGTCCACCTCCGAGCTGATCGACTGGATCGCGGCCCTCGGGCGCGCGGGCATGACGGCCGACCAGATCGAAGCCCACATCCCCTTCATCGGCAGCCTCCTGAAGACCGAGCAGGACTCCGAAGCCCTCAAGCGCTACTCCAAGCAGGGCGGCAGCTACCCCGCCAACTGGGCCGAACTCGGCCCCCGATATAATCAGTGAGCTGCGAGCCGGAGTCGCGAGCTGGCGAGCGACGAGTCCAGTTCCACTAGAAAGGAGCGCGCGAGCGCGACGATGTAGAAGGCGATCGAGAGGCGCGAGAGCGCGACGATGAAGAAGGCGATTCAAGACCGCGCAGCGCGACGATGAAAAAAGCGATCGAAGGGCGCGCCAGCGCAACAGGCAGATAGAACCAGAATGTTCCTCGACCTCTTCTACGGCCTGCGCACCGAAGGCGTCCCTGTCGGGACCCAGGAATGGCTCACCCTCATGGAAGCCGTGCAGAAGGGCCTCCACGGGTCGAGCCTGAAGCGCTTCTACCACCTCTCACGCGCCTGCCTCATCAAGCACGAAGGCCACTTCGACGCCTTCGACCGCGTCTTCGCCAAGGTCTTTCACGGAGTCGAGGGCAGCCTCGACTCCCTCACCGACGAAGTGATGAAGTGGCTGGAGGAGGCGAAGGACTTCCCGCAGCTCACCCCCGAGCAGCTGGCCGAGCTCGAACGCCTGAGCAGCGACGAACTGATGCGCCGCTTCATGGAAACCCTGGCCGAACAGGACGAACGACACGACGGCGGCAACAAGTGGGTGGGCACCGGCGGCCGCTCCCCCTACGGCCACGGCGGCGTGCACCCCACCGGCATCCGCGTGGGCGGCCCCGGCCGCAGCCGTTCGGCCATGAAGGTGGCCGAGGAGCGCCACTTCCAGGACTACCGCACCGACGTGCGCCTGGACGTGCGCCAGCTGAAGGTCGCGATCCGCCGCCTGCGCCAGCTCACGCGCCGCGGCAACGCCACCGAGCTCGACATCGACGAGACCATCGACGAGACCTGCCGCAACGCCGGCGAGATCGAGATGGTCTTCCGCGCCCCGCGCCGCAACGACGTGCGCGTTCTGCTGCTGATGGACGTGGGCGGCACGATGTCGCCCTGGTTCGAGCCGGTGAGCCGCCTGCTGACGGCCCTGCACGAGGAACGCGGCCTCAAGGCTTTCGAGTCCTACTACTTCCACAACTGCATCTACGACCACGTCTACACGAGTGCGCGCCTGACCAAGGCCTCGGCCGTGCCCACGGCCCAGGTGCTGAGGAACTTCGAGCCCTTCTGGAAGACGCTGATCGTGGGGGATGCGGCCATGCACCCGGCCGAGTTGCTGGAGCCCTACGGCGGCATCGACCCGCGCGTGACGACGGCCACGCCCGGCATCGCGTGGATGCAGCGCATCCACGAGCACTTCGACCGCGCCGTGTGGCTCAACCCCGAGCCCGAAAAAGGCTGGGACCGCACCCACACCACGCGCCTGCTGCGGCGCATCTACCCGATGTACCCGCTGACCGTGGACGGCCTGACGGACGCGGTGAAGCTGCTGGTGGGCGTGGGCAAGGCCACGAACTCGCGGGCGGCCTGAACGGCCTCCGGCGACTGGATCATTCCCTCAGCAGAACGTCCGCCGCCAGCTTCGCCTTCTGCAGCAGCTTTCGCAGGGCCGCCCTCTTCTGCACCTGGCCGCGCAGCGCCACGATGGCCTTGCGTTCGAGCCGGTAGCGGTCGAGCTTCTTGGGCTTGGGCGCGACGCTCTTGCCCGCAAGTTCGTCCAGCGGCTTCCAGAAGGTCTCGAGGGGATGCCCCCAGATCTCGAGATCGGCGGGATCCAGCCGGGCGACGATCTGCTGGCACAGGGCGAGGCGGGCCGGGTTGCCGCTGACCTCGCCCGCCCACTTGTGGAGGGAGGCCGTCGAAGGCCGCGAATGCTTCGCCACACCGATGGGATCGCCGAGGCCCTTGCCCTCGTGCTCGTGCTTGCCGTAGTCCACCGCTTCCGGCTCGTGGGGAACGCCGAGGAACCCGAATACCCCCTGCATCACCGCGTCGGGGTCGGCCACCAGGTTCTCGTACACTACGTGGTGGATGGGGACCTTGCGCTCGCGCAGGAACCTGGCGATGGCCGGCACGTAGCGCTCGGTGATGGGGTTGTAGTCGTGGGCCACCTGGTAGTCGCTGTCGAAGAAGGATTCGGCGAACGAACTGAACACCGCCAGCGGATGGCGTGTGAGGACCACGTACTTCGCGTTCGGATAGACGCGCGCGATGAAGTCGAGCACCAGCGCGTAGGCCGGCGTCTTGTCGAGGAAGTAGCGTTTGTTCGGCCTCGCCGCCAGCATGCGATGGTAGAGCGTGTCGGTGTAGGCGCGACAGGCGTCCACGTAGTCCTGCTCGCCGCCCGGAAGGTCGGCGACGAACTCCCTGGTCGATTCGGCCGCCAGCACGTGGTCGAAGGGCGCCTTGTCCACGTTGGCGAAGTAGCCGAGGTGGGCCAGCGGCGTCAGCAGATGGGGCTCCGGCCGGCCGTAGACCAGCGAGTGCGACGAAATCATGCGGGCGAGCATCGTGGACCCCGAGCGCGGGGACCCGACAACGAACAACACCTTTTCTTCCATGGGAGCGGGCACCCTAGCGGGCGAAGCCGAGAGGTTCAAAGTCGCACCGCAGGAGCGATCGACGCCGCCCCTGGCCGCGGTGCATGCCGTACGCGGGACAGCCGGCGGCGGCTTCAGGCGTCCGCCGCAGGCAGGCGCCCGTCGAGCCAGGTCCAGAGGTCCTCGAGCACCTCGTCGCGGTTGATGTCGTTGAACATCTCGTGGCGGCCGCCCTCGTAGAGTTTCACCGTCACGTCCTTGGAGGAAGAAGACCGCACCCAGGTCTCGGCGCCCTCGGCGCTGCAGAGCGGGTCGTCCGTGCCGTGAATGAGAAGGAGGGGCTGGTGGACCTCCGAGGCGCGGCCCACGAGCAGGGCCACCCCCTCGATAAGCTTGTAGAAGAGTTCCTCTTTCACCCGCTCCCGGAGCACCAAAGGATCCTCCAGGTAGGCACGCTGGGCCGCCGGGTCCCTGCTTAGACGCGTTGCGTCGATCTGCCGGCCGCCGGCGCCGATGATGGGGACGATGGCGGGGCCCGAAAGAACCACGAGGTCGGGCTGGGGCTGCCTCTCCAGCAGGTAGGCCGCCACGATCAGGCCTCCCATGGAGTGACCGAGCAGGACCAGGGGCGCACCGGTGCGAACCATCGAAAGGAAGGTCGAAAGGTCGTCGAGGTAATGGCCGAAGTGCTCCACGGTGCCCATCTCGCCGCCGGACTGGCCGTGACCGCGATGATCGTAGGCGTGGACGGACAGGCCCCGGGCGGCCAGGAAACGGCCGACGTGGTCGTAGCGGCCGCTGTGCTCGCTCATGCCGTGAGCGATGACGACGACGGCGCGGGCCGGCCCCTCGGGAAGCCAGGCCCGGTGAAGCAGGTCCACGCCTTCCGCCCCGCGGAAAATGCCTTGGTTCACGGCCGGATGTTCGGGCGTGGACTTTGGCTCGCCGAAGTTTTGCATGGCCGGCGTATAGACCCCGCAGCGCGTCGAATCGAGGAGCGAGTTTCGCTCTCCGCCGCCTTGCACGGCTATGTACATCCTTGAAAGAAGGCGACTCGACCCCGTTTACGCCGCGTGACGTAGGTGGAACTACGCGAAGATCCTTGACGGAGGTTGGCCGTTTCCGTACAACTACCTCGCTTCGAGGCTGCGGGGCCTCGAGAGGAGAACAACATCAATGCTCGAATCGGCTCTGATCGTGGCCGGCCTCGTGCTCATCGGATGGCTTTTCCCAGAAGCCTGAAAGCGCCCAACGCCCGATACGCAGGACCGACCACACAACTTTTGGGACCTTGAGAGAAGGGGGTCGGGAGCGCAACGCTCCGACCCCCTCTCGCATTTCGGGGGCCGCAGTTTTCCCTCAGTGCAGCGTGTCGCGATCGTTCCAGCCGCGTTCGCGCAGATCGCGCCGCAGCCGTCGCCGCGCCAGCATCCTCTTCCAGTTCGCAACCGTCGCCGAGGAAAACGGGTGGAACCCTTCCACACCGTTCCACCGCAGGTACGCGTAGCCGAATCCCATCCCGCCGAGGTGCGCGGCGTGCGCAATGCCGGTGCCGGTGGACTGGATGGCCTGCGAGGTCTCCAGCAGGATGAGAAAGACGATCAGGTAGCGCACCCGGATCGGCAGCACGAAATAGAGATAGACCTGGCGATTCGGGAACCACATGGCGTAGGCCATGAGGATTCCGTAGATGGCTCCCGATGCGCCGATACTCGGGATCCAGGTGCCGAGGCTCACCAGCGTGAAAAGGATGCCGCCGCCCACCGCGCACAGGAAGTAGTAGCGAAGGAAGAAGGCCGCTCCCCAGCGCGGCGCGAGTTCGGAGCCGAACATCCACAGCGCGAACATATTGAGCAACAGGTGGAAGCTGCCGCCGTGCAGGAACTGGTAGGTGAACAGTCGCCAGATCTCGCCCTTCTCGACGAGGGCCGGGATCAGGCCGAATTCACGGGCGCACCAGTCGCCCGTGAGCAGTTGCAGGCAGTACACCGCGACGTTGGCCGTGATGAGGCGCGCCACCACCGGCGGGACTTCCCCGCTCGGCCCGAACCGGAGGTTGGGTCGCGACGAAGAGGGCGGGCCGTAACCGTAAGGTCTCAACGGCGCCCCGCTTCGCTCACAGCCAGGAAAGCCAGCGGGAGTACTCGGGCTTCTCCCCCCGGATCACCTGGAAGTAGATTTCCTGGAGCCGCTTGGTGATCGGCCCCGGTTTGCCGGCGCCGACGCGGCGATCGTCCAGGGAGGCCATCGGCGTGATCTCGGCCGCCGTGCCCGTGAGGAAGGCCTCGTCGGCAATGTAGATCTCGTCGCGCGTGAAGCGCTCCTCCACCACGGTGACGCCGTCGGCCCTCAGCAGGTCGATGGCCGTGGCGCGCGTAATGCCCTCGAGCACCGTGGCGATCGGCGGTGTCTTGACGCGGCCGTCGCGGACGATGAAGAGGTTCTCGCCGCAGCCCTCGGCAGCGTAGCCGTCCACGTCCAGCATCAGCGATTCGTCGTAGCCGCCGCGCCGCGCTTCCACGCTGGCCAGGATGGAATTCACGTAGTGCCCGACGGCCTTGGCCTTGGTCATCAGCGTGTTGACGTGCATGCGCTGGAAGCTGGAGGTGCGCACCCGGATGCCGTTGGCCAGCCCCTCGGCGCCGAGGTAGCTGCCCCAGGGCCACACCGCGATCGAGACGTGGATGGGGTTGACCATGGCCGAGCCCAGCCCCATCTCGCCTTCGGCCACGTAGACCAGGGGGCGGATGTAACAGGCTTTCAGCTCGTTGGCGCGGATGGTGGCCAGGCAGGCCTCGACCAGTTCGTCCACGGTGTAGGGCGATTCGATGGCCAGGATGTCGCACGACTGAACCAGGCGGACGATGTGCTCGCGAAGCCGAAAGACCGCCGAGCGGCCGCCCGTGGCCTCGTAGCAACGGATGCCCTCGAATGCCCCCAGCCCGTAGTGAAGCGTATGCGTGAGGACGTGGACCCTGGCGTCGTCCCAGGGAACCAGGGTCCCGTTCATCCAGATGCTTTTTCCCTTTTCCACAGCCGGTTTCGTATCGGCCGTGGCGACCAAGGTCAACGCGGCAGAGTCGGCGTCGCGGTGAAGATGCTCTCGTACAGGGAGCGGACTTCCTCGCGCGTGCGGTGGTAGTCCTCGAGAAGCAGGCGCCCCGGCTCGTCGCCTTCGTAGCCGAGGCGCATCGCCAGGGGGGCCAGCGTGGCCGGATCGCTGCCCAGTTCCTCGACGGGACGGTCCCTCTCCAGGCGCAGCCTCGCCTCCAGGCGGCGCAGGAAGCGGTAGTCGCGCAGCAGCGCGTCGGCCGCATCGCGCTCGAGAAGCCCTTCGTCGCGAAGAGCCTCGAGGGCCTCGGCCGTGGCCCGCCGGCGCACGGAGGGATGCCCGAGCCCGTGCCTCAATTGCAGCATCTGCACGAGGAACTCGATGTCCACGATGCCGCCGCGCCCGGTCTTGATGTTGAGGCGCCCCGCGTCCTCGCCGGACAGTTCCGTCTCCACGCGGCCTCGAAGACTGGCGATCTCGGCGGCCTCGGCGGAGTCGAGCGAAGCGCCCCACACGCGCGCGGCAAGGGCCGCCTCCACGCGCGCGGCCAGTTCCGCATCCGCATAGACCACGCGCGCACGGATCATGGCCTGCCTCTCCCACAGGTCGGCTTCGCCGGAATGGTATTCGACGAAACCGGCCAGCGAGGTCACCAGCGGGCCGCTGTGCCCGGAGGGCCGCAGGCGCGCGTCCACTTCGTAGGCCACGCCGTCGCGGGTGCGCGCCGACAGCAGGGAGATGAACTTCTGCATCCACCTGGTCACGAGCACGTGGACATCGGGATCGTAACCGTCGCTTTCGCCGGCGTAGACGAAAATCAGGTCGAGGTCGGAGCCGTAGGACATCTCGCGGGCGCCGAGCTTTCCCATCGCGATCACGGCCAGGCGCACGCGTCCCCAAGGGCCCTTCAGCCGCGCGGAGACGATGCGGCGGGCGGCCTCCACGGCTTCGGTCAGTACCACTTCGGCCAGGGTGCTGAGGGCGCGGTGCACGGCGTCGCTCGGCAGCGCGCCGGCCAGATCGTTGAGCCCGATGCGCAGCAGTTCGGTGACGCGGAAGCGTCTGAGGGCAGCGATCACCGCTTCCTCGTCCGAGCAGTCGGCCGGCATCGCGACACGAAGCGCTTCGGCCAGTCCCTTCGCCTCCGGCTCCGGGCTGGCCGCCGAATCCGCCCTCACCAGCGAGTCGAGGAGTTCGGGATGGCCGGCCAGGTGTCCGGCCAGGTAGGGGCTGCTGGCGAAGAGCGCGACGAGGATCTCCATCGTCTTGGGCGAACCGCTCAGCAGCGCGAGATAGCTCGTGTGCGCGCCGGTGCGGATCAGAAACTCGACCAGGCCCGACAGCGCGCGCTGGGGATCCGAGGAACGGGCCACGGCATCGAGAAGGGCGGGCGCCAGCGCCTCGACCGCGCGGCGGCGCTGGGGACTGGCCGGCCCGCGCAGGCGTCCGTGGTAGATGCGCGCCAGGTTCTTCGCCGCCTCCACGCCTCCGGGGATGCCCATCTTGGCCAGCACGTGGCCCGCGTCCTCGAAGCGCCCGTCGGCGATCTGGCCGAGAAGGGCCAGGGAGACGGGGTCGCTCGCGTGCTCGCGACGCGGAGCCTCGTCCGGGCGCAGCTCGAGGAAACGCAGGAACAGTTCGTGGACGCGGCGGGTGTAGCGGTCCCAGTCGTGCTCGAAGCCGGCCGTCTCGTCCGGAGAACGCGGCGTGCCGCGCCGCTGGCTGCCGTAGCCGAGGCGACGCGCGAGCCAGCGAAGGCCCTCGGCGCGGTCGGGCAGGGTCTGGGTCTGCCTCTTCTCCTCGATCTGGACGGCGTGCTCGACGTTGCGCAGGAAGTGGTAGGCGGCGCGCAGTTCCGCCGCTTCCGCAGGCGGCATCAGCCCTTCGGACTCGAGGGCATCGATGGCACGGCGCGTGCCGGCTCCGCGCACCGCGGCCACGTGACCGCCATGGATGAGCTGCAGCACCTGCACCACGAACTCGAGTTCGCGGATGCCGCCGCGGCCGATCTTCACGTTGCGGGTGCCGGGCTTTTGCAGGGCCAGCTCGGCATCGATCCTGTCCTTCATCCCGCGCAGATCCTCGATGGTGTCGTAGTCGAGGTGGCGGCGGTAGATGAAGGGGGCCAGGTCTTCGAGGAAACGTCGGCCGAGTTCGAGGTCGCCGGCGATGGGGCGGGCCTTGGCCAGGGCGCCGCGCTCCCAGGTGTCGCCCCAGCCTTCGTAGTAGTCGAGGGCCACCTCCACGGGATTGACCGGCAGGCCGTTGATGCCTTCGGGCCGCAGGCGCAGGTCCACGCGAAAGACGACGCCGTCGGCCGTCGTCTCGCCGACGGCGCGGGTGACGGCCGAAGCCAGGTAAGTGAAGAACTCGCGGGCCGGGCGGCTCGTCTCGGCGACAGCGTCGGACTCGTACATGTAGACGAGATCGACGTCGGAGCTGAAGTTGAGCTCCTCGCCGCCGAGCTTGCCCATGCCCAGCACCACGAAGCCGAGGGGATGCCCGTCGGGCGCGATCGCATCGCCGCCCTGCCTGACGAGCAGGGCGCGGCTGTGATCGACGGCAATGCCAATGGTCACGTCGGCCAGGCGCGTCAGCGCCGTCACCGTTTCGTCCAGCGTGGCCAGGTCCAGGAGATCGCGCGCGCCGATGCGGTACATCTCGGCCGCCGTCAGCTTCCTCAGCTTGCGGTGCAGCGCCTGGACGTCGTCGTTCTCCTCGAGGCCGCAGGCTGCCGTCAATTCTTCGCGCGAGGGCAGTCCGCTGCGGTAGCCGCGGGCGAACTCGGGCCAGCGCGCGCCCTGGGAGACGAGGACCCGCGAGAAATAGGAACTCGAGCCGATCACGATGGCCAGTTCGCCGAGGCGGTCGGCGGGCCAGGCCAGCAGGGAGGCGGCGTCGGCCGCCTCGACGAGGCGTTCGAAGGTGGAGGCGGCGAGTTCGGGAGATGGCGATCCGGCGACGGCCGCGTCGAAGGCGAGACGCCAGGACTCGGGAGCGGGGGCCAGGGCTGCTTCGAGGATTTCGGTCACGGTTGCATTCAAACGGCCGCCGGCGCGCCGCTCGAAGCGACGGCTTCGGCTCGAGGTTCCACGGCCGTCTCGAGGTCCAACCCGCTTCGCGCGGCCCAGGCCGTCCACTCGAGGTCGGCGCGCGCCGCCATCGCTTCCTTCTTCTCGCGGCCGCGGAAGCGACCCTCCAGCGGGGAGAAGAGGCCGTAGTTGGCGTTCATCGGCTGGAAGTCGGTGCGCGCGCGGTCGGTGATGTAGGCCAGCAGCGAGCCGAGGGACGTCGTGGCCGGCGGCGCCACCGTCTCCTGCCCCGTCGCCAGGCGCACGGCGTTGATGCCGGCCAGCAGTCCCGTGGCCGTCGATTCCACGTAGCCTTCCACGCCGACCAGCTGCCCGGCCACGAAAAGGTTGCTGCGCGTGCAGGCCTGCAGCGTGGGCAGCAGGGCCCTCGGCGAGTTGATGAAGGTGTTGCGGTGGAGGCTGCCGAGGCGCACGAACTCGGCCTTCTCCAGGCCCGGGATCATGCGGAAGACCCGCCTCTGCTCGGGGTAGGTCATCTTGGTCTGGAAGCCGACCATACTGAAGAGGCGGCCCTCGGTGTCGTCCTGGCGAAGCTGGACGACGGCGTGGGCGCGGCTACCGGTGCGCGGGTCGTTGAGTCCCACCGGGCGCATGGGACCGAACGCCAGGGTGTTGCGGCCGCGGCGCGCGATCTCCTCCACCGGCATGCAGCCTTCGAAATGGATGCAGCGCTCGAAGCTCTTCATCGGCATTTTGTCGGCGGCGAGGATCGCGTCGACGAGGGCCTCATACTGCTCGCGATCCAGCGGGCAGTTGATGTAGTCGTCGCCGCCTTTGCCCCAGCGCGCCGCGCGGAAAGCCTTGTCCATGTCGATCGAGTCGGCCGTGAGGATGGGCGAGATGGCGTCGTAGAAGTAGAGGTGGTCGCTGCCGACAAAGGTGGCCAGTTCGGCCGAGAGCGCCGGCGACGTCAGCGGCCCGGTGGCCAGGATGGTGATGCCGCCCGTCGGGATGGACGTGATCTCGCCGCGGTGGATGACGATGCCGGGCAGCGCTTCAACAGCCTCGGTGATCTTCTCGGCGAAGCGCACGCGGTCCACGGCCAGGGCCGAGCCGGCCGGCACCTTCGTCTCGTCGGCGACGCGCAGGATGAGCGAATCCATCGAGCGCATCTCGCGCTTGAGCAGGCCCACGGCCGTCAGCAGCGAATCGTCGCGAAGGGAGTTGGAGCAGACCAGCTCGCCGAGCATCGGCGTCTGGTGGGCCTCGGTGGAGACGACGGGGCGCATCTCCCACAGGTCCACGCCGAAGCCGCGGCGCGCGACCTGCCAGGCCGCTTCGCTCCCGGCCAGTCCGCCGCCGACGATGGTGATGCGCGGCGCGGCGGCGCTCACGCGTCGGCCTGGTCTTCCTGCAGCAGCGGCCCCTCGTCGGTGGCCTCGGAGTAGGTGCAGCCCTCGCGCACGCAGCGGCGAACGGTTCCCGCCCTCTTGGTGGTCTTCTCGACCACGAAGGGCGCTTCGCATTCGGGGCAGGGCGTCTCCACCGGGCGGTCCCACAGCGCGTACTTGCAGGCGGGATAACGGTTGCAGCTGTAGAAGATCTTTCCGCGTCGCGACACCTTCTGCACGAGTTCGCCCTCGCCGCAGCCGCCGAGGTCCTTGGGGCAGGCAATGCCGAGGGGGACGGGCGTGTTCGCCGACTTGATGTTCTTGCACTCGGGGTAGGCCGAGCAGCCGAGAAAGCGGCCGAACTTGGAGAACTTGTAGGCCATCGCCGAGCCGCACTTCTCGCAGACCTCGTCGGTCTCCTCGGCGGCGTCGAGCACGATGGTGCCGTCGTCGCGACGCGTGAAGTTGCTGGTGAAGCGGCACTCCGGGTACTCGGGGCAGGCGGCGAACTCGCCGTTGCGGCCCCACTTGATGACCAGCGTCTTCCCGCACTTCGGGCAGGGCAGCTCGGTTTCGGTGACCTCGCGCTTGACGTCGCGCATCTCGATCTTGGCGCGGTCGAGGTCGGCGCGGAAGGGCTCGTAGAAGCGGCGCGTGGCCTCCAGCCATCCGCTCTTGCCCTCTTCCACGTCGTCGAGCTGGCTCTCCAGCCCGGCCGTGAACTCGGCGTTCAGGATGTCCGGGAAGGATTCCACCAGCAGGTCGGTGACCAGCGTCCCGAGTTCGGTGGGCACGAGGCGGCGCGCATCGTCCTGGCGCACGTACTCGCGCCCGATGATCGTGGACATGATGGCTGCGTAGGTGGAGGGGCGGCCGATGCCGCGCTCTTCCAGCTCGCGGATGAGCGAGGCCTGGGTGAAGCGCGGGGGCGGCTGCGTGAAGTGCTGGGTGGTGGCCAGTTCCTTCATCGCGACGTCCTGGCCCTGCTGGAGGTCGGGCAGGTTGCCGGCCTCGTCGTTCTCGTCGGGAGCGTCGCGGCCTTCCTCGTAGACGCGCAGGAAACCGGCGAAGCGCAGCACCTGGCCGCTGGCGCGGAAACGACCGCCGGCCGCTTCGATGTCGACCTGGGTCTGGTCGTAGACCGCGGGCGACATCTGGCTGGCGAGGAAACGGTTCCAGATGAGCGTGTACACGCGCAGTTCGTCGGAAGGCAGGAAGTCCTTCACCTTCTCCGGCGGCAGGTCCAGGGAAGTGGGGCGGATGGCCTCGTGGGCGTCCTGGGCGCTCTTCTTGGTGCGGTACTGGTTGGGCGCAGCGGGCGCGAAGGCGTCGCCGAAGGTCGCTTTCACATACGCAAGCGCTGCCACCTGGGCGTCGGGGGAGACGCGCGTGGAGTCGGTTCGCATGTAGGTGATGAGACCGGTCGGCCCTTCGTCGCCGAGGTCCACGCCTTCGTAGAGGCGCTGGGCCGCCGACATGGTGCGGCGGGGCTGGAAGCCGTGCTTGCGCGACGCCTCCTGCTGGAGCGTCGACGTGATGAAGGGAGGAGCCGGTCGCCGCTGGCGCTCGGTGCGCTTGACCTCGGTGACGCTCCAGTCGCGGGCCTCGCGGAAGCGCTTTTCCAACTGCCGGGCCTGGGCCTCGCCGGAGATGTAGAAGCGGCCGCCGGCAGCCGAGGCCTCTGCGGCGGCGGCGCCGTCCGCCTTCAGGTTCTTGGTGTCGATCTTCCTGCCGTCCACCTCGACGAGGCGGGCTTCGAAGACCTGGGCCTCGGCCCCGTCCTTGGGGCTCAGCCTGGCCGTGATCTGCCAGTACTCCACCGAGACGAAGCCCTGGATCTCCCTTTCGCGCTCGACCAGCAGGCGCACGGCCACCGACTGGACGCGGCCGGCCGACAGCCCGCGGCGCACCTTGTCCCAGAGGAGGGGGCTGATCTGGTAGCCCACCAGGCGGTCGATCACGCGGCGGGCCTGCTGGGCCTCGAACTTGCTCGTGTCGATGTGGCCGGGGTTCTGGAGGGCCTTCTTGACGGCGCTCTTGGTGATCTCGTTGAACAGGACCCGGTGGACCTCCCCCTTGAAGCCCTTGGGGACCACGTGCTGGCGGATGTGGTAGGCGATGGCCTCGCCCTCGCGGTCGGGGTCGGGGGCCAGGAAGATGCTGTCCTTGCCCTTGGCGGCGGCCTTCAGCTCCTTGATGACCTTGGCCTTGCCGCGGATCACCTCGTAGTCGGGCTCGAAGTCCTTCTCGACGTCCACGCCCAGTTTGCTCTTGGGCAGGTCCACCAGGTGACCCACCGAGGCCAGCACCTGGTAGTCGCGCCCGAGGTAGCGGGCCAGGGTCTTGGCCTTGGCCGGCGATTCGACGATGACGAGGTTCTTGGCGGCCATTGGGATGGTGGGGTCCTTTCGGGATCGGGCGGTTGAGGGGGCACGGTCAGCGCCCCTGCCGGGTGGGGCGGAAGCGTCCAAGGGCCTCTCTAAGGACGAGGCCGTCCAGTTCGAGGGCCGTTAACAACGTCAGAACTCGTGTGCCGTCAAGCGCGGTGGCTGTCTGGATCTCGTCGGCAGTTGTCCGGCCGGCTTCGATCGCCGCCAGGATGCGGGCCGATTCCGGGTCCAGGTTGTCCACGACTTTTCTTTTTCTTAATGACCCCTTGGATGATTTTTCTTCCAGTAATTTCGAGAATGCCGGAACGCCGCCCAGATCCGGCATGGAACGAAAAGGCGGAGCCCCTTGGCTGAGCAGGTGGTTGGCGCCGGCCGAGAGGGAGGAATCAATCGGGCCGGGTACCGCGAAGACCTCGCGCTGCTGGTCCAGGGCGTGGCGGGCACTGGCCAGCGACCCGCTGCGATGCCCGGCTTCGACCACGACCACCGCCGCCGACAGGCCGGTGATGATCCGGTTGCGAAAAGGGAAGAGCCAGGCCAGCGGTCTCATGCCCGGGGGCTGCTCGGACAGGAGGCAGCCTCCGCCCTCGACGATCTTCGCCGCCAGGCCGCTGTGCTCGCCGGGATAGATGTGGTCGAGGCCGCCGGCCAGCACCGCCATGGTGACGCCTTCCTCCAGGGCGCCCCGGTGAGCGGCAGCGTCCACGCCCCTGGCCAGGCCGCTCACCACCACGATGCCGGCGGCCGCGGCTTCGCTGGCCAGGCGGCGGGCCGTGCGCTCGCCGTAGGCCGTGCAGCGCCGGGCGCCCACCACCGCCAGGCAGGGGCCGAGGGTGGCCGGATCTGTTCCTTTCCAGAACAGGACCAGGGGCGGGTCGGGAATCGAGGCCAGGGCCCCGGGGTACTCCGGCGCCTCGAGGGCCGAGATGCGAAGGCCGAGGCGGCGGCAGTGCTGCATCACCCGCCCACTCTGCTGCGACCAGGCGCGCCGAAGAAGCCCCACCGCCTCGGCCGATGCGCCCGCGGCCGACAGGGTCGAGTCGTCGGCCTCCACCACGGCCGCCGCGCCGCCTAGCCCGGATAATTCACGTGCGCACGATGTAAGAGAAGAGAAAAGCCTCTCGGGATGCTAAAAACGCTTTACCAAGAGTGTTTCCAAGCAACCCAAGAGGACTTTTCCTTGCTCGACACTACTCAACAGTCCGTCCTTTTTCCAGACCTGTTCCACAAGCCTCTGCACATGGCGTTCGACGACCCGGCCACCAGCTCGGACGGCGGCTCGGTGCTGCTTGCCGCCGTTGATCGCCGGCTGGGTCTTACCTCGGCGCTGGGCGGCTGCCTGCGCGACGCTCGTCGCGAGGCCAGCATCCAGCATTCCTACGCCGGGATGTTCAGCCAACGGGTCTACGGGATCGCCCTCGGCTACGAGGACGCCAACGACGCCGACCGCCTGCGCAGGGACGCGATGATGCGACTGGTGGTCGCCGGCGATGCGGCCGGCCAGGAGCTGGCCTCGCAGCCGTCGCTGTCGCGGTTCGAGAACTCGGCGACCATCGGCGGCCTGTACTGGATGGGGATGGCGCTGGCGGAGACGGTCTTCGACTACCACCGAAAGCGCCTCGGCAAGCGCGTCAGGCAGATCACCATCGACATGGACCCGACCGACACGCCCAACTTCGGCGACCAGCAGGAGCTGAGCTTCTACAACGGCCACTACGGCGACTACTGCTACCTGCCGATGCTCGGCTTTGTCAGCTTCGGGGACGAACCGGACCAGTACTTGTTCACCGCCGTGCTGCGCCCGGGCAACGCAACGGCCAGCCGGGGAGCATGCGGCATTCTGCGGCGGGCACTGGCGATGGTACGCGAGAGATTCCCCAAGGCGCGGGTGCTCGTGCGGCTCGACGGCGGCTTCGCGTGCCCGGAGATGTTCGATTTCCTCGATGCCGAGAAGCGTCTCGTCTACGTGGTTGGAATGGCCAAAAACCCGGTGCTGGCACGCCGGGCGCATCGCCCGATGGGGACGGCGCGGCGCCTGTCGCGCGAGAGCGGCAAGAGCCACGCGCTGTTCGGCGAGACACGCTACGCGGCCGAGTCCTGGAAGAAGTGCCAGCGGCGCGTCATCTACAAGGCCGAAGTGGTGCGCCTTGCCGGACGCAATCCTCGCGACAACGCGCGCTTTGTGGTGACGAATCTGAGATCCGGCCCTGAACGCGTCTACGAAATCTACCGGATGCGCGGAGAGAGCGAGAACCGGATCAAGGAGTTGCAACACGGCCTGGTGCTCGACCGCACGAGCTGCGTAAAGTTCCGCGCCAACCAGCTGCGCGTGCTGATGACGGCGGCGGCCTACGTGCTGCTGCAGACTCTGCGATGCCGGTTGGCCAAGACGTCACTTGCGCGCAAGCAGGTCGAGTCGCTTCGCCTGATGCTGCTCAAGATCGGAGCGCGCGTGGTTTCCTCCGTGCGTCGCACGACCATCCACATGGCCGGCAATCACCCGTGGTACGACGACTGGCTCGTCGCGGCACGCGTCTGGGGCGCAGTGCGGACGTAGCCCGCTCCGCCGTCCTCCTGCAACACCCAGAACACACTCCGCAAGCGCGACGATGGGAAGCCTGCGCTCGAAGACAGTCTCGACTCGTCGGCACGGTGACCTCGGACGACGACATGGGCCCGATCGCGAGCGCAACAGCCCCGAAATCGCCGGACAGAGTCGCTTCGACCCCGCGCCCACGATTCCGATGGCCTCAGCCGTCGCTCTCGTGAATAAAGCGGGCTAG